>JAZRXS010000194.1:0-3469 GCA_045600325.1 Prevotella sp.
CATATTAAAAGTGCAGAAATACGGTAATTTTTCGTATCTTTGCATGTGAAAACTCAACACTCAAACCACCATACTCCTGCACAGTGCAAAGGTACACAAAACAGTCGGAATCTGCAAGCATTCCGTAAAATAAATCGCGAAATCAGTGAAAAATTCAAACAAAGCCGTCTTGTTCTTGATGATTTTGATCGCAAAAACGAGGAAGTGACCTTCTTTGCCCATACTTGCGGCAAGTTCTCTGCCTGTCCCATCTGTGGAATGAAAAGTAGCAGCGTGAAGGCATATCGCCATCGCAAACTGCAGGACGTGGAATTCCTTGGTGCGCATACGACGCTACTACTGACAACCCGCCTGTTCCGTTGCAAGAACGCGGATTGCAAGAAGAAGCATTTCTCCGAACAACTGAAGATAGCCCAGCCCTATGCCCGTATGACCAACGAGATCAGCAAGCGCGTAGAGTACACTTCCCTGAACCAGTCAGCCCGCCTTGCCTCCAAAGCCCTATCCATGCAGAACATAAGGGTCAGCAAATCCACCTGCCTCCGCAAGGCGAGCAAGCTGGGAGAGAAGAATCCGGATGTTGTCTGTAGTGGTTATATAGCCATAGACGACTGGGCCTTCCGCAAGGGTCACACCTATATGTGCTCCATCGTGGATCACTCCACGGGAGGGGTACTTGCCGTATTTGACGGCAGGTATCCCCTCGAGGTTGCCCAATGGCTGGGATCTCATCCCGAGGTCAAGCTCGTGACCCGTGACGGAAGCCGTGACTATGCCTCCCTCATAAGGCTGGGCCGTCCTGAGGCGGTACAGGTTACGGACAGGTTTCATCTGGTGAAGAATCTCAAGGATACGATGGTTGACGCCATCCGTGGAATGCTCGGGCAAAAGAAGGTGAAACAGGAATATCCTTATCCTGATGAAGAGGAGGCTTTGCGCATGATAAAGGAGGATATTGCGGAGATGGGCGAAGCACGGCATCGCCATAAGGTGCAGGAGTACTTCAAGATAAGGCAACTGCAGGAGGAGGGCAAGTCCATATCGGAGATAGCCGGTGCTTTGGGCCTGAAGCCCAGAAGAGTGCACACGCTGGGGAGGCTGCACATATCAAAGGTTCTCTCCTCTGAACAAAGCAAAGCTTTGGGCAACTCAAGAGAGATTGCGGCGATAGTAGCAGGCGGCACGATAGGCGTACAGGCGGTAGTCAAAAAAATGAAGGGAAAGCTGGAATCAAAGCTTGTCCACCGATGCATGAGAAGGATAACGGCAAAATACTCTGAGCTGCGAAAGCAGATACGGGAGAACAACAAGAAGCTCGAGGCTACTGGGAAGTGCACAAGACTCAGAAAAGACGTGATATGGCACTACATCATGACCGGACATACAACGAGCGAGAAACTACTTAAACTGAAGACGTCACATCCGCATATTGACAAGGTCATGGGGGCATGCGTCAGTTTTAGAAGCATGATTGCCTCAGCTGACGGTGCTCCAAAGATAGATGAGTGGATAGAGGATGCCAAGCAATGCCAGTGTGCAGAGCTGCATCGTTTTGCCACATACATAGAATCCGACAAAGAAGCTGTAAGGCAAGCCTATGAGACTAGCTATAGCAATGGGGTAATGGAAGGGACGGTGAATAAGATAAAGGCAATAAAGAGAAGCATGTACAATAGGGCGGGAATCAGACTTCTAAGGGCTAAAATAATCTATATGGACTTCGGGGAAAAGGCACTTACTTGCCACTAAAGTGACGCAGAACCAAACACTGGTGGAGAATATATCGAAAGATATTGATTCAATCGCTCAAATGCCAACAATAGGCAGAGTAATACCAACAAAAGGAAAACGGGAATATAGGGTGTTAGTCTCACACAAGAAGTGCTTGATAAAGTATTGGTATAATTCAAGGGCTCTTTACGTTGTCAATTTGATTTTCACAGATATCCATTCTCCTCGTATCTTTTAACGGCTTCAGCCAACATTTCCTCTCGATATATCTAATAATGTATAATATCAAAGCCCGTATTCGCTAAGAGCAGACAGCGAATACGGGCTTTTGTTAATGGTCTTAGTTTGAGAAATGATAGAGATTTTTGCTTACAACTCGCCACCTCGCCGCAACGCCCTTGTAACTATTTGACTTACAAAGGCTTGTCTTTGCGGTGAGTTGCTCCAACTCACCGCAACTTACCGCCAACTCTCCGCAAACTCTCCGCGTCATGAATATGGCATTTACATCCTATAACTGTGCCACTTACATATCATAACAGGGTCACTGCCATGTTAAAACTCATAGGAACACGCCTCAAAAAATGCATTTTTTGAGGCGTTTTCCTATGAGATATTATTTTAGAAGCGTTAGTTCATCTTGTGAAACTATGCGTGAAAGTTATTGACTCGCTTTATTTCTCAATAACCAGACCTCCATTGTTTGGTATGGAAATCTTGAGCAGCTTCTTCTTGTTGAGCTTCACTTCCTTTACGCTACCAGCGAGGTTGGCATCGTCTGAATAGAGCTTTACCTGCTGGTTTGCTTCAAAGATTCCGTCAAGAGAGATTGTAGTGTTGAGGGTTTCGTTCATTGCGTTAACGCCGCAGACGTACCAGTCGTTGCCAGTGCGACGAGCGAGGATTACATACTTTCCAGGTTCGCCGGCAATGTACTTCACGTCGCTCCACTCTGTAGGCACGCGCTTCATGAAGTCGATAGCCCATGCAGGAGCATCGGTGAGGTTGTTTGGAGCAAGTGCGAAGTGCTGAACTGGTGACTGGAGAAGTACGGCAGCAGCGATAGCGAAGACGTCGGATGTCTTGCGCTGAGTGCCACGCTGGTTGTTGCGTCCGTAGAACTTGTTGAGCGCAGAGCCGCCCCAGTCCATATTGCCGAGAGAGTTACGGCAGAATGGATGAACAGTAGCGTAGAGAGCCTCGTTGTCACATTCGTTCTGTCCGAAGTGTAGGTTCTCGCTTGCACGCACAGCCTCACAAGCCACGAAGTTTGGATACATGCGCTCCCAACCGCGAGGAAGCGTGCAGCCGTGGAAGATCACCATCACGCCAGCGTCGTTTGCATCGTTGAGGATGTCTTCATAAAGCTGCATCTGCTGCTGCTTGTCGCCACCGAAGAAGTCAACCTTGATACCGCGAATGCCAATCTTCTTCATCCAGCGGAACTCGCGAGTACGAGTCACGGCACGGTGCATAATGCCGAAAGGTCCCTGAGGAGCGTGGTTCCAATAGCCGTTGGAATTGTACCAAAGGAAGATGCCAACACCCTTTGATGCAGCGTACTTGGCAAGGTCTTCCATCTTCTCATGACCGATATTGCTGTCCCAGAAAGCGTCGATGAGCACAGACTTGTAGCCCATATCCGCAGCGAAGTTGATGTATGTCTTCTGGGCGTCGTAGTTGCAGCTGCCGTCCATCCACTGAATCCAGCTCCATGTTCCCTTGCCGTAAGTGTATT
>JAZRXS010000195.1:0-17919 GCA_045600325.1 Prevotella sp.
ATCCATTGCTATATGGACGGTGATAAGATAAACACCCTCTCGGGAATAGTCATGCCAGATGGCACGCCTCTTCATGGAATGTTTTATTGGCTGTATCTTGAAGCCAAGCCTTGCAGCTTCCTCCTTTGTCAATGGCATAATTGAACTGATTGCAGGTTTTCAAAATGCAAAAGTAGCGATAAGTTCTGAAATGACAAAACCTATCGCTACTTTTTTATGTATTCGGAAAGTTATTCTCCGTTTTCGTCACTAAAGTGTGAAGTTCTCGTACTCCTCGCGAGTGATTGGAGTCTATTCTCCACTCTCCACAAACCTCAGGAACTTTCCTAGGGCAGCGGTCATGGAATTGTGCATGCGGATGTTTTCTTGCATGAAAGCGTCTGAGGATTTGAGTAACTCGATGTAGAGTTGAACATCATCGGGAGTGGTATAGTCATAGATACTGTTAAAGTCGGGTTCATCAAGTTCTTGGCGTATCCACTCAGGGATATAATCGTCCAGTTTCTTCAGATAATTAGAAACAGTAGAGCGATCAAGGCTTGCTTCCATCCATCGCTTGAAACGACCACGGACAGAATCGTCAACAGATTCATTATGGGGTGATGTAAAAAGATCTGGTAAGGCCTCCGCTTCATTCTCGTTCAACATTTCTATCTGAACAGTATTTCCACTCTTCTCTGCTATTTCCTTGATTTTTTTAATCTTGTCAGGATTTGGCATATTCGTATAAACGAACCATCCATCGCGCTCTTCTTGCCATTTCTGTGGTTTGCCTGTTTTAGGATTCACGTCCATACGTTTCCGTCTGTCAACAAGATTATAGCGTTCATCTTTGTTACCGCATAAGATGTTCATTGCCGCCACCTTACGGTAGCCAATAAGCTTCACTACTTCTGTAAGAATTGAAGAGCCATTTGTCCCTGGAACTTCCTTTCCGTTAAGGATAACTTTGAATTTCTTCCTTCCTCCTCGTGTGGAGCGAGGTGTGTCGTTTCCTTCATCCGTATCTTGAGAACTTTCATTTTCTATGGTATCATCATCAGGTTCTTGTACTACATTAGGAGTATTGTCTTCTTCTGTAGCTGCATGAACATCCTCCCACGAAACAAGTTCGTTATCCACACTAACGTTTCCGTTTATGTCCTTTTTTACAGCAAGGTACACCTCACACTCAAGGTCTTTGAGAAGCTCCTTAGCGTATGCTTCCAGTTGTGGAATGATGGAAGAAGTGATGTACTGCTTTTCAAGATTGCTGATTTCTTCATTCAGTTCTTCTTGTATTGCGAAGTTCTTTCTGCGGAGACTATTGCGGAGGGCATAGTCTTCTTTCAGTGTGCTTATTATTTCATTGATATTCATGGTCGTAGTTTGTTTTGGTTTATATTGTGGATTTTGCTTCGGAACACTTCCTGTTTCATCTGTTTCAAATAGAATATTGTTATTGAAGTATTGCGCAAAGCAACTCTTGGAACCTTTCGGCACAATTATTCTTTTCAGTTTGTCACAATGTGCGAATACAGATTGTTCTATCACTTTAGGAATACCTAAGAACGTAACTTCTTCCACCCCCGAACCGCAGAAAGCAGCCACGCCTATGTGCTCTACTGAGGCAGGTATAGTGACCAGCTTCAGCAAAGGGCAAAGGCTGAAAGCCGCGTCACCGATGGAGATTGTGCCATCGGGGATGTCGGCTCTGGTCAGATGCTTTTGCTTGCGATATGAGAGAGGGGGGATAATGCTACAATTCATAGTTATCAATGTACTCACGCATTATCTTATCATTTATGCCATACATCTCATAAACGATGTCATCTATAGCAAGATCATTAGCTTCAGTAACTTGTTGCATTTGTTGCTGCAACAATTCTTTGAGTCGCGATTCTTGCTCATTTGTGACGTTAGGAACTCTCAAAGGTTCAACAGCTTGCACACTAATCAACAAGTCTCCGGTTCCTGTTCTTGGCGAATCCTTTAACATATAGTGCCCCAATTTTGAGTTTAGTATGCAACATAATACTTCTAGATGTTCACCAGTTGCAAGACATGTACTATCCAAACCTAATATACCTGTGTCATCGTAGGCAAAACGTAATATTGAGCCAATACGTTTCCACAACAACTTTGGTTTATCAAACTCCTTCCAATAACTGATTTGATCTTGTGTTTCAAACCATTTATTACCTGTACGTTTTCTGCTTTTATCTTTTTGACCACGAGAATTTGTTACGGGCTTACCTTTTATAATGATTTCCTTACCCGCTTGCATAAGTTTCTGCTTGCAGTAATCTGCAAGGTTATTATTTGCAATCTCAACATTATTGTCATTGCAAAGAGCAGTATATGCAAATGAGAGCAAATAATCTTTAATTGCAGGATAATTATCAATGCTATAATTCATAGCTGGATATATAGCTACAAGCCATTTATCCGCCCAATCGTACCCATAACGAAGAATATCCTTTCCCCTCAGTATCTGACGAAGTAACTTCGCTGTTTTTGCTTTCTCTGCTTCGTCTTTACAATTGGAAAGAATCTGATCCTTTGTTGCTGTGTCTATGATAAAAGCATCGTTATTGCCAGTCTTTATTCCAAAGTTTATTTTTACATACCAATCCAAAATAGAATATCCATTCTTCTTTATTCTATCTTGTATATCATACTCAATGTCAGAAAGAATCACCCATTTTTCAGATGTATTATAATTCATTGGATGACTATGATCAGAAACAAAAGCTTCAAGAGAATTTAATTGTTCCTTATTACTCTTATTAAGAACAGAAGCACAAGTATTACCTTGGTTTTTATCTTTTGAAAGAAGTAAAATATGAGTGTCTACTGTTGCACTCTCAAAGATTTTTACTCCAGAGAAATTAAGCAGAAGCAAAGGATCAGTTTTGCTCGCAAAGTAGCCACGAAGTGCTTCTCCAGATGCGACTGTCATCCATTGGTTTTTTGTGATGTAACAAAGATGTCCTTTTTTCTTAAGAAGGTTAATGCCACGTTCATAAAAAAGCATATACATGTCTCCCATTCGGGTAAATGTTTCATAGCCACATGGTTCGTACAAATTACCCAATCTGCCTTCATTCTCTTGCAACTGAATATACGGCGGATTACCAATCACCACATCGAATCCGTCTTTGATACCGAACATCCATTCAGGATCAAAGAAAGGAGATTTGCCGTTTTGGTCGTATGGATTCCATGCTGCCATCATCTTTGCCTCTTCACTTGCAATGACATTATCGTCAGAAAGCATCTTTGCGAGTTCGTCGCGAAGTTCCTTGTCACGATTGCGAAGTTTGGTCTTCTGATAAACGGTCTTTGCCGTAAAGTGCTCATGACGTACCTCTTTGAGTTTGTCCTTCAATGCAACAACATCAAGTTCAAAAAGGTCATACGACTGTGGCTTCTTCAATCCTATCAAAGAATCACAAGTTACAAAATGCGTCTCAAGGTTCGGCAGGTTCGGTATTCCGTAATTCTCGTCTGCACTATCAGTCTTCTTGCAATCACAAACAAGAGATATGAAGAAACGGAGTTTGGTAATCTGAGCGGCTATAGTCTGTATATCACCACCATAGATACAGTTCTCCATTATCTGGAGTTTGAGGTCATACTTGCTGCCAGGAGCTTGAAGATTCTGCATAATCTCCACAATACGATTGAGCATACCCATTGGGAATGCACCAGAACCGCAGGCAGGGTCAAGCACTTTTATAGTTTTGAGTTTTGCTATTACTCCATCATAGAATTCTCGCTGAGTTTCATCATAAACAAAACTATCCTTGAACAAAGCCTTTACCTCATCAGTATTACCGAGATAAGCCTCCAAGCTGCGGTCAACCATGTAGTTTACAATCTCACGAGGAGTATAGAACGAACCACTCTGACTGCGAGCCGTTTGTTGAGTTTCTGGATTATAAGCGCCAAGAAGGTTCTCAAACACCTTTCCGAGGAGTTCTGGGTCAAGTGCTATCTGCTGTTCGGATGGTGAGTTTTCCTCTACCGTAAAGTTGTAGCGATTGAAGATGGAGATAATACCATCCTCTGGATCGAAGAAAAGTTTGTTTGGCACGAAAGCACGCTTTGTCCATCTACCATCTTTAATTGTAGAGTTTCAGCTGAAACCATCCTCAAAGTAAGCATGGTCAACGCCGTCGCTTGTCTTGTTCTTATCAAGACATTCAAAGAGTCCGCCATTAATAAAAGGAATAAACTCAAAGATTGAGAGAATCTTATCCTTGCTGATTTTGAAGAGTTCTTCGTAGCGATAAAGCGACTTAACATCCTGCTTTCCTTGCAAATGAGCAAAGCCTCTGCGCTCTACAATCTCATTTCCATTCTTATCGTAAGAGACGGTCTTGATAGGTCGGTTGAGAGTGGCAAAGAAGAGGTTCTGAAGAATAGCCTGATAGTAGTTTGCCGACTTCATACTCTGCGCGTCAAAATCCTTAAGCCAATGGTCAACTTCCTCTGGATTGAAGAGAGCATCCGGTACAAGTCCTTTCTGCTTTATGAACCACACGAACATAAGACGAGTGATGAGGCGAATCATCTTTGTGTCAAGATTCTCGCGGTCGTCAGCAGGTGTGTTTGGATTGTTTGGGAAATATACACCAGTATCTTCCTTCAATGCCCATGTGTACCAGTCGAAGAGTTCATTATAGAACTGCTTGGTGAGAGCCTCAACGGAGAAAGCATCCTTTATGTTTGCAAATGAGATACCCTTTCGCTGAAGTTCCATAAAGCGGTCAACGGCTGTACGATACATATTCTGACTATCACCAAAGACAAAGGTATAACGCTTTGGTGAAGTCTTCTCGCCACGAAGGTCTGTGATGAAGGAGAGTCGCCAATGCTTTCCGTCATCAAACACACCGATACCAGCATCAGCATCGATCTTAATGTAGTTTGCTATCATCTGGCGCAAACCTACCTTACGATTATCTATGGAGCGGTTCAGCTTCAGATAGAAGAAGCCGATGCGATAAGTATCGTTAGTGTCAAGATAGCCCAGCTCGTAACCTTGTCCTTCTGCGGAATCAATATCAAGCGGAACTGGCACACGTCTCACTTCGCGTGCATTGAAGAAGTTTATTATAAGGTCTGTCCATTTCGTCAAGTCAAACGATGACTGAAACAGCTGCTGTATTTGTTCTCTTGTGTAAGCCATGGTTCTTTTTATTCAAAGGTTTCAGATGTAACAATGATAGGGTCGTCCGTGTTTTCTTCCTTCTTCAGACGCTCTGTAGGGATATGATACTTATCATAGTAGCCTTCAATGACAGGAAGAATCTCTGCTGCATGCTGAGTAACACGACTACCATCTTTCGTCATCTTGGTAATCTGCTGCTTCAACTGATTCATACCCTTTGTGAGACGGTTGTATATACCATCGTCCACATAACGCTCCAGCACAAGGAGTTTGTCGTAAACCTCATCGTTTCGGAATGCACGCTTCAGTTCACGAATGAGAGCCATGGCCTTTGTTCCGTTGTCGTTCTTCTTTTCCGTGATGGAAGGTGTAGCATTATCAGACTCTACCTCTGCCAGATAAGCATTGAAGGCTTTCTCCACATGATTGTAATGAATATCCTTGACTGCCTCAAAGTCGCCAGCCTGTTCTGTCGCCTTGGCACGGAGTATCTCTGCAGCATCCACAAACTCTGCCTTCACAGGTTTGTTGTCGCCTGTAACGATATAGAACTGACTCTTTTGACCTTTGGTAATATAGACAACACTCGTTCTGCTCTCTACCGGAACGCCGCAGTTGGAAGGCTTGCGAACAGTACGGCTCTTTGCAGGAAGAGCCTTGATGCGCTGATAGAGTTTACGGTCGTTGGCATAGAGTTCGCGTATCTCTCGAAGCATTTCAAGTTGCTTGTCTATGCGGTCACGGACATTCTCATCAAAGAGTTTGAATGTATGAAGAACCTCCTGGCGAGAGTATATCTGTGCATCCTCACCAAGTGCAGCGTGGAAGCCTTGAAGTTTAAGAAGGGCATTCTGATAAAGTTTGATTTCCTCATCGCCTTCTGCCGATGGATAGAACATATAGTTATATATACAGTCAGCTACAGAACCGATACGATTCACACGACCGATACGCTGCATCAGTCTTGTAGCATTCCATGGAGAATCGTAGTTGACAATGACATTGGAGCGGTGGAGGTTTACGCCTTCAGCAAGAACATCAGAGGTGAGAATGATATTATACTCGTTTAGTTTCTCGCCCTTCTTGTAGTTTGCATCAAAGTTCTGCTGGATATGCGGAATCTGTGTCTTGCGATTAGCTGCACTAACGAAAAGGATGTCCTTTCTGTTCAGGCGCTTTTTCAGTTGTTCTGTGAGATAATTGAGTGTATCAACACTCTCTGAGAAAACAACAAGTTTGCCAGTCTTGTTCAGTTTCTTGCTGAACAATTCGCCATTAAGCAGGTCTATGAATTCATCAAGTTTAGGATCCACCTCTCCAATGGCATCCCAACGCTCGCAAAGTTCCGTAGCTTTTTCAAGGTCGTTATTCAGCATGTCAAGGAATACTGGGTTGAAGTCAGACTTCTGATAAACAAAATCCGACTTGTCAACACCCCTCTTTGCAATGTCCTCAATGATAGCATCTATTTCCATATTCTTTGCCATCATGCCCTTTACGTCAAAGTCAGGAGCAATGAGAATCTTGTCTTCGCTGAACATCTTTATCATGTCTTCGGTAATCTTCTTGAATGTATGCAGAGACTTTCTGAAAGCATAGAAACTGCTTTCAAGACGTTTTACCATGTGTACACGATAGATGGCGGAAAGGAGTCCTGTGATATGTTGTGCCTGTTTGTACTTTTCCTTTGCTTCACCCACAAGGAACTCAATGGCACGATAGCGAGCGTAGTCAAATCCAGTTCCATCAGGGTTCTCTTCTGCATCGTATGTGTCAGCCAGCAAGGTCATGGTCTCGCCAAATAGAGTTGAGAGCTCTGGATTGAGTTCATACATACATTCATTCGGCTGTGCTATGTTTGGGAACACGATTCCCTGACGGTCAAGGTCTGCCTTATACTCATCGTTGTTAATCAGATTCTTACGAGTACGACGAACAAGTATCTTATCCAGTATTTCCGTACGCATTCGTTCATAGATGGTATCAACTTCCTTGGTAAGTCGGTTTAGGTCATCAGGATTTTTTGCCTTAAAGCGTTCTTTCATTATTTCCTTATAACGCTTAATCCATGGCTGAAACTTGATGTTCAAATTACCAACACCATCTATGTTCGACATTCGGGCATCCTGAAAGAGGAGAATGAGATTGAGGAAATCTTCAGGACGATTGTTTAGCGGAGTGGCAGAGAGGAGCATGACTTTCTTCTGAACACCTTCTACCATACCTTCATTGATGCGTGGAGACTTGCAGATACGCTGAAGTTCATCATAGCGTTCTGCCGAGTCTGAACGGAAGTTGTGAGCCTCATCCACGAGAATAAGGTCAAATTCTTCTGCGGTCTTATAGTTGTTCTTGCCTTCAAGAACTTTGTCAAGGCTACCGTTACTGATGAACTGAGTGTATCTCTTATCAATACCGAAATCTTTGAATGTGTCTTTCCAGTTGTCTTCTACTGCTGGCGGATAAACAACAAGAACATTGGTGTTCTTTCCATTCTCTTCAATAAAGCGTTTTGCTATCATTGCACCGACAACAGTCTTTCCTGTACCGACGACATCAGCAAGGAAGAAGCCGTTGTATTGCTTCAGCATCTGATAGCCTTGAATGACAGCATCCTTCTGATACTTCAACTCCATGTATCCGTCTGGAAGGTCAAGAGTGAAATTGTCCTCAACCTGGTCGCCGAAAGCATCTATGAGAACCTTGATGTAAAGTTCGTATGGTGTAGGCATGTTGTCAAGATGCGTCTTTTTGCGCAATGTTGCTATGTCTTCTGGTGAAAGAGGAATAGACTCTTCCCATAGTCTCCAGAACTCCTTATGACAATAATCCACATCAGCATAATCCTTCATCGCTACATTCAGTTCGTAGCGAGGAGGACGCGTAATGCCGAGGCCCGAGTCGGAAATGTTAGAGGAACCCATTATCACCCAACCGTCAGAGTCTTCATTGTGATCTTCTGGAAGACAGAGATAGAACTTGGCATGAAGGTTCTTTGATTTATCTATGCGCATCTCAACCTTACCACTTGCAAGGTCGTCACAAAGTTGAAGAATGCCTTTTTCAACCTCTTCACTATACTTTGCGCCAATGACATCATTTATAAAGTCTTGGGTAAACTGTGCTCGCGCTTCATCCTCGCCGCCAAGCATCAATAGGCTCTTATCGTGTTTGCGGAAGATGTCGTCAATATTGATTCCCACGAGAATCTTTATGACCTTTACATCTTCAAGGTGCTTACGAAGTTTGAAGTAACCTGACGAACGGAAATAACCGGCTACAGCAAGAAATGCATAAAAGTTGTGCATATTCTTTGCTATACCTTCGAACTTACCGATAAGCGGAGTATCGATATTATTAAAGAACTTACTACTCATAGTACTGATAAGGTTATAGTTCAAGCAACTGGGAACTATCTTATCAATAATATGTATGGCTTACGTTGAGGTATGGGGATAAAAGAAGGGCGTGAACTCCTTCTTATGGTATCCCGGGGTACAAGCGTAGGAAATTGATGGACCCCTCTACTGAATAAGAATGATGCTCACGACCCTAAACGGATCGCAATCATCAGGTTATCTATATTCAGTAGATTGGCTTCCTATATGCTTATACGCCAAAGCCAACCATCATTGCTGTGGTTTCTATCCATCCGAACTAAGTTTCCTACGCTTGTTTCCAGGGATACCACAATGATAGCCTGTGCTGCTATATGGTTATATTTTAGTTTTTAGTTTTCTGGTTTTTAAATTATTTGGTTTATGGTTTATTTTGTTTTTATTCTTTTAGCAAGATTATCTGGATGACGGCGCATATCCCAAATGTCTGCTATGGTTACGCTTCTATCCTTGGATATAGTGTAAATGAATTTATTGTGTGATATACTGACGCATCTTGTCGTGAACTTCTTCACCAGACAGGATTTCTCCAGCCATAATCTGCGCTTCTGATTCATCAATGCGAGCATTGATTTCTTCCATTGTATATGGCACTGCACGATTCGTCCTTGATTGCAAACGATTAAGACGAGCAGCAATGACACTTCGCACCTCTTCTGATTGATTGACAATCAAAGCCCACAAAGCGTCAGCTATGCTAGTGCCCGAGTATAAAGACATGGCAGGTTCATTAACCATTTGCGTCTCATCTTCAGTTATGTCATATTTCTTAGCCATAATGGTATTGTTTCTTGGTTGGTTATATGGTGTTTTTTACTATCTGGTTCTTGTTATTAGTTTTAGTTTGTGCAAAAGTACAAATAAAAAAGGAAATGAAAGTAATATATCAACAAAAAAGATTGTTTTCGGGTGAAATTTGGGAAAAATAAAGGTGAGCAAGTATAAAACTTGCCCACCAGTATGATATGATTATGTATGAAGTAATAAGTAATTTTTATTAAACGCAAGTTGCACAAGATACACAAGTTATTTACAGTTTTCAATAGTAGCACAAGTTTTCGCTTTTATGTTGGAAGAAAAGACTTGTGTACCTTTTAAAAGACTATAGTATATGAACTCGTGTCACTTGTGAGACTTGTGTTTTAAACTCAGAGCGTTATTATAAAAATAATTGTGTTCACTTACTTATTACTTACTACTTACACATTAATACTCCCCCCAAGCCTTGATGTCTATGTCCTCAAGCTTAACGTTGCAGAACGCATTGATGAAGGCTGCGGCAAGACGGGAGTTTGTCACGAGCGGGATGTTAAGGTCGATGGCTGCACGACGAATCTTGTAGCCATTGTCAAGCTCGCGAACGGTGAGATTCTTCGGAATATTAACCACCATGTCTATCTCGTGCTCATGGAGCATTTCGAGAGCTTGTGGCTGAAGAGGCTGACCATTTTCGTCAAGGTCTGAAGGCCAGTGAACAAGAGTGTTCGGAATATCGTTCTGGTTGAGGAAATCGGCAGTACCACCAGTGGCATAGATCTTGTAGCCGTTGTCTATCAACTGCTTGGCAGCACCGAGCATAGCCACCTTCTGCTTCGCAGTACCCGTAGAGAGCAGGATGTTCTTCTCCGGAATACGCTGACCAACAGAGAGCATTGACTTCAGCAGAGCGGTGTTCGTGTCCTCACCGATACAGCCAACCTCACCCGTAGAAGCCATATCTACACCAAGCACTGGGTCAGCCTTCTGGAGACGGTTGAACGAGAACTGTGACGCCTTTATTCCGACGTAGTCAAGGTCGAAGAGGTTCTTTGAAGGCTTCTCAACAGGAAGTCCGAGCATCACCTTTGTAGCAAGTTCTATAAGATTGATTTTCAATACCTTACTAACAAATGGGAACGAACGTGAAGCACGCAGGTTACACTCGATAACCTTGATGTCGTTGTCCTTTGCAAGATACTGGATATTGAACGGACCAGAGATGTGGAGTTCCTTCGCTATCTGCTTAGAGATCTTCTTGATACGGCGAACAGTCTCAACGTAAAGCTTCTGTGGAGGGAACTGGATTGTGGCATCGCCAGAGTGAACACCGGCAAACTCCACGTGCTCTGAAATGGCGTAGGCAATGATCTCGCCATTCTTTGCTACGGCATCCATCTCAACTTCCTTAGCGTGCATGAGGAACTTGCTCACAACGACCGGATGGTCTTCGCTCACGTTGGCAGCAAGCTGGAGGAACTTCTCAAGCTCTTCCTTGTTCGAACAGACATTCATGGCTGCACCAGAGAGCACGTAAGAAGGGCGAACAAGCACTGGGAAGCCCACGCGATCTATGAACTTGTCGATGTCTTCCATACTGGTCAGTGCGCTCCATTCAGGCTGGTCGATGCCGTTACGAGTAAGCATAGAAGAAAACTTCGCACGGTCTTCAGCGTTATCGATATCCTTAGCCTGAGTACCAAGAATTGGCACATGCTGCTCATCGAGACGAACGGCAAGGTTGTTCGGAATCTGACCACCAGTGGAAACGATCACACCCTTAGGCATCTCAAGGTCGTAGATGTCCATCACACGCTCGAAAGTGAGTTCGTCGAAATAGAGGCGGTCGCACATGTCGTAGTCGGTTGACACGGTCTCAGGATTGTAATTAATCATCACTGAGCGATAGCCCTCCTTGCGAATCGTGTTCAAAGCCTGAACGCCACACCAGTCGAACTCAACGGAGCTTCCGATACGGTAGGCACCAGAGCCGAGAACGATGATCGAACGCTTGTCCTGTTCGAAGTTAATATCGTGAGCATTAGCCTGATACGTGAGGTAGAGATAGTTGGTCTGGGCTGGATATTCGGCTGCGAGAGTGTCTATCTGCTTTACGTAAGGTACGATTCCGTAGCCCTTGCGCAGAGCACGAATAACGCTTGAAGCCTGGTGGAGATTGTGGGTATCTTTCTCTATTCCGAGAGCGCGGGCAATCTGGAAATCGGTGAAACCATAGACCTTAGCCTCACGGAGCAAATCTTTGTCCAGAACATTGATGTTAGGACAAGCCTTGAGCTGCTCGTCGATGTCGATGATGTGCTTGAGTTTATAGAGGAACCACTTGTCAATCTTCGTCAGATCGTGAATCTGGTCGATGGTATAATCCTTATGCATAGCTTTGGAAATAAGGAAGATACGCTTGTCTGTAGGTTCACGGAGAGCAGCATCGATGTCGTCTATCTGAAGCTCCTTGTTTTCAACAAAACCGTGCATTCCCTGACCGATCATGCGGAGACCTTTCTGGATAGCCTCCTCGAAGGTACGACCGATGGCCATAACCTCGCCGACAGACTTCATGGAAGAACCGAGTTCCTTGTCAACACCACGGAACTTAGAAAGGTCCCAGCGTGGAATCTTGCAGACAACATAGTCGAGAGCTGGCTCGAAGAAAGCGGAAGTGGTCTTGGTAACAGAGTTGTTGAGCTCGAAAAGTCCGTAGCCCATACCGAGCTTTGCGGCAACAAAGGCAAGAGGATAACCAGTAGCCTTTGACGCAAGAGCCGAAGAACGTGAGAGACGGGCATTGACCTCAATGACGCGATAGTCCTCTGAAACTGGGTCGAAAGCATACTGGACGTTACACTCGCCGACGATTCCGACATGGCGAATAATCTTTATCGCAAGGGCACGAAGCTTGTGATATTCAGAGTTAGTGAGCGTCTGTGAAGGAGCAACAACGATAGACTCGCCGGTATGGATACCGAGAGGGTCGAAGTTCTCCATGTTACACACCGTGATACAGTTGTCGTAACGGTCGCGAACTACCTCATATTCAATCTCTTTCCAGCCCTTGAGCGACTTCTCTACGAGCACTTGTGGAGAGAAAGCAAATGCTTTTTCAGCGAGTTTGTTGAGCTCTTCCTCATTGTCGCAGAAGCCTGAACCGAGACCACCGAGAGCGTATGCAGCACGGATGATCACTGGATAGCCGAGCTCCTTGGCAGCTTCGCGCGCAGCCTCGATATTGTCGCAAGCCTGAGACTTGATAGTCTTCACATCAATCTCGTCAAGACGCTCTACGAAAAGCTCGCGGTCTTCAGTGTCGATGATAGCCTTCACCGGAGTACCGAGCACGCGAACATTGTATTTTTCGAGCGTACCAGCCTTGTAAAGTTCCACACCGCAGTTGAGCGCAGTCTGTCCACCGAAGGAAAGAAGTATGCCGTCTGGCTGCTCTTTCTCGATGACACGCTCCACGAAATATGGCTGAACAGGAAGGAAGTAAATCTTGTCTGCCACGCCTTCCGATGTCTGGACAGTGGCAATATTCGGATTGATGAGCACAGTCTCAACGCCTTCCTCGCGAAGAGCCTTAAGTGCTTGAGAACCAGAGTAGTCGAACTCTCCAGCCTCACCTATCTTGAGTGCTCCGGAACCAAGGAGCAGAACTTTCTTTATTGATTCGTCTTTCATAATTGATCTTTTGTTTTTATCAAGAATTTGAGAATTAAAGAATTATCATTTCGCAGGCATTTTCTTCAATTCCTTTGAATTCAAGAGAATTAGGGAATCACCCGGATGGCTAAAATTCTTTAATTCTCAAATTCTTGATTATAAATATTATCCGCGAACCTTCTCACGATTTATCCTCGAACTTTCTCTACGAATTGCTCAAACATGAAGATTGTGTCAAGCGGACCGGAGCAAGCTTCTGGGTGGAACTGGCTTGAGAACCAAGGATTTGTCTTATGGCGAATGCCCTCGTTTGAACCGTCGTTCATGTTCACGAAGAGCTCTTCCCAATCCTTGCCGAGAGTCTTTGCATTGACAGCATAGCCGTGGTTCTGGGAAGTGATGTAGCACTTCTCTGTGCCAACAAGACGAACTGGCTGATTGTGCGAACGATGACCGTACTTCAGCTTGTAGATCTCAGCACCGGCAGCCTTCGAAAGAAGCTGGTTTCCCATACAGATACCGCAGATAGGCTTCGTAGAAATGCTCATCTGCTTCTTGATGATCTCAACGGCATCGTTACACATGTCTGGATCGCCAGGACCGTTGGCAAGGAAAAGACCGTCAAACTGCATGTCGGTATAGTCGTAGTTCCAAGGCACGCGGATGACTTCCACATCAAGATTTATGAGGCTTCGGATGATATTGTGCTTTACACCGCAGTCCACGAGCACAACCTTCTTGCCCGCACCCTCGTTATAGCGGACGATGTCGCTGCAAGAAACCTGTGACACGAAGTTAACTCCCTCATAATCAGCCTCTGGGGTAGCGTAGAGAGGATCATTGTCGTCGCAGTTGATTGATGGCTTATCAAAAGTGATTTGTCCCATCATCACACCGTGTTCACGAAGCACTTTTGTGAGCTGGCGAGTGTCAATGCCAGTTATTCCCGGCACCTGTTCGCGCTTGAGCCAGTCGGAAAGGCTCTCCTTTGCATTCCAGTGGTTGTACTGTTCGCTGTAGTCAGCAACGATGATTGCCGAAGCATAGATCTTGTTGCTCTCCATGAAAGTGGCAAGACCGTTTGCCTCGATGGAGAAGTTTGGCACACCATAGTTGCCGACAAGTGGGAAAGTGAGAGTGAGAATCTGACCAGCGTAAGAAGGGTCAGTGAGGCTTTCCGGATAGCCCATCATCGCAGTGTTGAACACAACCTCACCAGCTACCGGCTTATCATAGCCGAAAGACTGTCCGTGAAACTGTGTTCCGTCGCTTAAAGTCAATGTTACTTTTCGCATATCTGTATTTTTATTTGTGTTGGTTCTATTAAAAAGCCACCGACCGTAATGAAACGGAGGTGGCTATTGGGATTATTCAACGGTAACAGACTTGGCCAAGTTTCTTGGTTGGTCAACATCCTTACCCTTACATGTTGCAATATGGTAAGCAAGAAGCTGAAGAGGAATAGAGGTGAGAAGCGGAGTCAAAGCGTCGTGGCACTGAGGAATCTCAATGACTTCATCGGCAATTCTTGACACCTTGTCATCGCCTTCAGAGACAATGGCAATCACCCTACCCTTTCTTGCCTTGATTTCCTGAATGTTGGAAAGGAGCTTCTCGTAAAGAGCACTCTTGAGAGCAATGGCAACAACCGGCATATCGGAGTCGATAAGGGCAATAGGTCCATGCTTCATCTCAGCAGCAGGATAGCCTTCTGCGTGGATATATGAGATTTCCTTCAACTTCAAAGCACCTTCAAGAGCTACTGGATAGTTCTTTCCGCGACCGAGATAAAGGAAGTTACGCGCGTAAGTAAATGTACGGCTGATGAGCTGGATGCGATCGTTCTGCTCTAGAACCTTCTCAATAAGAGCCGGAATCTCGTTGAGTCCCTTGAGAACAGAGAGGTAATCCTGCTTTGTGATTGTGCCCTTAGCCTCACCGAGAGCAACGGCAAACATTGAGAGAACAGTCACCTGACCAGTGAAAGCCTTTGTTGAAGCGACACCAATCTCAGGACCTACGTGGATATAGACACCGGTATTCGTAGCACGAGGAATACTTGAACCGATGGCATTACATACGCCGAAGATGAAAGCGCCCTTGCTCTTAGCCAACTGAATGGCAGCGAGGGTATCGGCAGTTTCACCACTCTGGGAGATAGCCATAACGACATCGCCAGGACCTACGATAGGATTACGGTAGCGGAACTCAGAAGCATACTCCACTTCTACTGGAATACGAGCGAAGTCTTCAATGAGTTGCTTACCAATAAGCGCTGCATGCCAACTTGTACCACAGGCAACGATGATGTATCGCTTTGCCTCTACGAGTTCCTTTCGATAGTCGATAAGGGCAGAAAGAATAACCTGCTGGCTGTCGTCTGATACACGACCACGCATACAAGTCTTCAAACATTCAGGCTGTTCGAAGATTTCCTTGAGCATGAAGTGTGGATAACCGCCCTTCTCTATCTGACCAAGCGTAAGCTCTACCTTCTTGATCTCTGGATGAAGCTCATCATTAAGCATGCTCACAACGCGAAGTTCCTTGCCGCGTTCAATGACTGCAACGTTCTCATCTTCAAGGTAAACAACCTGATTTGTATATTCTACGATTGGAGAAGCATCAGAAGCAAGGAAGAATTCGTTCTCGCCAACGCCCACAACAAGCGGACTCTGCTTACGAGCAGCAATGAGAGTACCCGGATTGTTCTTGTCAAGAATGGCGATAGCGTAAGCACCAACAACGATGTGCATTGCAACCTGAACAGAATGAAGAAGGTCGAGATTCTTCTTTGTCTGGATATATTCAATAAGCTGAACAAGGACTTCCGTATCAGTATCTGAATGGAATTCTACGCCTTCCTTGATAAGCTTTGCCTTGATATCAGCATAGTTCTCGATGATTCCGTTGTGAATCATTGCGAGATTCTGAGTCTGGGAATAGTGAGGGTGAGCGTTCTTTGAAGATGGTTCGCCGTGAGTTGCCCAGCGAGTGTGAGCAATACCGATAGTACCGCTGATGTCCTTGTCTTCGCAATAAGCCTCAAGATCAGCAACCTTACCCTTTGCCTTGTAAACGCTAAGCTTGTTGCCGCCATTGATCATGGCAACACCGGCAGAGTCGTAGCCACGATACTCCAAGCGTTTCAGTCCTTTGATGAGCACATCGTACGCTTGACGATGGCCTAAATATCCTACAATACCACACATAAGTCTTTGTGTTTGTTAAATTGGTTTGCGGCGGAAACCATTGAGTTCCACCTTAATATGATTTAGTTTTTGTGTTTGGCTGTTATATGGTTACAATAAAGGGCGAAAAGAATTCGCCCTTATTGTAAATTATTTCTTCAAGATAGTAACGAGAAGAGTTGACAATGAGATAACGGAACTTGTCAAACCCAACCAGTAAGTGATAGAAGTATCGATTGTAGCTGTACGAGCCTTGATCTTGTTAGGCTCAACGTAAATGATGTCATTCTGCTGAAGATAGTAGTAAGGAGAATTGATGATTTCAGCATCGTTGAGGTTAAGACGATGGTGCTCCTTCTGACCATTTGCATTTTCGCGAATGAGGAGAATGTTCTGACGCTTACCCTGAATAGTCAAGTCGCCAGCCTTTGTAAGAGCCTCAATGATAGACAATTTCTCGTTGGCTGTAGTAATGACGCCAGGACTACGAACTTCACCTGTCACACAAACAGAGTAGTTGGACATGGAAACAGTAACGATAGGGTTCTCGTCATCAGCGAGATAAGGCTTGATTCTCTTTACGATATCGTTTTCAACTTCACGCTTTGTAAGTCCTACAACGTGGACTTTGCCCAAAACAGGGAAGTTGACGCAGCCATCATTGTCCACAAGATAAGGGATATAGGAATTAACACCGTTACTGCCACCATAGTTGGAGTTCTGGTTATAAGACATATTGAAAGGCTGGGCAGCCTTTGGATCTGTACAAGTCACCATGATTGTCAACATATCCTTTGGCATGATACGCGCATCGTGAAGACCTTTTGACGCAGCCAAAGAGATGGAATCAATATTCTGAAAATAAGCAACCTGCTTGTAGTTACCGCAGCTTGTGATAGCAATAGCTGCTACGAGAGAAAGGGCATAGCCTAATATTTTCTTCATGTCTTATTATGTTTATTTGGGTGCAAAGTTACAAAAAGTTTATAGTTTATGGTTTATGGTTTACGGATTATTTGCTTTTGACTTGACTATTTCTTATAAATTGATAGTAAAAAACGCAAAGAACATTACATAAAAGCCACATTTTCCTCTCAAAAGGGATGATTTGGGAAGTTGGTGTCTTGAGGGCAAGACACCTCCATACAAAAAAATCCAACCACGAGCAAACGTGATTGGATTCTTATTTGTTTTGGTTTTCGGTTTTCAGTTTTCGGTTTTCACCTATTACCTTTTACCTCTTACCTTCTTATTCTGCCGCCTCTGCAACTGGAGCTTCCTCTACTGCAGGTGCTTCTACTGGAGCCTCTGCTGGAGCTTCCTCTACTGCTGCGCCTTCAGCAACAACCTTTACAGGAATCTCAACTGCAACTTCCTTGTGAAGCTTAACTACAGCTACATAGTCACCAACAGCCTTGATATCCTTCATTACGATGATCTTGCGGTCGATGTCGTTGCCGAGCTTGTTGAGTTCTTCTGCTACGTGAGCGTTAGTTACAGAACCGTAAGTCTGACCTGTAGCTGAAACCTTAGCCTCGATGATGAGAGAAACGCCCTCGAGCTTAGCAGCCTTCTCTTCAGCAGCAGCCTTGATAGCTGCAATCTTGTGAGCCTGCTGACGGAGATTCTCAGCGAGTACCTTCTTAGCTGATGGAGAAGCAATCACACCCTTACCCTGTGGGATGAGGTAGTTGCGACCATAACCACTCTTTACTTCTACGATATCGTTCTTGTATCCAAG
>JAZRXS010000196.1:0-3072 GCA_045600325.1 Prevotella sp.
CTCGCCACCCATGAGCTGTGCGAGTTCGTCGTGTACAATCTTCACCATCAACTGGCTTGGCTTGACGGCAGTAAGCACGTTCATGCCCAGAGCCTTCTTCTTCACAGTGTCAGTGAAGTTCTTTGCTACCTTGTAGTTTACGTCGGCATCGAGGAGTGCGCGGCGCACGTCCTTGAGGGTTTCCGCTACGTTGATTTCGGTGATTTTACCTTCACCCTTGAGTATCTTGAATGATCTTTCAAGTCTGTCGCTTAGATTTTCAAACATAATTACATTTACAATTTACGCAAAATCGTATTTTATTTGGGTTTAAGATTCTTATAGAGATTTTAGTTAAGATTTCGAGCATCTTCGATGCGATCCAAAATCAATCGTCCCTAAAGCGACGAACTGGAGCGTATTTTTGTCAAGATTCTTGTTGAAGATTTTAGTGAGGATTAAGAATCCTTAAATAAAATCCCAACTGAAAATGCGCTCGAATTCCTCGCTTTTATGAAGGAATTTTAGAGGGATCGTCGCAAGCTCCTCGACATCCAAACTAAAATCTTTATAAAAATCCATATAATGAATTTGTTAAAAGTTATAGTATGGATTCCTTAGGGGCTCTCCCCTTGTGGGGCTTTACTTATCACTTCTGAATGGGAACAACGGCAAGCCTGCTGCGTTCTTTACGTTGCCAAGCTGGAAGTTCTTGAAGCAGTAGCGCACGTACTTTGGTTCCTTGACCTCTGGCGATGTGATGATGATGCCCTTTGTCCAGTAATGGTAAGCATCAGCCTTGTGGAATACCTTGTCGGCACCGGCGAGTTCAAAGCCCTGAATGTCCTCGAAACGTGAGATTGCTCCGTAGTCGTTCTTGATGTTTACGAAACAAGAGTCGCCGTTGAATTCCACCTTGCTAACCTCTGGACTCTCGCACATGAACCCCTCCTGCCCGTAGTTCTTCACGAGAGCGTGGTAAGCAAGACGCTCGCCCACCTGGCGCTTCTGTGTAGGGTGGATCTGCTTTGTCTCCCAAGGATATACGAGGTCGTTTGTGCAAACGAGAGCAGAATTAGGGATGATGCTCTGCGCACGCTTCTGCTGTTCGCGAAGAAGAGCACCTGCGATGCCCTGCATATCGTCATACCAGTAAGGGGCAATTTCCACGAAATAGAATGGGATGTCACCCTGACCGAACTGCTCGCGCCACTGCTTTACGAGGTGAGCGAGGTTGTCAGAGTACTTGTTTCCCTGGTCTCCCACGTTTGAGCAGCCTTGGTAGAAGAGTATGCCCTTGACCGTATAGTTCAGGATTGGGTTGAAAGTACCGTTACCCCAAAGGAGAGGGTAGTGGTAGTCCCACTCGAATTTCTTTGTGATTGCTGCCGAATCAAGCTCTTCGCTTGGGCAATACTTCTGGAGATTCTCCTTTGTAAGCCAGCTTTCCACGCGAGTGCCGCCCTTGTTTGCCATGATCAAGCCAACAGGAATGTCGAGAGCGTTGTTTATCATGCGGGCGAAGAAATAGCCTGTTGCACTGGCGCGGCGAACGCTTTCCATGTTGGTTACTTCCCATTTGCAGTCGGCATCCTCCTGAGGTTCTGTGCGCATGATGCTTGGAATCTTGCAGAAGCGAATGCCCGAGTGCTTCTTTGCATCAAGAACAACGTCCTGATAGTCCTCTACAGGACAGTTTCCGAAGCCCTGGACAGGCATTTCCATATTGCTCTGACCAGCACATACCCACACCTCACCAGAGAGAATGTTCTTGAGTGTGAGTCTCGTACCAGTGTCGTAGATGGAGATGGAGAGCGGAGTGTAGCTTGCTTCCGGCATCTTCACCTTAGCCTGCCATTTGCCGTTCTTGTCGGCATGGGTCACGATGACCTTGTTGCCAGTCCACGAAGTCGTGATGTTGACAGCCCTGTTCGGGTCGTCCCATCCCCACAAGGTCACCTCGGTGTTCTGCTGAAGCACCATGTTGTCAGACAGCATGTGTGGCAGTCGTAATCCCTTTGCATTGGCAAGCGTGCAAGCTACCAACGCAAACATTAAGAGAAAAAACTTCTTCATTTCTTTATTTATACTTCGTACTTTTCTGTTATTTCGGGCGCAAAAGTACTAAAAATTAATGAATTGGACAAAAAAAATGAGAAATAATTGCCACAACTCCTGCGCAGCCCTCATTATATTTATGTAAGATTATGGAAATTAGCTGCCACAAAATCGAATCAAAATATCAAAAAACAAAAACGTGTACTCATGTCTTGCGACAAGTGTACACGTTTTTCGTTAAGTATCTCGCATATTGCCTTGGTTAGCTTTCCTTGCTCATTGATGATAGAGGAAGGATTACTTGAACAGCAGTGGGATGAACTCGTTGAGGCTGCGACGCCATGTGAGCCATTCGTGGTGAGTGCCTGGAGAGCCGTAGTAAGTGTTCTTTATGCCACGCTTTGTGAGCATTTCAGACATTGCCTTGCACTGGAAGTTCTCTTCAGAACCCATTGAGATGAAGAGAGCATGAACCTTCTGGTTGAAGGCTGCTGGATCAGCGAAAGCACCGTTGTAAACCTTGTCAAGGCTCTGCTCGCTTACACCGAAGATAGCACCAGAGAATGCGCCGATGTAAGAGAACTTGTCAAGGTTAGTGAGAGCAATGTCGAATGTCTCCTTACCACCCCAAGAGAGACCTGCCATAGCGCGGTTCTCACGGTCAGTGAGTGTGCGGAAAGTCTTGTCGATGTAAGGGATGAGCTCTGTGAGCATGATAGGAGTGAAAGAAGCGCCGAACTCCTGCATAGACTCGCCACGCTTTGCACCGAAAGAGTAGCTGCAGTTGCCATTGTCCATAACAACGATCATAGGCACTGCGCGACCTTCCGCGATGGCATTGTCCATGATGAATGCCATGTGACCCTGGTTGTGCCAACCAGTCTCATCCTCGCCCATACCATGCTGGAGGTAGAGCACTGGGTAGCGCTTGTTAGGGTTCTTCTCGTATTCTGCTGAAGTATAGACGTAGCAGCGGCGTGGACCCTGCTCGATGCCTGAGTGGTAGTAGCATTCGCGAACCTGTCCGTGCTCGAT
>JAZRXS010000197.1:0-4316 GCA_045600325.1 Prevotella sp.
CGGCATTGCTGAGGCGAAGGACATCATCATGAACGAGTCGGATCCTGACATGAAGGAAATGGCTCGCGAGGAACTTGCCATCAACGAAGAACTTCAGCCAAAGCTTGAAGAAGAGATAAAGATTGCCCTTGTGCCAAAGGATCCTGAGGACGCAAAGAACGTCCAGATGGAAATCCGTGCTGGAACTGGTGGCGACGAAGCCTGTCTCTTTGCTGGCGACATCTTCAAGATGTACAAGGCGTTCTGCGAATCAAAAGGTTGGACTCTCTCTGTTACAGATGTTTCAGAAGGTGCTGTCGGCGGATTCAAGGAAATCGACTTTGCCGTTTCTGGCGATAATGTCTATGGCGTTCACAAGTATGAATCTGGCGTTCACCGTGTTCAGCGTGTGCCTGTAACGGAATCAAACGGTCGTATGCAGACTTCTGCAGCTACTGTTGCCGTTCTTCCAGAGGCTGACCCATTCGAAGTAAACATCAACGAAGGCGAAATCAAGTGGGATACTTTCCGTTCTTCTGGTGCTGGCGGTCAGAATGTAAACAAGGTGGAATCTGGTGTTCGTGCACGCTATATGTGGAAGAACCCTAACACAGGCGAAGTGGAAGAGATTCTCATCGAGTGTACTGAAACCCGCGACCAGCCAAAGAACAAGGAACGCGCCCTCGCTCGTTTGCGTACATATATATACGATAAGGAGCATCAGAAGTATGTTGACGATATTGCAAGCCGTCGTAAGAGCCTCGTTTCTTCCGGCGACCGCTCTGCAAAGATACGCACATACAATTTCCCTCAAGGTCGCGTAACCGACCATCGCATCGGCTTCACTACCCACGACCTCACCGGTTTCCTCGGCGGCAATATCCAGGCAATGATCGACGCCTTAACAGTTGCCGAGAACACCGAGCGAATGAAGGAGGCTGAACTTTAACAAAAGCGAAATGAAAATCAATCCTATACTTAATAAGAAGTTTCTAAGAATATCTGTCAATGACATTCTCGGCATTGGTTGTGCTGTTATATCAGCTCAAATGTTTGATGAAACCCACAGTTTCGACAACGAATGGATTCGATGGGGACTTTGGATGCTGTTTTGGATAATCGGCATGTTTAGCTACACTATAGTTATAGCATTCATAAAAAAACACGTAACAAAAGAATAACCATAAACACTTAATAATAATGACTCGCGACGAATTAGTAACACAGATATTCGCAAAGAAGAGTTTTCTTTGCGTAGGTCTTGACGTTGACCTTAATAAAGTACCAGAACATCTTTTGAAAGAGGAAGATCCAATCTTCGCTTTCAACAAGGCTATCATCGACGCTACTGCCCAGTACTGCGTTTCATACAAGCCAAATCTCGCATTCTATGAGGCATACGGCGTGAAAGGTCTCATGTCTTTTGAAAAGACAGTGAAGTACCTTCAGGAGAACTATCCAAACCACTTCATCATCGCTGACGCAAAGCGTGGTGACATCGGCAACACTTCAAAGATGTATGCAAAGACATTCTTCGAGGAGTATAATGTTGACGCCCTCACTATCGCACCTTATATGGGCGAAGACTCAGTAACTCCATTCATCAGCGAAGGTCATTGGGTAATCCTTCTCGCTCTCACTTCAAACAAGGGTTCTTTCGACTTCCAGCTCACAGAGGACAAGGACGGCGAACGTCTCTTCGAGAAGGTCATCAAGAAGTCACAGCAGTGGGGCAACGACGAGAACATGATGTATGTTGTCGGTGCTACTCGTGGCGAGATGTTCAAGGACATCCGTGCCGTTGCTCCAAACTCATTCCTCCTCGTTCCTGGCGTTGGTGCTCAGGGCGGTTCACTCGAGGAGGTTTGCAAGTACGGTTGGATTGAAGATTGCGGCTTGCTCGTAAACTCTTCTCGCGGCATCATCTACGCTTCCAACGGCGAAGACTTCGCTGAGAAGGCAGGCGAGGCAGCTAAGAAGGTTGCAGAGCAGATGGCAGCAATCATGTAAAAGCCCCACCCCTACCCTCCCCAGTAGGGAGGGAGTTGAAAATCCCTTGCTAATATTAGCCACTGTGCCCGAAGCGTCAGCTTCGGGTTCTCATCGTATATGATAAACAAGAACTTCCCTAACCTAACCCCTCAGCAGCGCGAGCAGTTCGCTCAGCTTGATGCCCTCTATCGCGACTGGAACGCAAAGATAAATGTCATTTCCCGCAAGGATATTGACAATCTCTACCTCCACCACGTGCTACATTCCCTTGCCATAGCGAAAACCATAACCTTCCGTCCAGGCACGAAGATTCTCGACTTCGGTACTGGTGGCGGTTTCCCTGGCATTCCTTTGGCTATCATGTTCCCAGAATGTCAGTTCACACTCATTGACGGAACGGGCAAGAAGATTCGCGTGTGCAACGAGGTTATCGCTGCCTGCGGATTGAAGAATGTTACTGCCGTTCAGCGTCGTGGCGAAGAAGAGAAAGGCAAGTACGAGTTTGTCGTCTCTCGCGCCGTTATGCCGATGCCAGACCTCATGAAGATTGTTCGCAAGAACATTGACAAGAAGGAGCAGAAGAACGCCTACCCTAATGGTGTCATCGTGCTTAAGGGCGGTAATCTTGACGAGGAGTTGAAGCCTTTCCGCAACATCGTTGAGAAGACAGAACTCACCTCATTCTTCCCAGACGAAGAATGGTTCAAGGAAAAGTTTCTTATCTATTGTCCGGTATAATGCGCTCAAGGTGGAATCCAAAGCTATGGATAGCCCCGAGGAGTTCAATCCAAGCAAACACATAAAAGGCTACAAATGCCTATTCTCCCCAGCCATTGACGGCAACGGAAACAAGCCGCCGTATCCTGAAGTATAGGCTAATGGATATAAATAAGAATCCCCAACATCTTCACAATCACGCGATGTTGGGGATATTTCTTTTCACAGAGAAAGAGCATGAAACCGCTCATCTTGCATTATTGCAGTGGCGATACACCCATCACTTCCGTCTCTCCAGAAAGATTCTGGAATATTGTCACCATACATTCCTTGCCATTTTCGTCCTTGCAGACAAACTTATACTTCAAGCCTGCTACCACTTGGGTAGCAACAGATTGAGGGGTAAGCTTCACGTCACCTCTGTAAGCTTTCGCGAACAAAGCCTTGTCTTCATCCGAAAGTTCACGATAATCAGTATATCCGCCGACTACCGGTGGAACCTTCTCTTCACGATTTTCCACAACAGACGATACAGCTTTATTCACAGCTGCATCACTCTGATGAAGCATCGCAGACTTTGAACCACATCCAGCAACAACTGCAGATGCCAATGCAAGGAGCATAAAGTTTCTTGTTTTCATATTAAATTATATTAATCGTAGAAACCTGGCTGCTTGTACTCTATGCCAAGCTCGCGGTCAACAGTTGCGATGATGCCCTGAACCTGACCGAGGGCGAACATTCTGCCGAGGAGAGTGTAGCCTGAGTTATGGCCATGGTTGCCCTCGTCGAAGACGCCACCAGGCTCGTCGGTGAATGTCATGCCATGGCCAACACGCATTGGAAGACGACGGCCGCTGTTACACTTGCCAGCCTTCTCTGCCTGCTCGAAGATGCGGCAAAGCTCGATGAGATCGCCACGACCGCCGAGATGAGAAGCCTCTGTGAAGTTGCCGTTAGGGAAGATGTGGCATGAACGGAGGTGAACGAAGTGTGTGCGGTCAGCAAACTGACGTGCCATAGGAACAACATCGTTATGTTCTCCGGCAGAGAATGAACCAGCGCAGAAAGTGAGACCGTTGTGTTTGTTTGGCACAGCGTCGAGCATCCACTGGATATCTTCTGTACTGCCAATGATGCGAGGAAGACCGAACACAGGGTAAGGAGGATCGTCTGGGTGAACACACATGTTGATGTCATACTCCTCGCAGACAGGCATGATAGCCTCAAGCCAGTATTTCATATTCTCCTGAAGCTGCTTCTTGTCGATGCCCTTATAGAGAGCGAGCAGGTCGTGGAACTTCTGGATAGGAGCCGAGTCGCCCTCGCTGAAGTTGCCAGACACGAAGCCCTGAGTCTTGATAATGATGTTCTCAACCATTTCATGGTCGAACTCAGGAGTTGCTGTCTCCTTGATCTTGTCTGCCTCAGCAACGAGGTCACGTCCCCACTTGTGAACCTTTGAGAATTCAGCCCAATCCTCACGAGCGCCTTCACGCTTGAGGATATAGATGTCGAAATAAGCGAAAACGCCCCAGTCCATGTAGAGGTTGTTTGCGCCGTTAGGGTTGTCGTGAGAGAGGTCTGTACGAGCCCAGTCGAGCACAGGCATGAAGTTGTAGCAGATG
>JAZRXS010000198.1:0-23949 GCA_045600325.1 Prevotella sp.
TACGGCTGCACGAATCTTTTTCATTTCTATTTATTGGTTTTTAGTTGGTTTAATACTATTTGGCGCATATAAACGCGAATTGCTGTGGATGAAATTATAAACGCGGGTTGCTGTGGATGACATTCTTAAACGCAAGTTGCAGTGGATGACATTCTTAAACGCAAGTTGCACGAGTTACACAAGTTTTTCTCAAGTGTGGATATTATAGTCACACAAGTTCTTTAAAGACTCGTGTCTCTCGTGAACCCCGTGTTTGAAATCACTATGGTTCTGTGTTTTTGGTTGTTAGTTAGGTGGCTGAGCGGCTATATATATTAATGTGTAATCAAAAATATAGCGCTAAGCGGTTACAAAATTAGAAAAAGATTTTATTTTACGATAATTTATTTGTAATTTTGTCACGAAAAATTAGCATAAACTTACAAATTGTAATCTTTTTTATGGCAATCATTAAACAATATAAGGGTTTAACGCCCAAATTTGGAGCAGAATGTTACTTTTCAGAAAACGCGGCAATCGTGGGTGATGTGACCATGGGCGACGAGTGTTCGGTGTGGTTTGGCGCTACTGTTCGCGGTGATGTTGCACCGGTGACGATGGGCAATCGCGTGAATGTGCAGGACGGTGCAGTGGTGCATGTGACGAATACCACGGGTCCGACAATAATAGAGGATGACGTTTCCATCGGTCATAACGCCACAGTGCATGCTTGTACGCTGAAGAAGGGCTGCCTGATAGGTATGGGTGCGACCGTGCTAGACAAGGTTGTCGTGGGCGAAGGTGCGATAGTGGCTGCCGGCGCACTGGTGCTTGGCGGTACGCAGATAGGCGACCATGAGATATGGGGCGGCGTGCCTGCGAAGTTCCTCAAGAAGACTGCGCCGAACCAGGCGGAGAGCTTCGCGGCACATTATGTGGAGTATTCGAAGGAGTATTTGAAGGAGTGATAAAAGGATTTTTCTGAAGATTTTAGTTCGGATTTCGAGCATCTTTGATGCGATCCCTAATAAAATCGTCCTTAAGAGCGACGAACTGGAGCGTATTTTTGCGAGGATTTTAGTTTAAGATTATTGTTCGCCCAAGCTGTGTCTAGTGAAAATCCATAACCAAAATCCTAACTGAAAATACGCTCGAATACCTCGCTTGAAGAAGGCTCTTAAGAGGGATCGTCGCAAGCTCCTCGAAATCCAAACTAAAATCTTGATGAAAATCTAAAAGTATAACAAGCGATACTGAAATAATAACGAATATGAGAAAACTAACCTTAACTTTGGCGCTATTGATAGCTATGACAGCCGGCGCCAAGACAAAAACGCAGATTTTGGAGATAGCAAATCCGCTTGATACGAAGCGTGTGGATGCTCCAGTGAACGTGTCGCTCAGCAATGTTCCTTTTGCGGTGCGACAGGCGGTAGTGACCATCAACGGTCAGGAGATTCCTTGTCAGCTGGATGACATCACCGGCGACGGCACGGCAGATGCGCTCTGCTTCCTCGTGAACATGGAGGCGAAGCAGACGGTGACGGCTGAGGTGTCGTACTCTGACAACGGCGAACAGAAGGAGTATCCTGCTCGCGTGTATGTAGATATGATGCTGACCAACAAGAAGATCAAGGAGACCAACAAGCAGGATCTTTACATCGACCAGCTGAAAGTGAACCGCGGCGTGAACCCTTACAACCAGCTTCACCACCATGGCGCTGCCTTCGAGAGTGAGCTTGTGGCTTATCGCATATACTTCGACCATCGCCAGACGGTGGACATCTACGGCAAATACTCCAAGCAACTGGAGTTGAGGCAGACGCAGTTCTATCCTGATGCTCAGCAGAAGGCTGCCGGCTTTGGCGACGATGTGCTCTGGGTGGGCAACACTTTGGGCGTGGGTACGCTGCGTGGCTTCGACGGCAACGGTCCAGTAATGCTTGAGGATCTGGATCATCGCTCACAGCGCATTGTGTCGAAAGGTCCGATACGTACCATCGTTGAGGTGATAGACGAGAACTGGCTTCCTGCTCCGGGGGCAGAGAAGGTGACAATGATAACCTACTACACGCTGTATGCCGGTCATCGCGACTGCGAGGTGAGCTGCGTGTTCAGCCGCCCTACAAGAAACAATTACTGCACGGGCATAATAAACGTGAAGGACTCAAGGGAATATTCTGACAATAACGGTCTTCGCGGCTGTTGGGGTACTGACTGGCCTGTGTCTGAGAAGGATAGTGCTGGACATAAGCGCGAGACCGTGGGTCTTGGCATCTGCATCCCTAAGAAGAATGTTGTCAAGGAGATGCCTGCAAACAAGGATAACTATGCTTACGCTGTGACAACAAAGGGGCTTACGCTGAATTATGGCATTGTGTTTGGCTCTGACAATGAGACTTTCGGCTTCCATTCTGCCGACGCATGGTTTGCATATCTGCAGGAATGGAAGAGGGAATTGGAGAACCCTTTGAAGGTTAAGGCCGGGAAATTGAAGTGATATTCGCGCTTTGCGCGAGACTTGAACCTACCATTCCATTTCATTGAGGATGCCTTCAAGGATGTCGTCCTCTGGATAATCGCCGCGCTGCAAGTTCTGGTTATAGGGACGATTCAGCGTGGCGTTGTTTATTGTGAAGGTCTTGTCCAGTCGGCGGTCGAGAATGGTGTGGCTGAAGAGCCAGTCGTAGGTGTCGAGCTGATAGAAAAGGCGTGCAGGACGGCCGTGGTTTACGCCGGGGAGCTCGGAGTAGAGTAGGAGAGAGCTGTTGTAGTTGCTGCGTATGCCGTTGACTACCTTTCGCGACTCGTTGACAGGAACCTTCTCGTCGGCTGAGCCATGAACTATCCAGAGTGGCACTTTCGACAGGTTCTCGTATGTCTTGCCGGTGCAACCGCCGCAAATTGCCATGGCTGCTGCCACCTTTTCGGGATAGGTGTTGACGAAGTCCATTGTGCCATAGCCGCCAAGACTCATGCCGAGGACGAATATTCGGCTTGGCTCAACGCGGTAGTGCTTCTGCATGTATTCGATGACATCGAGCACTTTCTTTGGACTCCATGCGCCGCCCGGGTTCTGTGGTGCTACGCAAACGGCTTCCAGCTGAAGCCCCATCTCTACGGCTGCTATGGTTCCGTATTTGCGCACTTGCTCAAGATTGTTGCCGCAAAGGCTGCGGCCGTGGAGGAAAACGACAAGTGCCATCTTGTCGTCGCTGTCGTTATAGAAATAAGGTGTGGTGACGAGAAAATTGTAGCCACCACCAATGACGCCGCGCTTGTATTCCAGATTGTATGTCTTTTCCTTGCTGCCGCCTGTGCTTCGCTGTGCGAAAGTGCATAGCGACACCATGCACATTATTATAATAATTACAAATCTTCTATTCATAAGTAACCGTTCAAAATCAGTTTTATTATCTCAATGGACACTAAATATTCTTATTAAACGCGAGTTGCACGAGTAACACGAGTTCTTTGATCCCATTATTATATTGTGTTCACTTTACTTTAGAACTGCTCCAGGATCTCTATGCGCTTCTGGATGTCCGGGTGGGTGGAGAACAGTTCTGACATCATGCCACCGCTGGACAAACTTTGCGGATAGGCGATGAACAGCTGGGCGATGTCTTTCCTGTTGCAATTCTGCAAACCGGTATCGCCGGAGATCTTACGCAAGGCGGAAGCAAGGGCGAGTGGGTTTCCGCATAGTTCGGCACCGCCGGCATCTGCCATGTATTCGCGCTTTCTGGAGATTGCGAAGCGGGTAAGGGAGATGAAGACGTATGCTATTGCCATGCAAATGAGGGCGACAATGAAGGCTATGACTATGCTCACGCCTTTTCCCTTGTCGTTCCTTCCGTTGTTGCTGAAGCTGGAACGGCGTGAGCTGCTGCCGTCGCCCCACAAAAAGAGGTTCTTGAGGAATCGGCTGACAAGGCTGAGTCCTGTGGAGACAATGCCGACAAAGATGATTGAGGTGATGAGCAGACGGGTGTCGCGGTTGCGGATATGGGTAAGCTCGTGTCCGATGACACCGGCGAGTTCCTCGTCGTCAAGAACCTCCATGATGCCTGTTGTAAGGGTCACGGCATAGCTGCCTTTGTCGATGCCAGACGCAAAGGCGTTCAGCTGCGGGTCGTCAACAACGTATATCTTCGGCATATCCATGCCACAGGTGATGCACAGATTCTCTACAATATTATAGATGCGCTTGTTCTCGCGGCGCTCCAGAGGGCGTGCGCCAGTGGCAGACCTTACCATCTGTGCATTGAAGAAGTATGCGATGACAAACCAGATGGCTACGCCTATGATGACAAAAGGGGCTGTCTGCAGGAAATTGCTGTTGACTTCGGCAACGTCAAAATAGTCGCCCCCAAGGCTGTAGAGTATGGCAAAGAATACCCACAGCATTGCCAAAAGGATGGCAGGAAAGGCAAAAAGCAACAACAAGCTTAGCCTGTTGTTGCGATTTATCTGACTTTGTATGCCTACATACTGCATATTGCCTGCGATTGAAAATTAGAATTTCACCTCTGGTGCCTTTGTTACAGCGGCACGCTCTTCCTGTGAAATCTCGAACATTGGCTCCTTATGGAAACCGAAGTTCTTTGCGATGAGGTTGCTTGGGAATGTTTCAACCTGGTTGTTGTACTCCTTAGTAGCAGAGTTGAAGAAGCGGCGAGTAGCAGCGAGCTTGTTCTCTATGTCAGAGAGTTCTGCCTGGAGTTCAAGGAAGTTCTGGTTAGCCTTGAGCTCTGGGTATGCTTCAACGGCAACCTTGAGGTTTGCAAGTGCCTGACCGAGCTGCTGCTCTGCCTGGATCTTGTCGCCAATGGTCTGTGCTCCCATGGCTGCTGCACGTGCTTGAGTAACCTTCTCAAGGGTCTCTGACTCATGTGATGCGTAGCCCTTGACAGTGGCTACGAGGTTAGGGATGAGGTCGTGACGCTGCTGGAGCTGTACGTCGATGTTGGCGAATGCCTGTTCGCGATTGTTGCGAAGTCTTACAAGTGTGTTGTAGATGCTTACGAGCCAAAGTACGATGAGTACAACGACTACAAGAATGATGATTAATGACATATTGGGGAGTTTTTGGTTTTTGGTTTAAAGTTAAAGTTTTTTATGTTTTGTTTCTGCAAATTTACACATATTCTTAAGAAAAAGAAGCGTTTTTGCAAAAAAATGTCATTATTTAACTTTTATTTTGTTCTTCCGTTCGTGATAATAGTGGCATACGGGATGAAAAGAAAACAGGAAATCCTACGAACCAGATGGATTCGTAGGATTTCCTGTCATTGTTTCTTTGTTTGATTTAGGCATCCTTCATCTTGTTCATCACGCGGCGATAGTAGCCGTTTGTTGATGCAACCTTGTAATTGCAGCCACCATTCCAAATGCGGATTCCCTTCTCAATGTTCTTTGAAGGATTGTAACGTGACTGGATAAGGATGAACATTTCCTTGGACTTCTGCACGCTATAACGGTCGGCGAGAGTGAATCGCTTGTTGATATTGCGTGACTTGAGAATGTGGTTGCAGTCTTCTACCAAGATCGGTGCAATCTGCATTGCGCCTACATACTTGCCGTTGACCGCCTTGCTGTTGCCGCCACTTTCAACCTGAATAATGGCGTTCATAACTTTGCCCCAATAAGTGGCATCATCAATAGTTTTGTTTTCGACTTTTTGTTCTGCTACAGTTGTCCTTACCGGAGTGTCGTTGTCGTTAGTCTCTGTTTGGCGAACGTTCTTCGCTGACTGTGTAAGTGAAACACCGAGTATGGCAAAAACCATAGCAAATTTAAATATCTTGGACATAATATTGAATTTCTGACATCTGGGATTTTTCAATGCTCAAAGCGGACTGTACGTCTGCTTTACCAAGGAGTATCTTCAGTGATCATGGACCCACTCACAGGGTACTTCACTCCCTAATACATTCACTGCCCCCAAAGCAGTACAATGTGAAGATGTCAAGTTAAACTTAAGCGACTTCCATTTTAGAGGTATTGGTGTATAAGTCGCTGATTTTCGGGTGCAAAGGTACGACTAAATTCTGGTTAAAAAAAGAAAAAATGGCACTGTTTGCGTTAACAGTGCCATTTTTTGATATTAATTCTTTTTAACAAAAACGTCTTAAAATGTTAAAAGGGTGTATATGTTTGCTTTATTCAGACGGGTTTTCCCTACTATCCGAACTGCCACCAATGCTTCTTTTTTGGTGCGTCGTATTCGTCTATGCCCTTGTCTTGCTCAGCAAGAATCTGGGCGTATGTCTTGCGTTCGGAGATGATCTGATAGATCTCTCCCCATGAAGGCAAACCGCCTACATTGCGGTCGTCTATCCATAGGTCAACCTTTAGCTTTCTGGAGAAGTCGTTAGTGGCATGGGTTTCCTCGGGATAGTCTTTGTTTATCGCATAGAATTCCAGTCCTTTGCTCTTGCACCAATCCACAGCTTCCTGTAGAAGTCCATGCTCGCGCACTGTCCAAAGGATGAGATTGTGGCCGTCTTCCTTCAACTTCTTGAGGGTGGCAATGGCGAATGGGCGTTCGCGACCAATCTTAGGGTATTCGTGTGTGACGATAGTGCCGTCAAAATCTACTGCTATGTTCATTGTCTTTGTTCTTTTGGCTGGGTTTGTTGTGGGTGGGAAGTAAATTGAAAAGGGAGGGCTTTTGGACCCTCCCTTACATTATTATATATAGGGCCGTCAGACTCGATGGGGTATCCGGCCGAATAGTATAACGGATTAGAACAATGTTCCGCGGAGCTTGACAGAGTTGTCCTTCTTGTTACCGTAGCGGCTGTTCTGGTAGTTTCCGTATGAACCGTAGTTGCCATAACCGCCGTAGCTGCCATAACGTCCGTAGCGCTTGCCATACTTGCCTGAGCCGTAACGTCCGTAGCGTCCGTACTTGCCGTAGCGTCCGTAGCCGTAAGAGTAAGCGTTCTTCTTCTTTGACATATCGATACCGTTGATTACGATACCAACATTGTTGAGCTTCTGGGTGTCAACAAGCTCGTTCAAGCCTTCGATACTTGCCTTTGGAGTGTAGTCTGCACGTGTTACGTAGATTGTTGCGTCTGCAAGCTTACCGATATGTATTGTATCTGTTACGATACCGATAGGCGCAGTATCCATGATCACGTAGTCATAGTATTCGCAAAGGTGGTTGATGATCTTCTCAAGAGAAGGACGAGCGAGGAGCTCTGATGGGTTAGGTGGGATAGGACCTGCCATGAGAATGTCGAGGTTCTCGTTGATCTGTGAAGATACGATCTGCTCTTCAATGTCCTGCCATGAAGGGTCGTCAAGTGTGAGGAGGGTAGAGATACCTGTCTGAGTATCCTTTACGCCTTCAAGCTTGAAGAGGTTGGCGAGACGAGGACGGCGGATGTCAAGACCAAGCATGATGACCTTCTTGTCGAGAAGGGCGAAACTTACTGCAAGGTTTGCTGCAATGAATGTCTTACCTTCACCTGACAATGAAGAAGTAAGCATGATGCGCTTCTTTCCTTCCGGCATCATGAACTGTACGTTCGTTCGTATTCCTCGGAAGATTTCCGCCATCTGGTTGTTGGTATTTCGTTTCACGACAACGTCGCCGCGCTCCTTAGCCTTGTCGTTTGCCACAGCAACGTCAGCGAGGATAGGCAGGGTAGTGAGCTTAGCCACATCGTCATGTCCGTCAATCTTGTAGCGGAGTGTGTCTGTAAGATACAGGAAGATGAATGGGATAACAAGTCCGAGACCGAGACCAATGAGGAGAATCATGCTGCGCTTTGGTGCAATCTGACCAACGCTGCGTGCAGGTTCGATAAGGCGTGCCTTGTCTGCTGTAGATGCAAGCTGTATCTGGTTCTCTTCACGCTTCTGGAGAAGGGTGAGGTAGAGGCTTGACTGTACTTCCTGCTGGCGGCTGATCTGCTTGAGGCGCTTCTGCTGCTCAGGGCTTTGTTCTACACCAACCTCTGAATGTCCGAGCTGCTTCTCTATTGCAGCACGCTGGATGTTAAGGGCCTTTCTGTTCTCGTCAAGTGCTTGGTCTATAGACTTCCATACATCATCCATCTGGGAAGTGATCTCTATTACGAGCGGTGACTTTGCAGATGCTGTACGGAGAAGACGCTTGCGCTCCAATGCAAGTTCGTTGTACTGGTTGATGAGTGATGTAGATGCTTGGTCCTTCAAACCTACGTTTGATGGGATAACCTGGTACTTGTTGTCCTTACGGCGAGCGAAATCAACGAGGCTGTTGATGAGTTCTTCTTCCATGATGATCTCATCAAGCTTTGATTCGTTCTCTGTAGTCTGAGAGAATGACTTCTGTGAACTTGCTTCGATGGCAATTGTCCTGTTTTCCTCAAGGAATCTTCTGAGGTTCTCGTCTGTAGAGTCAAGTTCGGCAGTTATCTTTGAAAGGCGTTCTGCGATGAACTCCTCTGTGCGAAGTGCCTTTTCGTTCTTGTCGTCGTTAGCCTGGCTGTTGTAGCAGTGTACCATCTCGCGGAGATAGTCAACGGCGCGCTGAGAGCTTTCGTCGCTCAAGTTCACGTCAACAACAGAAGACTCCTTTGTAGAAGGGTTCACTGTAGTGCGAGATGTCCATGCATAGGCAGCAGACTGAGGTGACTGAATAGTTACGTATTCTGTCATCTTCTCGTTCAACTCAGACTTACCCTTAGAGAATGTGACATTACCAACCTTGGTAGAGACTGTCATTGGGAAGCTGGTGATCTTCACATTGTTCACATTTGGAATCTCTTCTACTTCGAATTCCGTGATAGGAACGTAGTATGTGATAGAAGCGTTATAGGTGCCACCACTACGACTGATGACAATTGACATAGGACGGTTGAGCTTGTCCAATACGCTACTTTGAAGATCTACAGTGATAGGCTGATCCTTGTAAACCGTGTTCTTTCCGAAACGGCCCTTGAGCTGGTAAGAAGTGTAAAGCTTGAGATTCTTCAATACTTCGGCAGCAAGACCAGAAGACTTGAGAATTTCCATTTCGTTAGAGAATCCGTCGGTCTCTGTCATCATACCCAAGTCTGTAGCTGCTGCAATGGCATTACGTGATCTTCCAGGGCTGTCGCTTTGCTTGATGAGAATCTTTGCTGTTGCAGAATACACTGATGGCACATAACGAAGGTAAGTGTGGGCAATACCGAAGCCCAGAAGACCTCCGAGAATGATCCAGTACCAGTTGAGAATGAAGATTCTCCACAACATGAAGATGTCGAAACCAGAATCGTCCTGTCGCTCTACTGTAGTAGGAATAGGCTTTTGTGAGTTGTCAATTTCGTTCATAGTATATGTGTTCTTTTTTTTATTTCCGTGATTGGTTGAGGATTTTTCCCCTATATAATATATAAAAGGAACGTGCGACGCTGCCTTTTGCATTGTAGGATTTACTTGACGAGGTTGAGCAGATACTGTCCGTATGCGTTCTTTGCCATAGGCTGTGCAACTTCTTTCAGTTTGTCTGCGTCAATCCATCCTTTTCTGTATGCTATTTCTTCCAAACAAGCAATCTTGAGTCCTTGTCGCTTCTCGATTACCTCAATGAAGATGGATGCTTCGCTGAGGCTGTCGTGAGTTCCTGTGTCAAGCCATGCGAATCCACGCAGCAAGGTCTGGACTTTCAGGTCGTTGTTCTTGAGATATTCCTGGTTTACAGTCGTAATCTCAAGTTCTCCACGTGCAGAAGGCTTGATGTTCTTTGCTATTTCCACTACGCTGTTAGGGTAGAAATACAAGCCCACTACTGCGTAGTTGCTCTTCGGGTGCTCAGGTTTTTCCTCAATGCTCAGGCAGTTTCCTTGCTCATCGAACTCAGCAACGCCGTATCTTTCCGGGTCGTTGACGTAATATCCAAAGACAGTTGCCTTGTCTTCGTCTGCGTTGGCAACTGCTTCCGCGAGCAATTTGCTGAATCCTGTGCCATGGAAGATGTTGTCTCCAAGAACAAGACAGACAGAATCGTTGCCTATGAAATCCTCTCCGATGATGAATGCTTGTGCAAGTCCGTCTGGTGAAGGCTGCTCAGCGTATGAGAACTCTACGCCAAACTGACTGCCGTCGCCAAGGAGACGCTTGAATCCAGGCAAATCGTATGGTGTGGAAATGATCAAAATTTCCCTTATTCCTGCGTTCATGAGCACAGAAATAGGGTAATATATCATCGGCTTGTCAAAAATAGGCAGCAATTGCTTACTTATCCCTTTTGTGATTGGATAAAGGCGGGTGCCAGAGCCGCCAGCAAGTACAATTCCTTTCATGAGTTGAGAAAATAGAGACTATATGAGATTTGTTCTTTTAGAATAATCGCGGCAAAGTTACACATTTTTAGATAAAAACTAAAGAATTTATTTCTTTTTTGTGAAAAAAAGCATAACTTTGCAGCCTAAATCAGTTGACAACATGCCTATAATGCTTGAAAACAAGCTTTTTGGATGGTCAAACAAACATATTAACTTAATTAAATTATGGGATTTTTTAGCAATCTTTTCAAAAAGAAAAATAAGGAAGACGATCATAAGACTGGTGGCATTGAGGACTACATGACCCTCATCCGTGTCTATTTCCAGGCTGCAATAGCAGAAAAAGTTGGAATTACCAATCTTGCGATGCTTCCTGATCTCAGGACTTTCAAGACAACTTTGAAGGTTCCAACGGTAAACAACAAGCTCGGCATTGGTGAGAAGAAACGCTGCAAGAAGATGATGCAGGACGTTTACGACACTGAGGACAACTTCTTCAAGGAGATAGACCAGAGCATAAGGAAGAATTGCAAGAGCATGCAGGACGTGCAGGTTTACCTTGTTCAGTTCCAGACCCTTACACAGGACCTCATGATGCTTGTCGGCAATCTGTTGAAGTTGAAGCTTCGTATGCCTTCATTCTTCAAGAAAGCAATCTATACCATGACGGAGAAGACCGTCAACGACATCTTCAACAAGAATGACTTCTCTGAGCCGGGAGTCATGAAGACTGTTGTGGGCATACGCAAGATCAATGGTCGCCTTGGCTTCTCGCAGAAGTGGGTCACTGATTTCGTGTTCCAGTTGGTTATGTTGGCTAAGAAAGAGCCGACTCCAAACGCTGCGGATGCAGGGCAAAAATAAACGTGAAAACATAAATAAACTTTGGCTGCAGAAAGGAAAATGCGGACGTTGTTGCAGAAAAAAGGCAAAAATGTTTGATTTTTGACAAAAAAATATTAATTTTGCAGCCGTAAGCCTTGACTATGTCTCAAGAGAATGATATTCTGATAAAGTTGCAAACGCGAGTAAGACAGCTCATCTTTAAACTGCAAGAGGTTGAGGATGAGAATGTTAAGTTGCAAGAGACAATAAAGGCAAAAGACGACGAAACAACCGTTCTACAGCAGCAATTGGCGCAAGTGAAGGGCGATTATGAGCGCTTGAAAATGGCAAAACTCATTGAACTATCGTTTGGTGACATGGATGCCACGAAAGCAAAGCTGTCCAAACTCATAAAAGACCTCAACAAGGCGATCGCTTTGCTGAATGCTGATTAGTGGAAGAACGTTAGAGATGACAGAAGATAGAAAAATCACCATACGACTGAATGTCAACGGTTTAACTATACCTGTGGTTGTCAAGATGAGTGACGAACCATTGTATAGGAATGCCGCAAAGAACATAAATACCACCATTAATTCCTACAAACAACTCTTCATAAAGACGAAAGCGGAAGAAGAAATATTAATGATGGCCATGATCGACATAGCATTGCGCTACGAACAGGAACGAGAGCGCAATGATACAGAGGTGTACAAAAATATTCTTTCATCACTGACAAAGGAAGTAGAAGAGGCGCTGTGAAACGCTTGTTGACTCGTTTTAACATGATTTTTTTGAAAGAATAATATTTAAAACACTCTTAAATAATGACAGATAGTTTGATGATAATACTACCGATAGTAGGGCTTCTCGTAGGAGCCGTACTGGGTTATGTTGCTTTTCGATATGTGCTGAAGGGCATCTATAACCGTAAAATGGAAATGGCTCAGGAAGAAGCCGAAGTGATTAAGGAAAAGAAGCTTCTCGAAGTAAAGGAGAAGTTCCTTGAAAAGAAGCAGGAACTTGACCGTGAAGTGCAGAGCCGCAACTCAAAGATTCTGGCAGGTGAGAACCGCTTGAAGCAACGTGAGAATACCCTCAACCAGCGTCAGAGCACTATTGACCAGCAGCGTGAGGAATTCAACAAGGACAAGAATGAGTTCAATAAGGAGAAGAACGAGTTCAACAAGGTGAAGACTGAAGTTGAGAAGCAGCGCAGTGAGGTGGAGAAGCTTCAGAAGGCTACAGAGAACGAAAAGGTTGCTCTCCTTGCAAAGCAGGAAGAAGTGGATAAGCTCATTGAGGAAGAGCGTTCAAAACTTGAGACGATATCAGGCCTTAGTGCAGAGGAAGCTCGTACGCGACTTGTGGAAAGTCTCAAGGATGAGGCTAAGACTCAGGCTCAGGCTTATATCAATGAGATCGTTGATGAGGCGAAACTCAATGCTGCGGCTCAGGCAAAGAAGATTGTTATCCAGACAATCCAGCGTACTGCTACTGAGACTGCCATAGAGAATTCTGTGAGCGTATTCCATATTGACAACGATGAAGTGAAAGGCCGCATCATCGGTCGTGAAGGTAGAAACATTCGTGCCCTTGAGGCTGCCGCGGGTGTTGAGATTGTTGTTGACGACACTCCGGAGGCCATTGTGATTTCTGCCTTTGACCCTATTCGTCGTGAAGTGTGTCGTCTTGCCCTTCACCAGCTCGTGGCTGACGGACGTATTCACCCTGCACGCATCGAGGAAGTTGTGGCAAAGGTCAAGAAGCAGCTCGATCAGGAGATTGTGGAGACAGGTAAACGTACTACAATCGACCTTGGTATTCATGGACTCCATCCTGAACTTGTGCGCATCGTCGGCAAGATGAAGTATCGTTCTTCATACGGACAGAACCTCCTTCAGCATGCTCGTGAGACAGCCAATCTCTGTGCTATCATGGCTGCTGAACTCGGTCTCAATCCAAAGAAGGCTAAGCGTGCCGGACTCCTTCATGACATTGGTAAGGTGCCTGATGAGGAAACAGACTTCCCACACGCTATCTATGGCGGTAAGATTGCTGAGAAGTATAAGGAAAAGCCAGACATCTGCAATGCTATCGCTGCCCACCATGATGAGTGTGAGATGAATACTCTCCTTGCTCCTATCGTACAGGTTTGTGACGCTATCTCTGGTGCGCGTCCTGGTGCTCGCCGTGAAATCGTGGAGGCTTACATCAAGCGCCTCAACGATCTTGAGGCAATCGCTATGAGCTACCCTGGCGTTACCAAGACATACGCTATCCAGGCTGGTCGCGAACTCCGCGTGATTGTCGGTGCAGACAAGATGGACGACAAGCAGACAGAGGCTCTCAGCGGCGAGATTGCAACAAAGATCCAGAACGAAATGACATATCCGGGTCAGGTTAAGATTACGGTTATTCGCGAAACTCGTTCTGTTGCATACGCAAAATAATGGAACATACATAATACGAAGAAAGGCAGGCTCCAAGAGTCTGCCTTTTTTTCGTATCATTTTTTCGTGAGTTTGTTCAGGATTTCCTGGTTGATTTTCTGGATGTTCTTTCCTTTTTCCACGATATCCTTCTGTATCGTTTTGCTTGTTTCCACGATGTCTTTCTGTATCGTTTTGCTTGTCTCTACGATGTCTTTCTGTAGGTTTTTCCCTTGTTCCAGCAGTTCTTGGCTGCGCTCCTTTATGGTTTTCTGGAACTCGTCCACATCGCTGAAGAACTTGCTCATTGCCAACTGGAACATGTTTGGACGGCGCTTTTTCTTGTCTGCACGAGGGTTTACGACGATGTTTATTCCGCGCTCTACAAGATGGATTTCCACTTCGGCAGGTGCCATTGCCGGCTCTCCGTCAAAGTGGACGTAGCCTTCCGTCTTGCGTTTTATCGTGAGGCGGCGACCCTTGAAAGTCTGTATGCTTGTATTCTTGTCAAGAGTCTTGTTTATCATCTCCATGTTCACCGACACCACATTCTGCGCTCCTACAGGATCCATGACCACAATGTCGAGCAGTCCGTCCTTCATGGATGCTTGTGGTGCTATGTAAGCGTCGTTTCCGTATTGCGAAGCGTTGGCGCAAGATATGAGCCAAGCCTTCTTTTCCATGTATTCGCCTTCGTCTATGGAATACTCGTAAGTTTCCGACTCGTATGCCAATCCGTCCTTGAAAATCTTCTCAAGATAGGTGATCATGCCGCGTTTTCCAGCTGATGCGAATCTTTCCGCAATGAAAGCGTCGAAGCCGACGCCGCAAGTACACAGGAACGGGTGGTTGTCTATCACTCCGTAGTCAAGGCAATGCACCTCCATCTCGTTGATGATCATTATAGCCTGCTTGACATCCATTGGGAGCATCAGGTGGCGAGCGAGTCCGTTTCCGCTGCCGCAAGGAATGATGGCGAGAGCCGTTTTTGACTGCACAATCCCTCGTGCCACCTCATTTACTGTACCGTCGCCGCCTACAGCCACGACCACATCCACGCCCTTCTCTGCCGCTTCGTGGGCGATCATCTCTGCGTGACCAGCATATTCTGTGTAGCAGATGCTCCAGTCAAAGCGAGTCTTGTCCACATATTTTTCTATGAGACTGCATACGTTAGCCTTGCTTACGGTGCCGCTTATCGGGTTTAGTATGAAGAGGATGGAAGTCAATTTCGGGGGATGTTTCTGGTTATGTAATGAGATTGTTCTCAGAGTGAATTTGTAGAGTTTTAGACTGCAAAATTACAAAAATAGGCTCAATAAGACTCGTATAGGGCACTTTTTTTCGTCTTAAACTTCGTTTTTCCCCAAAAATGTTAATTAATAATTAAAATATTTGTAAATTTGCAGTCCATTTGGACATATATTAAACCAGATACAAATAACTAATTTTAACCATAATATGGGACAGTTACAAGAGAAATATAAGAACTATCGTGAACCCCAGAAGTTCATGGAGGCAGGAATCTATCCTTACTTCCGTGCTATTACAAGCCATCAGGACACTGAAGTGGAAATGGGTGGACACAAGGTTCTTATGTTTGGTTCAAACGCTTACACAGGACTTACAGGCGACAAGCGTATCATCGAGGCAGGTAAGGCTGCTCTCGACAAGTACGGTTCCGGTTGTGCCGGAAGCCGCTTCCTTAACGGAACACTTGATATTCACATCCAGCTTGAGAAGGAACTTGCTGAGTTTATTGGTAAAGACGACACTCTCTGCTTCTCAACAGGATTCTCTGTAAACGCTGGTGTTATAGCAATGGTCGTTGGTCGTAACGACTATGTTATCTGTGACGACCGTGACCACGCTTCTATCGTTGACGGACGCCGCCTTTCTTTCGCAAAGCAGCTTCGCTACAAGCACAATGACATGGAGGATCTTGAGAAGGTTCTCAAGGGACTTCCTCACGAGGCTATCAAGCTCATCGTAGTTGACGGTGTGTTCTCTATGGAGGGCGACCTGTGTAATCTTCCTAAGATTGTGGAGCTCAAGCACAAGTACAATTGCTCAATCATGGTGGACGAGGCTCACGGTATCGGAGTCTTCGGCCGTGACGGACGCGGTGTTTGCGATCATTTCGGTCTTACTGACGAGGTTGACCTTATCATGGGTACATTCTCAAAGTCAATGGCAAGCATTGGTGGTTTCATCGCTGCTGACGCGGACACAATCAACTACCTCCGTCATACTTGCCGCACATACATCTTCTCTGCGTCAAACACGCCTGCTGCTACTGCAGCCGCTCTCGAAGCGCTTCACATCATCAAGAGTGAACCAGAGCGTATCGCTGCATTGTGGAAGGTTACTGACTATGCTCTCAAGCGCTTCAAGGAAGAAGGCTTTGAGATTGGCGACACCGAAAGCCCTATTATCCCACTCTATGTGCGTGATGTTGAGAAGACATTCGTCGTAGTGGCAATGGCATTCGATCGCGGTGTGTTCATCAATCCTGTTATCCCGCCAGCATGTGCTCCACAGGATACACTCGTGCGCTACGCCCTTATGGCTACACACACAGAGGAGCAGGTAGAGCGTAGTGTTCAGATCCTCAAGCAGATTTTTGTAGAACTCGACCTTATAAAGGCATAAACATAGCCACTATACATATATTATATATGATTCCCTTGGAAGCACTTGCTTTCAGGGGAATTTTATTTTTGTCATCCCTCCATTGTGTGGCAAGGATTCCAAGTTACATCGTAATGGCAGATACTGACAATCGTCAAGAAACCTTCGCTTTTCCGAATATTCTTTCGAAAACCTTTTGTCAGTTTCCCAAATAGTCGTACCTTTGCACCCGCAATCAAGCAAACGAGGTGTAGCGCAGTTGGTAGCGTTCCTGGTTTGGGACCAGGCTGTCGCAGGTTCGAGCCCTGTCACCTCGACATAAAAGACTCACGATTTCTTAATCGTGAGTCTTTTTTTATTAGGTAATTAGATGCTATTTGGCACGCACGCCGATGTGTCAATAAAAACCGCATAACTCCGTGTGCTCCCTAACGATGCCATGGGGCATCGTTTCCACGAAGGTGGTTTCAGGAGTTTTATTGAGTCCGTAGAAACTTTCGTAACTATAATCTCCTCTTGTATAAGAAACTTGTGTAACTTGTGCAACTTGTGTTTTAAAAATCATCCTATGTTTATAACGAAAAAGCGTTACATCGTTTGATGTAACGCTTTAATTTTTTTGTGGGCGTTGACGGATTCGAACCGCCGACCCTCTGCTTGTAAGGCAGATGCTCTAAACCAGCTGAGCTAAACGCCCGAATAAGCAATCGTTTGAAGTTTTGTGGGCGTTGACTTTGTCTTCCCCCTTGTTGCTCGGCAAAGAAAATTGAAATTAATTTCATTTTCGTTTGCTCTCGCTTGGTGGGCGTTGACGGATTCGAACCGCCGACCCTCTGCTTGTAAGGCAGATGCTCTAAACCAGCTGAGCTAAACGCCCGATTGCTTATTTGCGGGTGCAAAGGTACAACTATTTTCCGTATTACGAACCAAGTATAGCGAATAGTTTTAATAAACGTTTGTTTATTTGACTTTGGTCAGTTGCGCTTGCTTGGTAATGGTGATTTCGTGTGGAAACGACGCCATGGGGCGTCGTTTCCATTAAGCTATTCGCTGACAATCAGTCCGTCTTTCATCTTTATCGTGCGGTCAGTGATGCTGGCAAGTCCTTCGTCGTGGGTAACGATGATGAATGTCTGGCCGAACTTGTCGCGCAGTTCGAAGAAAAGTTTGTGCAGTTCCTCCTTGTTCTTTGTGTCAAGAGAGCCGGAAGGTTCGTCGGCAAGGATTACGGAAGGGTTGTTCATCAAAGCCCTTGCCACTGCCACTCTCTGCTTCTCGCCGCCCGACAGTTCTGCCGGCTTATGGCTGGCACGGTCGGAGAGGTGGAGGAATTCCAGAAGTTCCTCAGCACGCTTCTTCGCCTCCTTCTTGCTCTTGCCGCCAATGAGAGCCGGCATCATGATATTTTCAAGAGCGGTAAATTCAGGCAGGAGCTGATGAAACTGGAACACGAAGCCAATCTTCTGGTTGCGGAAGTCCGAAAGTTTCTTCTTCGAAAGCTTGCTCACGTTAATGCCATCGATGATGATCTCGCCTTCGTCAGCATTGTCGAGTGTGCCGATTATCTGGAGTAGGGTAGTCTTGCCTGCTCCACTTCTTCCCACGATGCTCACCACTTCCCCCTTGTTTATGTGAAGATTGATGCCCTTGAGCACGTGCAGGCTTCCGTATGATTTGTGTATGTTTACGATGTCTATCATTATTGTTTTTGGTTTATAGTTTTTGGTCTTATGGCCTTTAGCTTTTACCCTTTAGCCTTTAGCCTCGCGAAGCGAACAAAAGCCAGTCTTTTGTTGTTATTTTCGGCAAAGTTATACATATTTATTAAATAAGGAAAGAAAAAAGCGAAAAACAATAATTATTTTTTTAATTTTGCACCAATTTATTAACCATAATGATAACACAACGATTATGAAATACACAGAAGAATCGCATATCACTACCATCAAGGAGGTGATGGACTTTGCGAAATATCTCGTAAATGAACTCCACGTACCTATCCATCCGGACGATGATTTCGCGCATTATGTCAACCTGGAAACAGGCGAAGACCAGTTTACTCCAGAGGAGGCAGCCATAGGAAACCGACTCATGGCAGAGTGTTTTGATGTTTGCGAAAAGGCAAACAGGGATATCTACGACCTGATGTTCCCTATCATAGAGCAGGGCATCATGGATGGCATAGACCTTGACTATTCAGGCGATTAAGGAGTTAAGAACTAAGAGTGAAAAGTAAAAAGAAACTATGAAAAACGATTGGAGCGAATTTTATTTGAAGGACGTGTCGTTCGTCAACCTCATGACGCGTCGTATCTTCAACGTGCTCATCATTGCCAACCCATACGATGCCTTCATGCTGGAGGACGACGGTCGTGTGGACGAAAAGATTTTCAATGAATACATGGCTCTCGGCCTTCGCTATCCGCCTACGTTCAAGCAGGTTAGTACAACAGAGGAGGCTACCGAAGTCATAAACGAGACAGCCATCGACCTCGTAATCTGTATGCCGGGTAATGCCGACAACGACGCTTTCACCGTGGCTCATGAGGTCAAGGAGAGGTTCCCGGAGATACCTTGCGTAGTTCTTACGCCATTCTCCCACGGCATCACTCGCCGCATTGAGAACGAAGACCTCTCCATCTTCGAGTACGTGTTCTGTTGGCTTGGCAATACAAACCTTATCCTCTCCATCATAAAGCTCATCGAGGATAAGATGAACATAGAGCATGACGTGCAGGAGGGTGGGGTACAGATGCTCCTTCTCGTGGAAGACAGCATCCGCTTCTATTCTTCCATCCTGCCTAACCTCTATTCATATATTCTCGCCCAGAGCCAGCGTTTTGCCACGGAGGCACTCAACCCTCATGCGGCAACACTCCGTATGCGTGGTCGTCCGAAGGTGGTTCTTGCCCGCAACTATGAGGAGGCGATGGCGCTTTATGAGAAATATCGTGAGAATACCATCGGCGTAATTTCCGACTGCCGCTTCCCAAAGGATGGAAAGACCGACCCTGATGCCGGCATAAAGCTGCTTCAGGCGATGAAGTCGGACAATGAATACCTGCCTGTTATCCTGCAGAGTTCGGAGACCACTTCTCTCCGCAAGGCGGAGGCGTTTGGCTTCAAGACCATCGACAAGAACTCAAAGGCGATGAATGTCACGCTTCGCAAGCAGATGGCGGAGCACATGGGCTTCGGCGACTTCGTGTTCATCGATCCTGCTACGCGCAAGCCTATCCTCCGTGTTCGTAACCTCAAGGAACTTCAGGACAACATCTTCAAGATTCCTAACGACTCGATGCTCTACCACGTGTCGCGCAACCACATGAGCCGTTGGCTTTGTGCGCGTGCCATATTCCCGGTTTCCGAGTTCCTTCGCCATGTCACATGGCACAGGCTCCAGGACATCGACAAGCATCGTCAGATCATCTTTGATGCCATCGTGAAGTATCGCCACATGCGAAACATCGGTGTCGTAGCCGTTTTCGACCGCAACCGTTTCGACAAGTACGCCCACTTTGCCCGTATCGGCGAGGGCTCTCTTGGTGGAAAGGGCCGTGGTCTTGCGTTCCTTGACAATATCATCAAGAAGCATCCTGAGCTGAATGCCAAGAAGGGCGTGCATGTGTCTATACCGAAGACCGTAGTACTCTGTACCGATGTGTTTGATGCCTTCATGGATCAGAACAACCTTTATCCTATAGCCCTCAGCGATGCCAGCGACGAGGAAATCCTCAATACTTTCCTCAAGGCGCAACTTCCAGACGAGTTCATCCCAGACTTCTACGCATTCTTTGAGGCTACTTCAGGACCTATTGCCATCCGTTCGAGTTCTCTTCTTGAAGATTCTCATTATCAGCCGTTTGCGGGAATATATTCCACTTATATGATTCCTCGCCTTGACGACAAGATGAAGATGGTACAGATGCTTGCTTCTGCTATAAAGAGCGTCTATGCTTCGGTGTTCTACAACGACTCGAAGCAGTACATGACTGCCACTTCCAACGTCATCGACCAGGAGAAGATGGCTATCGTCATGCAGGAAGTCGTCGGTAAACAATATGGCGACCATTTCTATCCGAATATCTCCGGCGTGCTCCGTTCGCTCAACTATTACCCTATCGACGACGAAACGGCTGAGGAAGGCATCGCAAGCCTTGCCCTTGGTCTTGGCAAATACATCGTCGATGGCGGTCAGACGCTTCGCGTTTCGCCTTACCACCCAAAGCAGGTGCTGCAGATGAGCGAGATGGAAATAGCCCTTCGCCAGACGCAGACCATGTTCTATGCGCTGGATATGAGCAATGTCACCAACGATTTCAAGGTTGACGACGGCTTCAACATCCGCAAGATTAGGGTCAAGGAGGCTGATGCCGACGGTTCATTGAAGTACATCGCTTCCACTTTCGACCCGTACGACCAGATGATTCGCGACGGCATTTACGAAGGTGGTCGCAAGATTATCTCTTTCTGCGGCGTGCTCCAGCATGGTGTTTTCCCATTGCCTGAACTCCTGCAGCAGAGCATGAAACTCGGTTCGGAGGCTATGCGCCGACCTGTGGAGATTGAATTTGCATGCAACATTAATGACGACAAGACAGGCGAGTTCTATCTTCTTCAGATTCGTCCTATCGTGGATTCGAAGCAGATGCTCGACGAGGACCTCATGGCTATCCCTGACGACCAGTGCATCATCCGCTCCCACAACTCCCTCGGTCATGGCATTTCAGAGGATGTCTGTGACGTTGTCTATGTGAAGACGCCTGATGATTACACGGCAATGCACAATCCGAAGATTGCCGAGGAGATAGAACGGATCAACAGGAAGTTCCTCGCTGAGGGCAAGCAGTATATCCTTGCCGGTCCTGGTCGCTGGGGATCGTCCGACCATTGGCTCGGAATACCAGTGAAGTGGCCGCATATCAGTGGTGCAAAGCTCATCATCGAGCTTGGCTTGAAAAACTTCCGCCCCGATCCATCGCAGGGAACACACTTCTTCCAGAACCTCACGTCGTTCGGCGTAGGCTACTTCACCATCAGCAACCATACCGGCGAAGGATTGTTCCGCAACGAACTCTTCGACTCCATGCCAGCCGTTGAGGAGACGCAGTTCGTGCGCCATGTCCGTTTCGACAAGCCACTAAAGATCATGATGGACGGCTTGCATCAGGAAGGAGTCGTGATTTTGGCAAATAACCAAGGATAATAACAGAACATAAGAACCGGCAAAATCTGCAAAATCTGCGTGCGTTTTATTATATATCTCTATGAGTAGCAAAAAAGTTCGTATACAAACCCGAGTGGAGTTTGTATACAAAACTGATGTGAGTTTGTATACGAATTTTTTTTTAAGTCATAGAGATTTGTTTCAAAAGTGCCGAAGAAACACCATCAACAACCAACGAAATTCAATAATAACGAATAAACAACAACATGAAACAGGAATGACGTAAATCATTAACTTACAACCGATAACATCCCTTTCCTGCATCAACATGGCAACAATTTGGAAATTATTTCATAATTTTGCAAACAGAGATATTGTGTCGCTCCGCGAGTGAGCATGATTCCGTAACTTGAAAAATTAAAACCAAGATACAATTATTATGTTAGACAAGGAATTCAAATATTATCTTGACCATCAAAAAGAGCTACTTCTTCTTTATGATGGTAAGTTTATAGTCATCATAGGTAATCAGGTGGTTGGTGCTTACGACAATCGAGAGGATGCATATTATTCTTCTATAGAGAAGTATGAACCAGGTACATTCATGATTCAGCTCTGCACTCCAGGTGAAGATGCTTACACCGTTCGTTATTATAACCGTGTCTCACCCGTCATCACTGCTGCTGTATGAGTTGTCCGCTAACATTGCAATTTGCTGGTCGTGTACTTGAAATTTCAACCGAAGCAAAAATATCCAAGGCATTCGATGCCTCTCGTATGCCAGGCATTCCGCATCCTCCTTACGAACCATGTAAGGCTGTATGGGATACTGGTGCGATGAGCACTGTTATAACTCCGACGATAGCAAGTAAGCTGGGATTGAAATCTCTTGGACTTGTGAAGATGCAACATGCTAATGGCGTATCGTTGGTCAATACATACATGATAAACCTCCTTCTACCGAACAAGATGGAGGTTCATTCGTTGTATGTTATGGAAGGGGCAATGACAGATACTGACCTACTCATCGGTATGGATATCATAACCCTCTGCGATTTCGCCATTACAAATAAGGACGGAAAAACAACTTTTTCGTTTGACATCCCTTCAACCCGCATAACAGACTACACGAAATCATAAATCATACATGATGTTCATCCTCCCCACATACCACGTCTTGTAGAGGCTCCGAACGGAGCTTCTAAGGCTGTCGTGGCTGTTTTCGGGGGTGGTATGTAACACACTGTATAACAATTGGATATAGGGCCTTCCAGAGGTGCTTACGGGCGTCTTTGGAAGGCTTTCTTGCGTTTGTGGTATATAGGATGAGATTTAAAACACAAGTTGCACAAGTTTTCTCGCAAGAGATGGCTTTTAGTTTCACAAGTTCCAAGGCTCGTGTCACTCATGAACCCCCGTGTTAAAAAGACCGCTGCACTTGAACTTGTGTCACTTGCGTCACTTGCGTTTTTATTTGTACCAGCGATTTGTCCGCTATGAAATGTAAAGTTGAAGTGTTAAATTTATGGTTTTTGGGTGATATAAATCATAAACTTATATAAAAAGTCGTGTTTTCTGCTGGCTAAAGGATGACTATGTGGAAATTATTTTATATTTTTGCAAAATGGATTATTGTGCACATGTCAAAAACTGCTCTGCTATCCAGTTTAAAACCTGTCACATGAATCTAACGGATGACAACAAATTTAAAATTACCTTTGCCGACAAATGTCGGTTACAAGTGACAAAAGCCATATCGCAGACGTATGAACATAAGCAAATACAGATACCCTGTAGATACTGACCAGTTCCAGGAAATAAGGGAACAAGGAAAAGTATATGTTGACAAGACAGATATGATGTACGATCTTGCCAACAAGTATTACTATGTTTTCCTGGCTCGTCCTCGCCGATTTGGTAAGTCTCTTCTATGCAATACCTTCAAGGCTTATTTCAAGGGGCAGAAGGAATTGTTTGAAGGTCTGAAGGTAATGGAGTTGGAGAAGAATTGGAAGACTTACCCAGTGCTCCATTTTATCCTAAGCGGTCTGAAGGATTGTACCATCCCTGAAGCAAAGTCAAAATTGGAGGGCTTCTTGCGTGACTACGAAGAAATCTATGGACGAAAGGAAACAGACGATTCTCCAGGTGCACGTTTTCGCACACTGATACACAATGCAAACAAGCAGACAGGCGAGAAAGCAGTTGTTATTCTTGACGAATACGACTCTGCCATCATGAGATTGATTGATCAACCAGAAGAACTTGATAAAATGCGCTCCTTGCTTCGTGAGTTCTATCAGGTGCTCAAGGACGAAGGCGAATATCTACGCTTTGTATTCATCACTGGTGTAACGAAGTTCTCGCAACTGAGTATATTCTCAGAGTTGAATAATTTGAAGCAAATTTCCATGCTTGATGAATATTCTGGTATCTGTGGTATTACGCAGGAGGAACTCGATACGACTCTTCGCCCATGCGTTGAGGAATATGCTCAGAACCTGGAGATTACGGTTGATGAAGCATACGCCTTGCTCAAGAAGAACTATGATGGGTACCATTTCTCTAAAAAAAGTAAAGATGTATATGCCCCATTCAGTCTGTTGAATGCACTTAATGATAATGACGCAACTCACTATTGGTTTGA
>JAZRXS010000199.1:0-15175 GCA_045600325.1 Prevotella sp.
AGAACGATGCTGGCTCTGGCTTATGACCGCGAGGCAACAGCTGTACGCGAATGGCATTCTGGCAAAGTTGCGTAACTCGCAGAGTGTCACCATTAGCGATAACCCATGATTTGACAGGCGGATTCTTGGCAAAAGCGCTGAGGGAAACGCAGAGTGATAAAAGTATGGTGGTAAATATCTTTTTCATAATTAGAACACTATTATTTATAATAACGAACACGAATTTCACTAATCAAACGAATAGTAGTAAAATATATTCGTGTAATTCGTGAGATTCGTGTTCAAGATATATAGGTGTTTTACTTCTTCATTTCCCACCAATTGAATTCAAAGAGATTCTTCTGCACATCGCCGAAGAAGCGGAACCAAAGGTCGTGCTTGCCTGTTACCTTCTTGAGATTGCACTTAGCAAGACCTTCTGCGCCAATCTCTGCTGTACCGATAACAGGACCTTCCATGCCGTCGATACGGATTTGGATTATTGTGTTTGTGCCTGGCTTCTGGTCTTGAATGGCAGCAGTAAACTCCTTTGCGCCCTTGCCGTAGTCAACGCCCTTGACCATCATGCAGTCGTTGTTGTCTATGTCTGTCACAACCATGTCATTATAACCAATGCTTCGTGTCTTCAATCCACGAGCGTAAGCCATGGTCTCAGCCTCAACGCGACGGAAAGGATTGAAAGAGCCTATCTGCTCAACACCCTCCTTGCTCCAGTATGGAATCTCAACGATAGTGCCGTCAGCATTGTACTTCATCTCCTGACAAGAAACAGAGCGGCGTTCTGCATGGCGATAAGCGTGACCGTTGTATTCAAGCTTTGAAGCCCAAAGGTCGTAGTTCAAGCCAAACACATACGACTTGCCCTTATAGTCGATGATACCAGGGTGATTGCCACGAGAGAGATGAGTGTGAGGCATCACATGACCCTTGTATTTCCAAGGACCAGTAATCTTGTCACTCATCGCATAGCCGATACCCTCAGGACAGCAAGTAGAAGCGAAGGCGCAGTAGTATTTGCCATTGTGCTTGTAAACCCATGGTCCTTCCTGATAGTCTTCGATATGTGGATGTTGTACGATTTCACCTGAGGTGGAAATCATGTCCTCGTTGAGCTTTATCATATAGAGGTTGGGATTTCCCCAGTACATGTAAGCCTGACCATCGTCGTCAATCCAAACAGTAGGGTCGATGTCGTACCAGTGCTCACGCTGCCATACGAGTGGCTTGCCGAGAGGATCCTTGAAAGGACCGTAAGGATTGTCTGCCACGAGAACAGAGATACCGTTGCCATGGATTGGGCAATACATATACCACTTGCCGTTACGCTCAATGACCTGCTCAGCCCAAGCGCCGTTGTTGTTCTTATACCACTCGAAATCGCCAAGAGAAGCCACTGCACCATGGTCTGTCCAGTTCACCATATCGGTGGAAGTATAGAGCAGCCAGTCGTACATCTTGAAGTTCTCACCGTCGTCAGCATCATGGGTTGTGTAGAGATAAACGGTGTCTCCATGAACGTATGGAGCCGGATCAGCAGTGTACTTTGTCCATACGATAGGATGCTGTGCAAAGGAAACTAAGAGTGAAAAATGAAGGATGAAAATAGAAATGAGTAGCTTTTTCATATTTCTAATTTAGGTATAATATAGGTTAATAGTGGCTGCAAAGTTAATAAAAAAGTTTTATTTTCATTATAATTTATAAGCAAAAAGTGGAGAATTGATTTTTTTTATTTGCATGAAAGGAAAAAAAAAGCTAATTTTGCAGCGCAAACAAAAACTGAACAATGACTACAGAAAGAGCAAATTTCGGAAGTAAACTCGGCGTTATCCTTGCTACGGTCGGCAGTGCTGTCGGTCTTGGCAACGTGTGGCGCTTCCCTTATATCACGGGCGAGAATGGCGGCGCAGCCTTTCTTATCGTTTATGCCTTGTGCGTTGTGCTGCTCGGCATTCCTTGCATGGTGAGCGAGTTCATCATCGGTCGTTCGGCACAAGCCAATACTGCGCGTGCTTTCACGAAGATGGCCGACGGCAGACCATGGAAGTGGATAGGCTATCTCAGCGTATTCACAGGCTTTTCCATCACATGTTATTACGCCATCGTTTCCGGCTGGTGCTTCCACTACATCTTCGCTCCGTTCACTTCAGACCTCAGCACGCCAGAACTCGTGAACAAGCACTTTGCAGAGTTTTCTGGTAATCCGATAGAGCCGCTTCTGTGGACGCTCGGACTTATCCTCATCTGCCATGTCATCATCACTCGTGGCGTTCAGAAAGGTATCGAGAAGATGTCCAAGTTCTTCATGCCTATGCTCTTCGTCTTGCTGCTCATAATAGTTGTGGCTTCTTGTATGCTTCCTGGAGCAACGAAGGGCTTGGAGTTCCTTTTCCTTCCTGACTTCTCGAAACTCACACATAATTCTATTCTTGCAGCCATGGGACAGTCGTTCTATTCGCTTTCCATAGCCATGGGTTGCGTCTGTACATACGCCTCTTATTTCAGCCGCGAGACAAACCTCACTCGTACAGCCGTACAAATTAGTTTGCTCGATAGCATGGTGGCAATACTCGCCGGCATGATGATATTCCCTGCAGCCTTTGCCGTTGGAGTAAGTCCTGACTCTGGCGCATCATTGGTTTTCGTAACACTTCCTAACGTCTTCAACCAAGCGTTCTCGGCAATGCCAACAGTTGGCGTTATCGTTTCGCTCGCGTTCTATTCACTTCTTTCCCTGGCAGCTCTTACTTCTTTGATGTCACTCCACGAGGTAGCTACAGCCTTTGTTCACGAAGAGTTTGAGATGAGTCGCAAGAAAGCCGCTGCCGTAGTCACAGGAGTTGCAATGCTCATCGGTGCCTTCTGCTCGCTTTCCCTTGGCGATTGGAGTTGGCTACAAGTAGCAGGAATGTCGCTATTCGACTTCTTCGACTACACTACAGGTCAGATACTTCTGCCTATAATAGGTTTCCTTACCTGCATCTTCCTCGGTTGGTTTGGACCTCGTGACAGAATACGTGCAGAATTTACTAACGGCGGAACCTATAAGGGCAAGCTTTTCAAGTGCTATCTTTTCCTCATAAAGTTCTTCTGTCCTGTGGCAATATTCCTTGTCTTCCTTAATCAGTTGGGTATAATATAAAATCTTGAAAACTCGTTTAATCATTTCAAACGGATTTTGTTCATGATTTTAGTTGAGATTTCGAGGAGCTTGCGACGATCCCCTTTAAAAAAGTCCCAAAAAGCGACGAACTGGAGCGTATTTTCAGTCGAGATTTTCGTTGAAGATTTTAGTGAGGATAAATAATCTAAAATAAAAATCCTTACTAAAATGCGCTCGAATACCTCGCTATAAGAAGGCTTTTTTTGAGGATCGCTTCGCTCGACATCCGAACGAAAATCCTAATGAAAATCTTAAATCAAATCGTCAAATCATCAAATCCCCAAATCGTCTAATGTCTCGTGTCGGCATCTTCGGTGGCTCGTACAATCCCATTCATAACGGCCACATATCAATAGCTGAGGAACTTCTGCAAACAAACTTTGTGGATGAGATATGGTTTGTCATTTCTCCGCAGAATCCTCTCAAGCAGAAGGCTGACCTTTGGCAAGATGAACTGCGCTTTGAGATAGCGGAAAAGGCTCTTGAAAGCCATCCTCGCTTGAAGCCTTGTGATATTGAGTTCCATCTGCCAAAGCCTTCGTACATGTGGACAACGCTCAACGAACTCAAGAAGCAATATCCGCAGCATGAGTTTGTTCTTCTCATTGGCGCCGACAACTGGCTTCTTTTCTCCCGCTGGTATCGAAGCGAGGATATACTGAAAGATTTCGAACTGGGCATCTATCCGCGTCCCGGCTATGAGATAAATGAGGATGAACTTCCGGAGAATGTCCATTTCTTCAATACTGGTCTTTATGACATCAGCAGCACGGAGATCCGCAGAAGGCTGAAGGACGGAGAATCTATTGAAGGGCTTGTGCCGGATAGTGTCATCGGATTTCTAAAAAACTTGCGTATAAAGAATAACAAAGTGTATAAATAGAATTAGGCGTAAATTGTAAACTGCATGATACAATTTACGCCTTGTTTTATGTCAAATCAAACTTTATTTGAAGAAAGTCTGAGAAAAGTTTGCTGGTATGTTTTTGTTTAGTAACTTTGCCCTTAGAAAACAACTATCTAAACAATCAATAGAAAACCTTTTATAACCATGAATGTACAGAACATTATGAGCCAGCTCGAGGCTAAGCATCCGGGCGAGGCAGAGTATCTACAGGCAGTAAGGGAAGTGTTGGTATCTGTAGAAGACGTTTACAACCAGCACCCCGAGTTTGAAAAGAAGAAGATCATCGAACGACTTGTAGAGCCGGAACGCATCATTACTTTCCGCGTTCCTTGGGTTGACGACAAGGGAGAGGTTCAAGTGAATCTCGGTTATCGCGTGCAGTTCAATTCAGCTATCGGTCCTTACAAGGGCGGTCTTCGTTTCCATGCTTCCGTAAATCTCTCCATCCTTAAGTTCTTAGGCTTTGAGCAGACGTTCAAGAATGCCTTGACAACACTTCCTATGGGTGGCGGAAAGGGCGGTTCTGACTTCTCTATCCGTGGCAAGAGCGACAATGAAGTGATGCGATTCTGCCATGCTTTCATGGACGAACTCTATCGCCACATTGGTCCTGACGAGGACGTTCCTGCAGGAGATATTGGCGTTGGCGCTCGCGAAATCGGTTATCTTTTCGGACAATACAAGAAACTCAAGCACCAATATTCGGGTGTGCTTACAGGCAAGGGAATAGAGTGGGGGGGTAGCAGAATCCGTCCAGAGGCTACAGGTTATGGCGCTCTCTATTTTGTTGACGAGATGCTCCACACTCACGGTCATGACATAAAGGGTAAGACTGTTGCAATATCCGGCTTCGGAAACGTTGCTTGGGGAGCTGCAAAGAAGGCTACAGAGCTTGGTGCAAAGGTCATTACGATCTCTGGTCCTGACGGTTATATCCTTGATGAAACTGGCATCTCTGGCGAGAAGATTGACTATATGCTCGAGCTTCGTGCCTCAGGCAATGACGTCGTTCAGCCATACGCAGATGAATTCCCAGAAGCTAAGTTCTTTGAGGGCAAGAAACCTTGGGAGGTAAAAGTGGATATAGCCCTACCTTGCGCTACGCAGAATGAACTGAATGCTACAGATGCCCAGCAGCTTATAGATAACGGAACGCTATGCATTGCAGAGGTTTCAAACATGGGGTGTACGGCAGAGGCCTCAGAACTTTTCGTGGCAAATCACAAGATATTCGCTCCAGGCAAGGCTGTGAATGCTGGTGGTGTGGCAACATCTGGTCTTGAGATGACACAGAACTCTATGCGACTTCTTTGGAGCGAGAGAGAAGTTGACGACCGTCTCCACATGATCATGAGTAGCATCCACGAGCAATGTCTCAAGTATGGCAAACAGCCAGACGGCTATATCGACTATGTCAAAGGCGCCAACATCGCTGGTTTCATGAAGGTTGCCAAGGCAATGCTTGCACAAGGAGTGGTATAACTCCCACGAAAGATGTTCGTTTTCCTGTGAGTTAAGCATCATAACTCATAGGCTTTTGAAAAAGTTCGTATACAAACCCGACACAGTTTTGTATACAAACTCGAACCGGTTTTGTATACGAACTTTTTTGAAACTGTAGGACTTTCTACTGCAAATTAATATTATTTTGTTTATAAACTTCTGATTTTAGATCTGTTTACGCTGCTTGATTGCTTACTTTTTTTCTGCTGTTATAGCTATTTTTTCCTTTATTTATTTTGTATTTCGTTCACTTATTCGTAATTTTGCCGCGGAAATAACTAACCAATCCTTTATTCTATGGCAGAAAAAAGCAGCTTGAAGAGCACCATTGCAGTGTCTCTCAACAACTATCTTGACGCAGGTGCTATCGTGGCAGGTTCAGCCGGTTTGGCATACTGGAAAGACTACCTGAACCTTACGGACTTGCACCTTGGATGGATCAACGCCCTGAGTGCAAACGCTTGTGGTGCAGCTATCGGTGCAATCATCGGTGGCTTCCTTGCAGACAAGTATGGTCGTAAGTTCATCTTCACTTATAACCTTCTCATTTATATGGTGGGTGTGCTTCTTGTGATGTTCTCCGTTAATTTCCCAATGCTCCTTGCAGGCTTCCTTGTAACGGGTATCTCTGTAGGTGTAGGTGTACCAGCTTCTTGGACTTATATCTCCGAAAGCTCTGAGGTGAACAACCGTGGACGTAACATCTGTATCTCGCAGATGTCATGGGGCATTGGTCCTATGTGCATCTTGCTTTTCGGCACTCTGTTCGCTCCTGGCGGCTTGTTGTTTGGCTTGGTAGAGTCTATAGCAAGCATCTGCGGAACTGATATGACCAATACGGCAGTTGTCAACTCCTTCAGCTCTCGCGTGGTCTTTTTCACTCTCTTTGTGGTAGCAATCGTCGCATGGAACCTGCAAAGACAGTTGGAAGAAAGCTCTACCTTCGAAAGCAACAAGAAGGACAGCGGTATTGTTGACAACATCAAACTGGTGTTTACCAACAAGGTTGCGGTAAAGACCGTGGTGTTCCTTGCTGTCATTTACCTCACTTGGAATCTTGTGGCAAGTATCATGGGTATGTTTATGCCATACATCTACAAGACAGCAGGTGGTGTGAGCGACGAACTTTCCAATCTCTTAAGTTGTGCAAGTTGGGTGTTTGTTGTCATTACAACATTCATTATCTCGTTCCTTGTAGATAAGGTTGCTCATAGATTCTTCTATGTGTTCGGCTTGGCGGCAGCTCTTAGTGCAGCTCTTCTTGTCATTGGAGGCGGAATATCCAGCATAGCAGGCATTTGGCTGTTCACAATACTTTGGGGTATCAATAACGGATCGTCCGTGCAGGTGTTCTATGCACTTTGGGGTTCAGAGCTCTTCCCTGCAAAATTCCGTGCAGGAGCTCAAGGCTTCATGTTCTTCGTTGTACGTGGGGCGTCTGCTTTGGGAGGACTCGCATTCACGGCTGTTTACGATGGTGGCAAGGGCTTCACGCTTGCTGCATACATCATGTTGGGCTTGCTTCTTGCGTCTCTCATTGTCGGTCTTATCGGAATGCCTAACACTCGTGGCAAATCACTCGACCAGATTACAAAGGAACGTTACGGCGAGGATTATTAATGGTTTAAGAATGCAGGGTTCTGCATTAAATAAAGACTACTATGATTAGCGTAATAGCGGCGGTGGCAAAGAATAATGCCATCGGCTTTCAGAACAAACTTATATATTGGTTGCCTAACGACCTGAAGCGTTTCAAGGCTTTGACTACTGGCAATACGATAATAATGGGCAGAAAGACTTTTGAATCTCTGCCTAAGGGTGCATTGCCAAACCGTAGAAACGTGGTCGTTTCGCGCAACGAGTCTCTCGCGCTTGAAGGTGCAGAAGTGTATCATTCCCTTGAAGAAGCACTTGCAGCATGTGAAGGAGACAATATATATATAATAGGTGGCGAACAGCTTTACAAGGCTTCCATGTCTCTTGCTGACAAGCTTTGCCTTACCGAAGTGGATGATTCTCCTGCAGAAGCCGATGCTTTCTTCCCGGATGTGGATAAGGGAACGTGGAAGGAAGATGCTCGAGAAGACCACGAAACTGACGAAAAGCACGCTTATCGCTACTCGTTTGTGGATTATGTAAAAGCGTAGTTGCTTTGTAATTTTACTAATGATAATAAAAAACGACGCCATGAGGCGTCGTTTCCTTTTTATATTACAGAATGTTGCAAGCTATTATCTTACCGTCTTTGTTCTCTACAACCGTCACTTTGCGTTTTTGTGCTGGTGTGAGATGCTTTTCGTTTAGATAGTCGGAGACGAGCTTTGTTCCCTTGAAACCTTTCGGACGGAAGCGGTCGCCTGCCTTTGGACGACGGACAAGATTGCCGTCCTGTGTATGGTAAGGCTTGAAAGAATCTGGTTCGTTCGGAGATATGTAAAGCTTCTTGCGGCAGATGTCAACGATGAAATCCTTCGAGAGGAACATCTTCGTGTCCGTTTGTTGAAGGGCTGCGAGTATGTTCTTTATCTGCGTTGCGTTGAACCCCTTTGGCGAGAGAAGATAATGCAGAAAGCCTTCTGTGTAATCTTCGGCTGCGAGTTCGTCGTTATTGAAGCGTTGGAGTAGGGTAGAGTAGTGTTGCTCTTCAATGGCAGCCGTCTCGCTCAAATGTTGCGCCATACGCGAAATGTTCTCCACAGCCTTTGGATTAAGCTCCTTAAGCAGCGGGATGATGTTGTGGCGAATCTTGTTTCTTGTAGCGTCGTCTTCAAGGTTCGTACTGTCTGTAACGAATGTCTCTCCCCATTCTGCGAGCTTTTCCTCAATTTCCTTGCGTGTGATGTTGAGCAAAGGACGGATGATGTAGCCGTTGATTTCCTGCATTCCGCAAAGACCTTTCACACCAGTGCCACGAACGAGGTTGTGGATGATGGTTTCTACTTGGTCGTCTTTGTGGTGTGCAACGGCAATATAATCAGCGCCAATCTCTTGCCTTAACTTCTCAAAATAGTCGTAGCGAAGGCGGCGAGCTGCAAGTTCTATGCTTATTTTGTGCTGTGAAGCGTATTCTTTGGTATCGAAATGTATGGTGTGAAGCTTCACGTTCTTGCGATTGCAAAGGTCACGGCAGAACATTTCGTCGCGGTCAGACTCCTCTCCCCTTAAATGGAAATTGCAATGAACAGCCTCAACGTCAATGTTTTGCGACAACAAAGACAACAAAAGATAAACGCTGTCAGCACCTCCTGACAGCGCAACGAGAAGCTTATGAGAACCCCTCAAGCTCCCCCGAGGGGAGATGTTGATAGTATTGTTGGCTGAGTTGTTCAATTTCCGCTTGTGGATTTTAGATTTTTATAAAGATTTTAGTTCGGATTTCGAGGAGCTTGCGACGATCCCTTAAAAAGGCCTTAATAAAGCGAGGTATTCGAGCGCATTTTCAGTCGGGATTTTTGTTTTGGATTTTCCTTCTGCATACCTTTGGCGAACTAAAATCTTAAACTATAATCCTCACCAAAATACGCTCCAGTTCGTCGCTTTTATGGAGTACTTTAAATAGGATCGCATCAAAGATGCTCGAAATCTTAACTAAAATCTTAACTAAAATACTAATAAAATTTGATAGGGGGCTTATTCCACATAGAGCACCAATCCCTTCAGATACTCACCTTCTGGATGATAGATGTTTATTGGGTGGTCGGCTGGCTGGTGGAGTTGGTGGAGGATGCGAACCTTTCTGCCTGATTGTGCACAAGCTGTGAAGACGGCATTACGGAAATTCTCCTTTGTAACCACCTGAGAGCAGCTGAAAGTGAAGAGGATACCGCCAGACTTTATCTGCTGAAGTGCCTTGAGGTTCAGGCGAGTATAGCCCTTGAGAGCGTTATGAAGAGCGCCGCGATGCTTGGCAAAAGCTGGAGGGTCAAGGATGATGAGATCGTAAACATTCTCGTTCTTGTCGAGATATTTGAAAGCATCCTCGCAGAAAGCTGCGTGGCGAGTGTCGTTGGAGAAGTTTAGTTCCACATTCTTGTTTGTCAAGGAGATAGCCTTCTCCGAACTATCAACGGAGTGAACGAGTTCCGCACCACCACGCATCGCATAGAAAGAGAAGCCACCAGTGTAGCAGAACATGTTGAGCACCTTGCGACCTTTTGCGTAATGCTCTACGAGAGAGCGGTTCTCACGCTGGTCAACAAAGAAGCCCGTCTTCTGTCCGCGAAGCCAATCCACATGGAAAAGGAGACCGTTTTCCGTGGCAATATCATCAGGTGTAGCACCTACGATGAAGCCGTTCTCCTGTCCGAGGTCAGCCTTGTATGGAAGGGTTGTCTCCGACTTGTAGTAGATATTCTCAATACGGCTGCCCATAACCTCCATGAGAGCGTCGGCAATATCAAAACGGCAAACGTGCATACCCACGCTATGAGCTTGCATGACGGCAGTCTTTCCGTAGCAGTCGATGACCAAGCCCGGGAGGAAGTCGCCTTCGCCATGAACAAGACGGTAGGTGTTGTTTGTCTCACTGTCGGCCATACCGGAAACGATGCGCACCTGAAGAGCTGTTTGCAGATGTTCTTTCCAGAAAGTATTCGTGATTTTCTTGTCCTTGAAGGAAAGTACGCGAACGGCTATAGAGCCGATTTGGTAATGGCCAGTGGCAATGAAACTGCCGTTATGCTGTATGACATTCACGATTTCGCCTTCCTCAATGCCATCGTCCATCTTTGCTATGGCACCAGAGAAAACCCATGGGTGAAAGCGGTTGAGCGAGTCTTCCTTGCCTTTTTTGAGATATATCTTTTTCATTAGAATATTGGTTTCCTTTTGTAACTCTATGCTTTACGGTGCAAAGCTCTATGAGTTTTTACACGTAACTCTATGCTTTACGATACGAAAAGCTATTCGTTTTCCTGTGGTTTAGGCTCTTCTATCGTAATTAGTTCATAATCACCGGTTTGCTTAAGCCTTTCTATTTCCTCGTAAAGGTTGATGCAAGTCCATGCGTCTGTGGCCGCATATTGCTTCTGAGCCTCAGTAAGTATGTGAGCCTCCCAGTTTGTGAGACGCTGGTTCTTGCTTATCTTCTGCCCGAAAATGTTGGCGTAAAGCTTTTGCAGAGCAAGGTCCTCGATGCCTATTTCCTTGGCGTGGTCCTGAAGATCATAGAAATTGCCTGGCGTAAACTGCTGGCGATAACTGAGCATCATTATATCGTCTTTGAGTGAAAGTCCGATTTTAGGAACTTTTGTGTCTTCAAGAAGTCTGACGATAGCAGGTGTTATGCCAATGATGTTCAATCGGAAGAGGAAGCAAGTCTCGGCAGTGGATACCTGAAGAAGTGCCACCTTGTTCTGTATTCCTCTGCGGAAAGAAGGTCGTGTTTCGGTGTCTATGCCAAGAATTTTCTGCCTCAGCAGATAGTCAACGGCACGTTCTGCCTCTCCCTCTGTGAATATAGTTATAATTCTCCCAGGGAAAGAAACCTTGGGAAGTCCAGTGATCTTGTGTTTGTCAAATTTGTTGTAGATAGTTTTGCGCATTGCCATAAATCAGTTAACAGTGTGCAAAGTTAGTAAAAAAAGATTAGAATAAGTCATGATATTTGTTTTTTTTCCTAACTTTGCACAAAATATTAAATTGGATTAATAGGCACTCTATTTATATATTGTAGTAAATCTATATGACAAAAGCTAAAAGTTCTCGCAAAACTAAGAAAAAGAAACAACAGGAAAGCATTTTCAAAGCAGTAAGTTTTAAGGATCTGTTCGGCAATGAGATCATCAACTTCTTCGTAGGTTGTGCTCTTGTTGGTGCAGCCATTCTTATGATAATATCCTTCGTCTCGTATTTCGGTTCAGGAGCTTCTGACCAAAGCATACTCCTGGACATGAGAGAAGGCGACCTGCTTAACGGCAACAGGCAGATCACGAATGCCATAGGTTCGATAGGTGCTATCACTTCACATTATCTTATAAGCCGATGGTTTGGACTGTCAGCCTTCTGCATTCCGATATTCCTGTGCCTGCTTGGCTTCCGAATGATGAAGATTTATGAAGTAAACCTTGCAAAGTTCTTCTTCTTTTTCTTCTTCATAATGTATTGGCTATCAATATTCTTCTCTGCTTGCATGTCAGGCTTCTGGGGAGAAGTTTTCCCGAATGCCGTCTTCTTGCCAGGAGGCGACCATGGAGAAGGCGTGCGCCAATCCATAGAGAATGTCATCGGTTTCCCTGGACTTCTTGTGATACTCATCATAACAGCCCTTGCGTTCCTTACTTATATTAGCAAGGAAACCATTGACTATGTGAAGTTTGTACTCAATCCTGTTACTTACAAGAAGGCAACGAAAATAATCAAAATCACAAACCTCGATAAGGGGGCATCTGCTGACGAACCTACTGATCCATACAGCTATGATGATGGCTATGATGACGATGAAGAGGAAGAACAGCAGCTTATCTATGATAATCCGGAGCCGGAAAGGGTTTCATTTGAGGTTCATGGCGAAGGAACATCGCCTGTGAAGTTTGATGTTGTAGCCGCTCCTGGCTCTGATGAAGTGGAAGAAGCTGAGCCAGAAGCAGGACTTACTGTGAACGAAGGCGTCCAGGAAGAGGAGGCAAAGGGCAATAATGTGGCAAACAGCGTGGATCTCTCCGTGCCTATCAACCACAAGGAACCTTTCGTGAACTACAAATATCCTGTGCTTGACCTTCTCCAGAGTTACGAGGATGACGGCAAGCCATACATCAACATGGAAGAGCAACAGGCTAACAGTAACCGAATCATCGATGCCTTGAACAACTTCGGTGTTGAGGTGAAGAGCATCAACGCTACTGTCGGTCCTACCATCACTCTCTATGAAATCACCCTTGGTCCTGGCGTTCGTATCAGCAAGATCCGTAACCTCAGCGATGACCTTGCACTTAGCCTTCACGCTCTTGGTGTGCGTATCATAGCGCCTATGCCTGGAAAGGGTACTGTAGGTATTGAGGTGCCAAACAAGAAGAAGAACATCGTCTCTATGATGAGCATCCTGAACTCAAAGAAGTTCCAGGAGACAAAGATGGCTCTCCCGCTTGCTCTCGGTAAGACCATTACGAACGAAGTGTTCATGGTTGACCTTGCCAAGATACCGCACTTGCTCGTTGCCGGTGCCACTGGTCAGGGTAAGTCAGTAGGTTTGAATGCCATCATTACATCATTATTATATAAGAAGCATCCGAACGAGCTGAAGTTTGTGCTCATAGACCCTAAGAAGGTTGAGTTTAGCGTTTATCAGACTATACAGAACCACTTCATGGCAAAGCTTGAAGAGGAAGAAGAGGCAATCATCACCGACGTAAAGAAGGTAGTGAAGACGCTCAACTCCCTCTGTAAGCTCATGGATACTCGTTACGATTTGCTCAAGATGGCAAGTTGCCGTAACATCAAGGAGTACAACGAGAAGTTCCTTAACCATAAGCTTCGCCTCGTAGATGGTCACGACTACATGCCTTATATCGTGGTGATCATCGATGAGTTTGGTGACCTTATCATGACAGCTGGCAAGGAAGTGGAGCTTCCTATCGCTCGTATTGCTCAGCTTGCACGTGCCGTTGGTATTCACATGGTCATCGCTACCCAGCGTCCAACGACTACCATCATCACTGGTAACATCAAGGCAAACTTCCCTGGTCGTATGGCTTTCCGTACATCCCAGAGCAACGACTCGAAGATTATCCTTGACCGTCCGGGAGCAAACCAGCTTATCGGTAAGGGTGATATGCTCATCCTTGACGGCGCTGATCCTGTTCGTGTGCAGTGTGCATTCGTCGATACTCCAGAGATTGAGCAGATCTCCGAGTTCATTAGCGCTCAGCCAGGCCCAGTAGAGCCATTCGAACTCCCTGAACCACCTATGGAAGATGGTGAAGGTGGCGGTTCTGTTGTGGACATCGCCAACCTTGATCCTCTCTTCGATCAGGCAGCACAGAGCGTTGTTTCGTCTGGTCAGGGTAGTACAAGTATGATTCAGCGTCAGTTCTCTATCGGTTACAACCGTGCCGGCAGACTTATGGATCAGCTTGAGAAGTGCGGCGTTGTAGGGCCTGCAAAGGGTAGTAAGCCACGTGAAGTCCTAATAACAGACATCATGCAGCTTGACGCAATGCTCCAAGGCCTTCATTCAAATACCAATGTCATACAGTAATAATATCGAACACGAATTATGTTTTTAAAACACGGGGTTCACTATTGACACAAGTCTTTTGTGGTGAAAATAAAAGGAAAGTATATAGATGTCGTCCCTGTCAGCTGTCCGCATGGTTTGGGAGGTGCGTTGCCCTCAACGCACCAGCTGTGTACAAATGTAATATTACTTATACACGATTGATGGTGTCCTGAGGGCAGGACACCTCCCAAGTCTGAGCAATGGGACAACTGCTATGTCGTTTCCAAATATAAACGCTATTGACACAAGTTAAAATGCGGCAGTTACTCTTGGCAAGTCTTGAAAACTTGTGCTACTATTAAAAACTATAAAAAAACTTGTGTAACTCGTGCAACTCGCGTTTTCATTTTCAAACCACGTGCAACTCGCGTTTAATAAAAATATATAGTGTTACATTATAGTGTTTAAAAACATTAACAACTGGCAGCATAGGAATAAAAAATGTTAACGGAGTTTTATTCTTGGCGAGCGGCAAAATCATACAAGTGAGGCGCGACTGAAATTGGTGCCAATGTTAAAACTAAAACTTATATCATTATGAAAAAGTCTCTATCTCTCATATTTGCTCTCTTCGTAGCCATCGGTTCTTTCGCACAGAATGCAAAGGCAACAATGGACAAGGCTGTAGCTGCTCTCCAGAAGTCCAGCGTAACAGCTTCATACACGGCTACAGGTCAGCTTAATGATGCTGGTACTCTCAAGCTGAAAGGCAACAAGTATTGTGCAACAGGAAAGACCGGAACCATTTGGTTTGACGGCAAGACGCAATGGACTTATATGAAGTCAACAGACGAAGTGAACATCGTAACGCCAAACTCAAAGAAGGTTTCCGTTCTTAACCCTTACGCTGTTCTCAACCTTTACAAAAGCGGATACACTTTGACCCAGAAGAAAGTAGCTGCCGGAACAGAGGTCTATATGAAGGCTACTGGTAATTCAACATACAAAGAGATTTACGTTACGCTGAATGCCAAGCTTCAACCCGTAACACTTCGATTCCTGAACAACAAAGGATGGACAACGGTGACATTGTCTAACTATCAGACAAAGAACCTTCCTGATTCTACTTTCAAGTTCAACAAGAAGCAATATCCAACTGCAGAAATAAATGATCTGCGATAATACATACAGAAATCCCCAAGAGCATCAAGGTTCTTGGGGATAACTTTTTTATATAGTGCCCTCCTATGAAAGGTGACTTCCATAGTTTTTCGCAGAAATATTTTGCGATTAAGAAATAAAGTATTAACTTTGCAGCCAACTTTTCGATGAAACCGAAAACAAAGGCACGATATAACAGTGAGTGCTGTCTATCTCAGTCGATTGGAAGATTACTCGAAAAGGATTTGGATATTTGAAAAAAAGTGATTAGCTTTGCAGTACCATG
>JAZRXS010000200.1:0-15208 GCA_045600325.1 Prevotella sp.
GCTGGCGGTCGCTATTACTTCCAGGAGAACGGCATTTTCCTTGGTGCAAGTGCAAACTACACTCACGTCCAGAAGAAGTACAACGACATTCTCCCACAGGTAGAAGCCGGCTATGCATTCTTCATCAACCGCTCGGTTACAATCGAACCTGCCGTTTATTTCCAGGCTTCGTTCATCAATGCTGACCGCGACCGCTTCGGCGTTAAGGTAGGCATCGGCATCAACCTCGAGACAAACAAGAAAGACGGCTGCGCTTTCACAATGGAATATTAATTCGAAACCTCCCAAATCCGTAAATCAACAATATGCTTACACCAGATCAACTCAACGACGAACTCATAAAGCTCTCTTTCGCTGAAGACATCGGCGACGGTGACCACACAACCCTCTGCTGCATCCCAGAAGATGCAATGGGAAAGTCAAAGCTCCTCATCAAGGAAGACGGTATTCTTGCCGGCATCGAAATCGCAAAGCAGGTATTCGCTGCTTTCGACAAGGACATGCAGGTAGAAGTTTTCATCAACGATGGCGCAGAAGTGAAGAAAGGCGATGTTGCAATGATTGTAACAGGCAAGGTCCGCTCACTCCTTCAGACAGAACGTCTCATGCTCAACATCATGCAGCGCATGAGTGGTATTGCAACGATGACTCGCAAGTATCAGCAGGCTCTCATTGACGCAGGCACAAAGACTCGCGTTCTCGACACTCGCAAGACTACCCCTGGCATGCGTATGCTTGAGAAGGAAGCTGTGAAGATTGGTGGCGGTATGAACCACCGCATCGGACTCTTCGACATGATTCTCCTTAAAGACAACCACGTTGACTTCGCTGGCGGTATCCACAACGCTATATCTCGTGCCAAGGCTTATTGCGCAGAAAAGAACAAGGACTTGAAAATTGAGATTGAAGTGCGTAACTTCAAGGAACTCGAAGAAGCTCTCGCAGAGAATCCTGACCGCATCATGTTCGACAACTTCACTCCTGAAGATACAGAGAAGGCTGTGAAGATTGTCAACCACCAGTGCGAGACAGAATCAAGCGGCGGCATCACTTTCGACACAATGATTCCTTACGCAAAAGCCGGTGTTGACTTCATCTCATTCGGCGCTCTCACCCACTCTGTCAACGGTCTCGACATGAGTTTCAAAGCAGTATAGAAATGAAATCCCTTTTACTCTCTCTCTCATTACTGATTTCAACCTCAGTATTCGCCCAGCCTTCTGCCGTTAAAAGTGTGCAGAAGGCGGTGTTTGCTTTTATGACATACGACAAGGCGGGCAATCAGCTCGGCGAAGGCAAGGGCGTTTTCGTCAGCAACGATGGAGAAGCCATTGCTCAGTGCAAGCCTTTCATCGGTTGTCATCGTGCTGTTGTCACTGACCAATCTGGCAAGACCTACGAAGTGAAGCGTATGCTTGGTGCCAATGAGGTTCACAACGTTGCACATTTCAAGATTGAAGCAAAGACCACACCAGCCACTCTTCTCAACGCAGCCACACCACAACAGGGCACAAAGCTCTATTGCGTAGGCACGAAGCAGAGCGGCACAATCAACGAAGGTGCTGTTCGCAGCGTGGAAACTTTCCTTGAGAAATATGCTTATTACATCGTGAAGCTCACTGGCCAGGAAGGTCTTGGCGGTTGTCCTTTCGTCACTGAGCAAGGACAGGTTGTCGGACTCCTTGAGATTTCCCCAAACACAGCCGATGCTTATTCTACAGACATCCGCTATGCAAAATCCCTTGAGCCTCAGATGTTCTCGGCAAACGACCCAGCCCTTCTGCAGATTCACATCCCTCTTCAGCTCCCTGCCGATAAGGATCAGGCTCGCATCGTGATGATGATGCTCTCAAATGCTGATTCCATCAAGTATGTTACAGCTGCAAAGGACTACATCGCTGCTTATCCTGCTGAAATAGAAGGTTATCCAATCGTGGCAACCAACGAAGCTGCCGCTGGCAATTTCGCTAATGCTGACAACATTCTTGATCAGGCTCTAAAGAACTGTGCAGACAAGGCAGCTGCCAATTATGAATTTAGTAAGCTCATCTACAACAAGTCTCTTTATCAGCCAGAACCAGCTTACGCTGATTGGTCATTCGACAAGGCTATTGAATACATCAAGGCTGCTCAGGCAGAAAGCAATAGTTCCCTCTATCGCAATCTCGAAGCGCAGATTCTCTTCGCTCAGAACAAATATGCTGAAGCAGACGCTATCCTGACGCAACTCATTGACGCAAAAGACATTAACAAGGCTGAGATGTACTACGAGTCAGCACGTTGCCGCATTGCCATGGAAAGACCTAACGAGGAAATCATCGTTCTCCTTGACAGCGCAATAAACAATGTTGACTCCCTCTCCATCAATTCTGCTGCTCCTTATTTCTGGACTCGCGGTCAGGTTTACGACAACATGAAGAAGTATCGTGAGGCTGTGCTCGACTATTCTCGCTATCAGGTACTTATGCAAGGTCGTGTTAACGAGAATTTCTACTACACTCGCTTTGCAGCAGAAGTAAACGCAAGAATGTTTCAGCAAGCACTCATTGATATTCACAACTGTGTGATTCTCAATCCAAGAGAGCCTCTTTATCCGCAAGAGGAAGCGCAACTTGCATTGCAAGTCGGTTTGCTTGACAATGCGATAGCAGCTGCTACATATTGCACAGAGATAGCTCCAGAATCGCCTACCGGCTACACCCTCCTTGCCCTCGCACTTGCTAAACAAGACAACAAAGAAGAAGCAAGAAAGAATTTCCTAAAGGCAAAGGAACTTGGCGAAGAGAAAGCTGATGAACTAATGCAGAAATACTTGAAGTAAAGATTATAGAACAAGAAAAATCTTTAATCCTTTAATTCTTGATAAATAAAATTTCAAATGGCAAAGATAGCATTGCTCTTATCCGGTGGCGTTGACTCGTCCGTTGTTGCTTACGAGCTTCATCGTCAAGGTTTGGAGTTTGACAGTTTCTACATAAAGATTGGTCCTGAGGACGATAAGGAGTGGGATTGTTCAAGCGAAGAAGACCTTGAGATGGCGACGGCTGTTGCCCACAAATACGGAACAAAACTGCAAGTCATCGACTGCCACAAGGAATATTGGGAGCAAGTCACCAAATACACGATGGACAAGGTGCGTAGCGGCTTCACGCCAAATCCGGATGTAATGTGCAACCGTCTCATCAAGTTCGGTGCTTTTCACGAGAAGAAAGGTCATGAATACGACATCATCGCCACTGGCCATTACGCACAAACGGAAATCATTGACGGAAAGAAATGGCTCGTCACAAGTCCTGATCCAGTCAAAGATCAAACGGATTTCCTTGCACAAATCTACGATTGGCAACTACAGAAAGCCATCTTCCCGATAGGTCATTATCAGAAAGGCGAAGTGCGTGAAATTGCTGAGCGTGAGCATCTTGTAAACGCAAAGCGCAAGGACTCTCAGGGCATCTGCTTCCTTGGCAAGATAAACTACAACGACTACATCCGTCGTTACCTTGGCGAAAATCCAGGCGATTGCATTGAATATGAGACAGGCAAGTTCATCGGCAAGCACAAAGGCCTCTGGTTTCACACCATCGGTCAGCGCAAAGGTCTCGGTTTCGGCGGCGGTCCTTGGTTCGTAATCAAGAAAGACATGGAGAAAAACATTCTCTATCTCTCCAAAGGCTACGACCCCGAAACAGCCTACAAGGACGAGTTTCTCATCCACGATCTCCACATCCTGACGGAATCTCCGTTTACCAACAACTGTAGCGCGAAGATTTCTGAGCCGCTAAACAATGAGCGGCGTTCAGTTCTCCCCCCTGTGGGGGAGTTAGAGGGGGTCTCAATAACCTTCAAGATCCGCCACACGGCAGAGCACCACAAAGCTCTCCTCATTGACAACCACGACGGCACTTACACCGTAAAATCAGAACAGAAAATCCACGGCGTAGCTCCCGGTCAGTTCTGCGTCATCTACGACGAAGCCCATCACCGCTGCTACGGCTCCGGTGAAATAACTCTCTAAGCCACCGTTCCCAGCAGTTTCGCTGCTGTATAAACAGTCACCGTTCCCGAGGATTTTTCCTCGGGCTTAAATAAAAAGAATATGGAATTAGCAACTAAATACAATCCCCAGGACGTTGAGTCAAAATGGTATCAGTACTGGCTCGACAACAAGCTCTTTGCGAGCAAACCAGATGGTCGTGAACCTTACACAATAGTTATCCCACCACCAAACGTGACAGGTGTGCTCCACATGGGACACATGCTCAACAACACAATCCAGGACATTCTTGTTCGCCGTGCTCGCATGGAAGGCAAGAACGCTTGTTGGGTACCTGGCACAGACCACGCTTCTATCGCTACAGAGGCAAAGGTCGTTAACAAACTTGCACAGCAAGGCATCAAGAAGCGCGACTTGACTCGCGAGCAGTTCCTTGAGCACGCTTGGGACTGGACAAACGAACATGGCGGCATCATCCTAAAGCAGCTCCGTCGTCTCGGTGCTTCTTGCGATTGGGATCGCACAGCCTTCACAATGGACGAGAAGCGTTCAGAATCAGTGCTTAAGGTGTTCTGCGACCTCTACGACAAAGGACTCATCTACCGCGGTCTCCGCATGGTAAACTGGGACCCAAAGGCACAGACAGTTCTTTCTACAGAGGAGGTTATCTACCGCGAGGAAAAGAGCAAGCTCTATTACCTTAAATATTACGTAGAGGATAGCGCTTCCGTTAAACCGACAGGCGAGGAAGGCGAAGTTCTCCACAAGGACGAAAAGGGTTATTACGCTGTAGTGGCAACTACTCGTCCTGAGACTATCATGGGCGATACTGCTATGTGTATCAACCCCAAAGACCCTAAGAACCAGTGGCTTAAGGGACATAAGGTTATCGTTCCTCTCGTAGGTCGCGTTATTCCTGTCATAGAAGACCGCTATGTTGATGTTGAATTCGGTACTGGTTGTTTGAAGGTTACTCCTGCCCATGACGTAAACGACTACGCTCTCGGTAAGACTCACAACCTTGAGACTATCGACATCTTCAACCCAGACGCAACAATCTCTGAGGCTGCCGGCATGTATGTTGGTCAGGATCGTATGGATGTTCGCAAGCAGATTGCCATTGACCTCGGCGAGGCAGGCTTGCTTGAGAAGGTAGAAGACTACGACAACAAGGTTGGTTATTCAGAGCGTAACCAGGACACAGCAGTAGAACCTCGTCTCTGCAAGCAGTGGTTCCTATCAATGCAGCACTTTGCTGACATCGCTCTTCCTCCAGTACTCTCAGGCGAACTCAAGTTCTATCCTACAAAGTACGTCACCACATACAAGAACTGGCTCGAGAATATTCAGGACTGGTGTATCTCTCGTCAGCTCTGGTGGGGACATCGCATCCCTGCTTACTTCCTTCCAACAGAGGAAGACGAGGCAGAGAAGTTCGTTGTTGCCCTCACTGAAGAAGATGCTCTTGCAAAGGCTCGCGCTAAGTATGGCGAGGACATAACTGCCGACATGCTCACTCGCGACGAGGACGCTCTCGACACTTGGTTCTCTTCATGGCTCTGGCCAATCTCCCTCTTCGACGGCATCAACAATCCTGGCAACGAGGAAATCAACTACTACTACCCTACTGCCGACCTCGTAACTGGTCCAGACATCATATTCTTCTGGGTAGCACGTATGATTATGGCAGGCTGCGAATATCAGAAGCAGATTCCTTTCCGCAATGTATATTTCACTGGTATCGTTCGCGATAAGCTTGGTCGCAAGATGAGTAAGTCTCTCGGCAATTCACCAGATCCACTTCTCCTTATCGACAAGTTTGGTGCTGACGGCGTTCGTATGGGTATGATGCTCTCCGCACCTGCTGGCAACGATATCCTCTTCGACGAAGCTCTCTGTGAACAAGGCCGTAACTTCAACAATAAGATCTGGAACGCCTTCCGCCTTGTCAAGGGATGGGAGGTTGCTGACATAGAACAGCCAGAGGCAAGCAAGATTGCATGTCAGTGGTTTGATGCAAAGCTCAAGGCTTGCAATGCTGAGATTGACGATCTCTTCAAGAAGTACCGTCTTTCTGAAGCTCTCATGGCAGTCTATAAGCTCTTCTGGGATGAGTTCTCTTCATGGCTTCTCGAGATGATCAAGCCTGGTTATCAGCAGCCTATCGACAAGGCTACTTACGACAAGGTTCTCTCTTACTTCGATGCACTTCTCAAGATGCTCCACCCATTCATGCCGTTCATCACAGAAGAACTCTGGCAGAACCTTTACGAGCGCAAGGAAGGTGAATCTATCATGCGTGAGAAGCTTGAACTCGCTGCACCTACAGCAGAAGACGAGAAGCTCATTGCAGACATTGAAGTCGTTAAGCAGATTGTTGCCGGCGTTCGTATGGTTCGCAACCAGAAGAATATCGCACCAAAGGAACCTCTCGCTCTCAACCACGTTGGTGAAAACGCTTACGCAGCTTACGACAGCGTAATCACAAAGATGGCTAACCTCTCTGAGATCACTAAGGTTGACGAGAAGTCGGCTGATGCTTCTGCCTTCATGGTAGGCACTATGGAATGGGCAGTTCCTGTTGGAAACCTCATTGATGTTGAGGCAGAGATCGCAAAGAACGAAGCTCAGCTCAAGCACCTTGAAGGCTTCCTCGCAGGCATCAACAAGAAGCTTGCTAACGAACGTTTCGTTGCCAACGCTCCTGAGGCTGTTGTTGCTATGGAACGCAAGAAGAAGGCTGACTCAGAGGAAAAGATTGCAGCCATCAAGGTTGCTCTCGAAGCTCTGAGAAATAAGTAAAAGCCACTACCTTTTCACTCTTCACTATTATCCATTAGCCTCGCAGCTTGCTGCGAACCCAATAATGAAAAAATCTCTCTACTATATCAAGCTGCTCCTTCTGATGTTCTGCATCGGAGGAGCAGTTTCTGCTTGTAAGGATCATGACGATGAAAAGAATTCCGATAAGCCAGAACTTACCATCTTCATCCATCAGCCTTACAGCGGACTTGAATCTTACCTTGACAGAGATTTACGGGAAGTGAACACAGCTTTGCTAAATGATCCTGAACTTTGCAATAAAGTAAACATACTTTTCTTCCGAAACAATGAGATAAAAGGAAGTCTATACAAGAAAGTTTATCATTTTGCCAAGAATACGGGCTTAGCCTACATAGAAGATGTTCTTCAGAAAGAATATCCTTTATCGCAAACCGACTACACCACATTCTCGGGACTTAATCAGATTCTGTCTGATGTCATAAGCATTGGAAAGACTGACAAATACGGAATGGTTATTGGATGTCACGCAAATGGTTGGATACCAACAACTGAAGACAAATCATCGCGTGCTTTCGACAACATCCATACCGACACTTACACATCAACAAACTCCGAGGCAAGAAGCAAGAGAAAAGTATTCGGCAGAACAAACAACGACCGATACGATACCACATACAAGACTCTCGGGAAAGCGATAGAAGCAACAGGCAAGAAGTTTGAGTTCATTCTCATTGACGATTGCAACTCACAAAACATAGAAGTAGCATACGACCTCCGCAATGCCTGCAATTACCTCATTGGATCAGTAACGGAAATTGGAGCCGATGGACAATCATACGACACGGCTATTCCAAATCTCTTTGCTGCCAATTACAAAGCTATCTGCGACGACACATACACCTTCTACACAAAGCCAGGGAACACTTGGGGCACAGCCACGCTTTCCGTTATAGATTGCAGCCAAACAGACCAAATGGCAGCCATCATGAAGAGGATATACAGCAATTCCGATCCGTCTGAAGTAAAGCGTTCTTCCGTTCAAGTTCTTGACGGACTCGACCATTACCTATATGGCTACAACTTCTTCTACGATTTCTCGGATTATGTCCATCAGCTTTGCAAAGACAAGAACCTAATCGCAGACTACGAGGCACAACTCAAGAAGCTCGTTATTTACAATGTATTCACCCCTGAGTTCAACTCAGCATACTTTGATGGTTACTATCGTGATGGCAAACAATACCGCCGTCCAATAAATACCTGTTGTGGCATCTCATGCTCTGACCCTTGCACCGAAAAGCATACAGAATGGATGGATACTTCCTGGTATAAAGCCACACATTAAAAGCCACACATTAATATAATTATAAGCAATGGCGTCACACAATGAATATGGAGTCTGGGGCGAATCCGTAGCGGAAGAATATCTGCGCCACAAGGGCTATTCCATTTTTGAACGTGATTGGCACTATGGACACAAGGACATAGATATCATTGCATACGAAGATGACACCGAAACACTTGTCATTGTAGAGGTGAAAGCCCGACAAAAGGAAGAGGTGACAACAGCCTTGCAAGCAGTCAGTCCTCAAAAAGAGAAGAACCTCATTGATGCTGCATACGCATACGCACGTTCTACAGGTCACTACTTTCCAAATATCAGATTTGATGTCATCACTATCGTAGGATCAATGGAAGATTTCGATCTTCAGCATTATCCAGACATCTTCAAGCCAGGCAACACGACTGGAAGGAGAATTCTAAGATAAATATAATGAATATAGAAATAAAGAATGCTCGCGTAAACAATCTGAAGGACGTTTCGCTCAGCATACCTCACAACAAATTCATTGTCGTTACCGGAGTCAGTGGTTCCGGTAAATCTTCGCTTGCCTTCGACACCCTTTATGCCGAAGGTCAGCGTCGTTATGTGGAAAGTCTCTCTGCTTACATCCGACAGTTTCTTGGCAGAATGCACAAGCCTGAATGCGACTATATCAAGAACCTGCCACCTGCCATTGCCATTGAGCAGAAGGTCATCTCACGAAACCCACGCTCTACCGTCGGAACAACTACTGAGATCTACGAATACCTCAAACTGCTCTTTGCACGCATTGGTCGCACTTATTCGCCAGAATCTGGTCAGGAAGTGAAGAAGCACAATGCTGAGGATGTTCTTGCCAAGGCAAAGGAATTCTCTGAAGGCACACGACTTCTCATTGCCGCCCCATTGAAAATCGGTGAAGGGCGCACACTTGAGAAGCAGCTTGAGATAGAGATTCTCCAAGGCTACCAGCGCATCATCGTGAGCGGAGAGATTGTGCGTATAGAAGACTATCTGGAAACCAACAAGGACAACAAGAAGATACTCCAGCAAAATGGCACGGAATGGGAAGGCTCACTACTCATCGACCGCGTTTCCCTCAATGGTCCCGACTCCGAATCCCGCTTTCTTTCGTCCGTTGAAACAGCCTTTTACGAAGGTCAGGGCGAATGCTTCCTCATCGTAACACCTTCGATGATGACCTACAGCTTCTCCACACGCTTTGAAGCTGATGGAATAAAGTTTGAGGAACCTTCCGAAAATCTCTTCTCGTTCAACTCCCCTGCCGGTGCTTGCGATTGTTGCGAAGGCTTTGGCAGGATTATCGGCATCGACGAAAAACTCGTCATTCCAGATACGTCGAAGTCCGTTTACGACGGCTGTGTGCAATGCTGGCATGGCGACAAGATGGGCGAATGGCTGAAATATTTCATTCGTCTGGCTGCCAATGACAAGTTCCCTATCTTCACTCCATACTACGAACTTTCGCAGAAGCACAAGGATTGGCTTTGGCATGGACTTCCTTCAGATCCCGGTTGGGATAATCCTGATGACAAGGTTTGCATCGACAACTTCTTCGACATGATAAAGCGAAACCAGTACAAGATCCAGTATCGCGTAATGCTTTCACGCTATCGTGGCAGGACTGTGTGTCCGAAATGTCGTGGCAATCGCTTGAAGCCGAATGCAAGTTATGTAAAAGTAGCGGGGCGTTCCATTACAGACATTGTGGAAATGCCTGTAAACGAATTGCTTAAGTGGTTCAGAAGCTTGGAACTCACTGAGCAGGAACGCGACATTTCTGAGCGTCTTCTTACTGAGATCACGTCCCGACTTCAGTTCCTCTGTGAGGTTGGCCTTGGCTATCTTACCCTCAATCGCGCATCAAACACCCTTTCTGGCGGTGAGTCACAGCGCATTAATCTCACCACACAGCTTGGAAGTGCCCTTGTAGGTTCACTTTATATCCTCGATGAACCTTCCATCGGACTTCATTCCCGAGACACAGAGCAGCTCATTGGTGTGCTGAAGAACCTCCGTGACCTTGGCAATACAGTCATCGTTGTTGAGCATGACGAAGACATAATGCGTGCTGCCGACCACATCATAGACATAGGTCCAGACGCAGGAAACCTTGGTGGCGAGGTAGTTTGGCAAGGCTCGTTGAACAAAGTCCTTGAAACCTCTGAAACTCATGAATCCTCTCCCCTCTCAGTGGAGTCGGAAGGGTCTTCCTACACCCTCAAATACCTCTCTGGCGCACTCTCCATCCCTCTGCCCAAGTCTCGCAGAGCCTGGAACCAGAGCATCACTCTCAAGGGAGCTCGCATGAACAATCTCAAGGGTTGCGATGCCGTTTTCCCTCTCAACGCCTTTACTGCGGTCACTGGTGTCAGCGGTTCTGGCAAGTCCTCTCTTGTCAAGGGCATACTCTACCCTGCCCTACGCCGTAAGCTTGACCTTGTAGCCGACCTTCCCGGTGAATTCCAGGCTCTTGAAGGCGACATGAAGTCCATCACTTCCGTTGAGATGGTTGACCAGAACCCTATCGGTAAGTCAGCTCGCTCAAATGCAGCCACCTACATCAAGGCATACGATTCCATAAGAAACCTCTATGCCGACCAACAGCTCTCAAAGCAGATGGGCTTCACCCCTGCCTATTTCTCCTTCAATACTGATGGTGGTCGTTGCGAGGAATGCAAAGGAGCGGGCACTACAGTCGTTGAGATGCAGTTCATGGCAGACCTTCAGCTCACTTGCGAAGCTTGTCAGGGAAAGCGCTTCAAGCGCGACATCCTTGAGGTTCTATTCGAAGGAAAGAACATCAACGACATCCTCGACATGACTATCTCAGAGGCTATTTCGTTCTTTGCCAACAACAACCAACAGCACATAGCCGACCAGCTCATGCCTCTTGAGGAAGTTGGTCTTGGCTACATAAAGATGGGGCAACCGTCAAGCACACTCTCTGGCGGTGAGAATCAGCGTGTTAAGCTCGCTTCATATCTTGGCAAGGAGAAGGCAACGCCTACACTCTTCATCTTCGACGAACCTACCACTGGTCTTCATCTTCACGACATCAACAAGCTCCTCGACGCCTTCAATCGCCTCATTGCTCGTGGACATACCATCATTGTCGTTGAGCACAACCTTGAGGTCATCAAGTCTGCCGACTACATCATTGACCTCGGACCTGAAGGCGGCAATCGTGGTGGCAACATAGTGTTCCAGGGAACGCCTGAGGAACTCGTGAAATGCAAGGATTCCATCACAGGAAAGTTCCTCAAGGAAAAGCTCGACAATCCCTAATAATACAATTTACAAAACAACAAAACAAATACGCAAATATGAATCATTATCTCACAAAAACATTAGTTGCAGGTATGCTTTTCATTGGTTGCCAGGCTTGTCAAGGCATAAACAACCAAACGGCAAACATAGGCGCTTCCGATTCCACCGCATCGGAAGCTACACCTGAAGCCACTGCCAATCCTGACGCAAAGGACACACTCTCCCTCGCTCTCACTGGCGACGTCATGATAGCCACAAGCTATCCTACTCCAAAGATTCCTGCCAACGATGCAAAGAACGTTTTCGACGACGTAAAGGATCTTCTCCTGAATGCAGACGTAGCCCTTGCCAATCTGGAATGTGCCGTTTCCGATGGTGGCAAGTGTACCAAGGGCTCTGGTCCCAACTCTTTCGCTTTCCGTACCCCTACAGCCCTTGCCCAGCGCTTCGTTGAGGTAGGCTACGACTATATGGGCATTGCCAACAACCATGCCAACGACTTCGGACCTACTGGTGCTGCCGATACGGAAAGAACCCTTGACAGCCTCGGCATTGCCTATTCCGGTTTCAAGGGTCATAAGCCTTTTGCCATCATTGAGCGTGGCGGTTATAAGATAGCTTGCATGGCTTTCGGTCAGAACAGCTACTCCATGCGCAACACTGAGTACGACCTTCTTCGCAAGACCATTGCCGATGCCAAGGCAGCCGGTGCAGACCTCATCTTCATCTCTCTCCATGGTGGAGCGGAGGGCAAGGCGCAGAGCCACATCCCTCGCACTGGTCATGAGATCTTCCTTGGCGAAGACCGTGGCAACCTTCGTGAGTTCGCCCACATTGCCATCGACTGTGGTGCGGATGTAGTTTACGGACATGGACCTCATGTCACTCGTGCCGTAGAGGTTTACAAAGACCGCTTCATCGCTTATAGCCTCGGAAACTTCGCCACTCCATACGGCATGAGCCTCAGTGGCATCAGCGGATATGCGCCTGTAGTCACCATCAACATCAACGGTAAGGGCGAGTTCCTCAACGGAAAGATCCACTCTTTCATACAGCATCCGGGTGTAGGTCCACGCAAGGACGCAGCCAATTCCGTAGCTCATGAGATGCGCCAGCTCACCCTCAGCGACATCGACGATCTCACTATTGACATCGACATGGAAGGAAACATCACAAAGAAATAACCACCGTTCCCAGCCATTCTTGGCTGGTCTCCCCCAAATTAAAAATCATAAATCAAAAATCATAAATGAAACAACTTATCTTCGCAGCCATTGCTGCCATTTCAATGACAACACCTACACTTGCACAAACGCAGTCAGGTCTCGCCATCGAGAACATTGACCGCTCCGTGCGCCCACAAGACAACTTCGACCAGTTTGCCAATGGCATCTGGAAGCAGAACAACCCATGTCCACCTGCCTACTCTCGCTACACCATGTTCGATGTTCTTCGCGACAACAACGACAAGAAGAACACGGAACTCATGAACGAGCTCAAGACAAAGACATACGCTTTCGGTACCAACGAGCAGAAAATCTCCGACTACTACAAGCTCTCCATGGACTCCGTACGTCGTAATGCTGAGGGCACAAAGCCTATACAGCCACTCATCAATGAGATAGAATCTGCCAAGACCATTGCCGAACTCAAGGCTTTCTGGGAGAAGCACCCATTCCTCGGCTACGGTAGCCTCTATGGTGGCGGCTTCGGAGCAGACTCAAAGAATTCCGCTTGGAACATCTTCCACGCTTCCGGTGCGGGTCTTTCCCTCGGTCAGAAGGAGTATTACACGGAAGATACAAAGGAAGCAAAGGACATTCGCGCCAAGTTCAAGAAGCACATGGAGCGCATGTTCGGTCTCTATGGCATAAAGAACGGCAAGAAGAAGGCTCAGCTTGTATATGACCTAGAGATGCTCATCGCCGACCACTCTATGACACAGACAGAGCGTCGCGACGTAGAGAAGCTCTACAACAAGATGACCATGGAGGAGTTCCGTCAGAAGTGGCCTAACGTTGACATCACGGCTTCCGTGAAGCGTCATGGCGTTACCGACGATTGCCTCAAGGAAGTCATCGTGGGCAATCTCCGCTACTTCGATTGGGTGAACGAGTTTGAGCCTACAATGTCCGTTGAACTTCTCCGTGCCTACATGGAGTGGGATCTCATCTCAGGCACTGCTTCCATGCTCAGCGACAAGATTACGGAGGCAAACTTCGACTTCTACGGAAAGGTGCTTGAAGGCAAGACAGAGATGAAGCCTCGTTGGCAGCGTTGCCTTGCGCAGGTGAACAGTGCCTTTGGCGAGCAGATTGGCAAGATGTACGTAGAACGCTACTTCCCTGAGAGCAGCAAGAAGCGCATGGAACAGCTCGTAGCCAATCTCCAGAAGGCTCTTGGCATCCGCATCATCGAGCAGGACTGGATGTCTGCCACTACCAAATACGCCGCTATCCAGAAGCTCTCCACTTTCCGCGTGAAGATAGGTTATCCTGACAAGTGGGAGGACATCTCAGAGATTACCATCGACCCAAGCAAGTCTTTCATCGAGAATGCACAGGCTGTCTCTGAATACAAGACAAAGGACTATCTCCGTCGCACTGCCGGAAAGAAGGTTGACCCTACTGAGTGGCACATGACTCCACAGACAGTAAACGCATACTACAACCCTACCACAAACGAGATCTGTTTCCCTGCCGGCATTCTCCAGCCACCATACTTCAACCCTGAGGCTGACGATGCTGCCAACTATGGTGCCATCGGCGTTGTCATCGGTCATGAGATGACACACGGCTTCGACGACAAGGGTTCCCTCTACGACAAGAACGGAAACATGAGCGCTTGGTGGCAGGCATCCGACCGTGAGGCGTTCCAGAAGAAGGCTGATTTCTACGCAAGCTACTTCGACACCGTTGACGTTCTCCCTGGCCTGAAGAGCAACGGCAAGATGACAAACGGCGAGAACCTCGCTGACCACGGCGGTCTTATGGTGGCTATGGAAGCCCTCAACATCGCAATGAAGGATGCTCCACTCTCTGATGCCGACGGATTCACCCCAATGCAGCGCTTCTTCCTCTCATACGCAGGAGTATGGGCAGGCAACTGGACAGAGCAAGGCTTGAAATATCTCCAGAAGAACGACGTCCACTCTATCGGATTCATCCGCGTGAACGAAGCCCTCAAGCACATCGACGCATTCTACCAGGCATTCGACGTAAAGGAAGGCGACGCCATGTATCTCGCCCCAGAAAAGCGCCTCAAGCTTTGGTAATGGAAACGATGCCCCATAGCGTCGTTAGGAAGCGCAAATGTTGCAACTAAGGAAACAAAAATTGCACAAAGGGGTCTGACCCTTTTGTGCAATTTTCTTTTAGTGAACAAATTTCATAATCAAGAATTAGGGAATTAGGGAATTTCTATTTTTGCTGGGATTCTTATAATTCTTTTGGGGATTCAAGAGAAAATGAGAAAACTTGCTGATAATAATTCTCCAATTCTTGATTTCTTTTTAGAGCGCGTAGGAATCAAGCTCCTTGAAGCGAACCTTCTCCTTGAGCTGAACGGCGGAGAACTTACCCGTGCCGCGAGCGTTGATGTGAACGTTACGGATGTTTGCCACGACAGCCTCCTCTGGCTCGTTGGCTCCCACGCACTTCACGCCGAGGGAAAAAATGGCGAGGTTCGGAAGCTTCACGGTCTTGCCATCGAGCACAAGCTCAACTATACAGTTGACGATGTCCTTGATCATGCCGGAGAGCTCACCCTCGGTATAGCTTGACGAGTGGCCAGCGATATGCTGTGCGAGTTCGTCG
>JAZRXS010000201.1:0-5056 GCA_045600325.1 Prevotella sp.
GCCAGATGTTTGCCGCTGACTTCTTTCGGATTCCACCTCGCGATGGACACCCTTGTCTCTCTGGCTATACGATTCCCACTATCAGGGCTCGTTAGGGACTTACACCCGTTAGACAATGCTCATGCCGAGCATACAAAAAATGGGAGAAGATTATTGCTTAATCTTCTCCCATGTGTTATTCTGTGAAGCGTTGATGCTGAAGAGTATGTCATAAACGCTTTCTTTCTCTTTCGCTGTGCCCTTGCCTTTGTATATGTTGGCAAGTTCCTCTTTCTTGAAGTCTGTCCAAACCATTGGCAGTGTGCTTAGCGGACGGTCTTCGTGAGCTTTCTTCAAGCCTGTTTCAAGGGCGGTGGTGATCTCCGTGCGACCGCGCTCTGCATTGTTCGCCATCTCGTCGAGTCCCTTGCGGTAATAGTCGTACTGAAGTTGACGGAAAGGCTTCATTGCAGGTTCAAGATAGTCGTTGATGATAGCGAAACGATTGCGGTCGTTCTCGAAAGCTTTCCATCCAACATACTCAAGACTCTGTGCATTGTTCACCAGATACATGCACTTCTGCAGTACCTCTTCGCCACCCATCGGCGAGAACGAATCAAGGTCAAGGCCGATGATAAGGTAAGCATAATAGGCACAAAGGGCAGTAAGCTGATTGTCAACAGTCTCGTCGTTGAAGTTCAATTGGTCGAACTGCGCGAAAGAGAAGTCGAAATTATTGTCCTTGTTATTATATAATGTGGAAGTGTAAGCCGAATTATACACAGGACGGTTTGCCTGGATAAGAGCCGTACAAGTGAAGAGTCCGCTGCCCTGGTCGTACTTCGTAACGGTGATGTTGAAGTTGCAGTTTATGCGTTCGTTCTGCTGAAACTGATACTGCGTCCACTGCCTATCATTGATAAACTGCTCCAGAGTCTCCTTCAGGTTATCGAAGACGCTGGCATCGGTGCCTTGTATCTGGTTATGGTTAATGGTAACCTTCGCCAACAACTCCTGTGCATTGGAATTGATGGCGACAAACAGGACAAGGATTATGGATAACAGTTTGCGCATAAACACGAGATAATTTTAAACGCGAGTGACACGAGTTTTTATAGTTTATAATAGTACCACAAGTTTTAGCAGTTGTAATGATAAACGCAAGTACGCAAGTGACGCAAGTTTTTTATTTCAACGCGAGTGACACGAGTTTTATGAGAATAGGTTTAAAGAGTTTCTAAAGTTTCAAGAGACTTTTGAAAACTTGTGCAACTATTATCTCTTTTAGCGAGAAAGGAACTTGTGTAACTTGTGCAACTTGCGTTTTAAAATAAATATCTCAACTTGTGTTTAAAAATGTTTGCTCTCCAGATGATCGATGATGTCTTTCGCCACTTCCGACTTTGGCTTCTTCTTGAAGTCTATCTGTCCCTCGCGGTCAATAATCGAAATCTGGTTTTCATCATATCCGAAGGTAGTGCCTTCGTTGCGAGTGGAGTTGAGCACGATGAAGTCGAGGTTCTTCTTTTCAAGCTTCTTCTTGGCATTCACTTCCTCGTCGTTTGTCTCAAGAGCAAAGCCTACGAGCGTCTGCTTGTCGGTCTTCATCTTTCCGAGAGCTGCGGCGATGTCTGGATTAGCGGTCAGTTCAATGGTCATGTCAGACTTGTCCTCTCGCTTAATCTTCTCATCTGCCTGATTGACAGGACGATAGTCGGCAACGGCAGCACATAGGATAGCGGCATCCATCTCAGGGAAAGCCTTCGTGGCAGCGTCATACATCTCCTGAGCTGACTCCACATCTATCCTATTGATGGAAGGCGAACATTTCAATGAAACAGGACCAGCGATAAGTGTTACCTTATGGCCACGAGCTGCACATTCCTCTGCCAAAGCGAAGCCCATCTTGCCTGAAGAGTAATTGCCAATGAAGCGCACAGGGTCTATCTTTTCGTAAGTAGGACCAGCGGTGATGAGGATGCTAGCCCCCTCCGACCTCAAGACCCCTCCAGACCTCCCCAAAGGGGAGGGGGTGTTCCCATCCGCAGGGTTCTGTCCTCCCCCTATGGGGGAGTTAGAGGGGGTCAGGTGGGCTTTCAACGCAGCAACAATCTCCTCCGGCTCTGCCATTCTGCCCTTGCCTTCAAGACCGGACGCAAGGAAACCTGTACCTGCATCTATGAAGTGGTTGCCGTAGCTTTGCAGAGTCTCGATGTTCTTCTGGTTAGCAGGGTGCTTGAACATGTCAAGGTCCATGGCAGGAGCGATGAACACAGGTGCTTTCATTGACATGTAAGTAGTGATGAGCATATTGTCAGCCACACCGTTAGCCATCTTGCCAAGCGTAGAAGCCGTGCAAGGAGCTATGACCATGGCGTCTGCCCACAAGCCAAGAGCCACATGCGAATGCCAAGAGCCGTCTCTGCGGTCGAAGAATTCGCTGACAACAGGTTTGTGGGTAAGCGTAGAGAGCGTGAGCGGAGTGATGAACTCCTTTCCGGCAGGCGTAATGACAACCTGCACCTCCGCCCCCTCTTTTACAAGAAGACGGATGAGCAAGCAAGCCTTGTACGCAGCGATAGAGCCGGTGATGCCTAATACAATGTGCTTGCCACTGAGCCCCCCTCCGTCTCCCCCCAGTAGGGGGAGGGTTTTAAAATTAGTATTTGATTGGGTGTTTTCTATCACGAATCAATATATCTTTGTAATTTTAGGAGTACATTTTCTGTATCAAAAAGCACTTCCTCATTGGTAAATCTTATAACCTCAAAACCGAGAGTGTTTAGCCTTGCTGTTCTCTCGGCATCAGAAATCTGCTGCTCAGGAAGATTGTGGTATCCTCCATCCAATTCTATAACAAGCTTCTTTGAAAGACAACAAAAATCTGCTATATAGTCACCTATTATATATTGTCTTCTGAACCTGACATTGAAAGTGTCAAACCTCAAATATTCCCACAAGCAACTTTCTGCTTCTGTAGGATTTTTACGCATATCCTTAGCAAAGGCTTTCAGCAAATCGTAATTAGTACAATTTGCAGTTTGATAATACCTTCTTTCCTCATTGTCCATTACAGAAAATATAAGGATTCAACAGCAAGACATATATTCAAAGCCCCCTCCCTACTGGGGAGGGTTGGGGTGGGGCTATTAATCATTCAGCAGCATTGGCATCAAGAGCATGAGCACATCCTGACCTTCTGGCTGTTCTGCTGGGAGCACGAGGCATGGACGGCTTGGGTCGCCGATGCAGAGTGTGATTTCGTCGAAGTTGAGGTTTGAAAGAACTGTCTGAAGAGCAGAGCCCTTGAAGCCGATAGCCACCTTATTGCCAGTGTAGCTACAAGCAACAGCCTCTACTGCCTTTGTAGAGAACTCAAGATCCTCAGACTTGATTGTAATCTTATTCTCCTCAACATCAAGGCGAACAAGCTGACTGCTGTCACTTGCAAACGGAATGACACGCTTGAGCGCACCGAGAAGCGACTTCTTGTCAACGCCTACGAGGTAAGGATTGTCCTTTGGAATAACGGAGTTGTAGTTTGGATAGCGACCTTCGATAAGGCGGCAGTTGAGCACACCTGCATCGAAAGAGAACACTGCGTTACGGCCATCAAACTGGATAGTAACCTCTGTCTCGTCGCGGTTGAGGATATTCTTCAAGAGGAGAGCAGGCTTCTTAGGAAGGATAAATGACTTCTGCTCTGGTACCTGAACACCAAGAACCTGGTTGCGTACGAGCTTATGACCGTCGCTTGCCACGATAACAGCATAGTCAGGAGTAAGGTCGAAGTAAACACCGTTCATCACGAGACGGAGCTGATCGTCGCCAGTAGCGAAGATTGTACGCTCAAGATTCTCAAGGAGAACCTGTGAGGTCATTGTGACTGTTGTGATATCATCGCCGAGAACCTGTGGCTGTGGGTATGCAAACGGATCGTCTGAAACGAAATCATACGCACCATTGGCATACTTCACCTGTACTGTTCTTGTGTCGTTATCTACAACAAGGTCTATTGGCTGGTCTGCCAAATCCTTCACGGCATTGAGGATGAACTGAGCATTGATGGCAAACATGCCCATCTCGTCGCTTTCGATGACAGGCATTGTTGTTGTCATGGTATTCTCACTGTCGGAAGCAGTGATGATAAGACTATTGTCGCTTACCTGAAAGAGGAAGCAGTTGAGGATGTTGGAGCTGTTCTTGTTGCCTGCTCCAAGTGTCTTTGAAAGGGCGCCCAAACGGTTGCTGAGCGTGTCGCTTGAAAGTTTTATTCTCATTTCTTTGTAAGTTATTATTTTGCGCACAAAATTACGTAAATAAATACGAACTACCAAGAAAAAACATATTTAATTTAATAATGTGTATTTTTTTTCCTTTTTGCGCTCATTTTTAGATAAAATAAAGTATCTTTGCAGTGTTTTTATAGGCGAAACTATGCTTTTTCGCCGGACATCATTCGTAATTAATTAAAAATCAACAGAATAAAAATGGAAATTACCGGTAAAATCATCGCTGTGCTTCCTAAGCAATCAGGCACAAGTCAGAGAACAGGCTCTACATGGGCTTCACAAGAATATGTAATCGAAACTCACGACCAGTATCCACGCAAATGCTGTTTCCGCGTTTTTGGCGAAGACAAGATTGCTAACATGAACATCCAGGCTGGTGAAGAACTCACTGTAAGCTTCGACATCGACGCTCACGAATACAATGGACGTTGGTTCAACAATATCAACGCTTGGAAGGTTGACCGCGTACAGCCAGGCGTGCCTCAGCAGCCAGCACCAGCAGCAGTTCCATACGCACAGCCAACAGCTACTCCTACTCAGGCTGTTCCTGCTCAACCTATCGCAGCTCAAGCAGAAGCAGATCCATTCGCAAGCGAAAGTGCCTCTGGCGACGATCTCCCATTCTAAATACCCTCACAATGAACATATTAGAACTTTCTGAACAAGAAATAGGCAGACGCGAGAGTCTGCAAGAACTGCGCAACATGGGCATCGAGCCATATCCAGCAGCAGAATTCCCTGTAAATGCTTGGAGCGACGATATCCGCGAGCAGTTTGTTGACCTC
>JAZRXS010000202.1:0-3439 GCA_045600325.1 Prevotella sp.
AAACATAAAATTTGCACAAATATTGGGAGGTGCGTTGCCCTCAACGCACCAACATCCACAAGAGTTAGGCTAACTTCGCAGATGGTGTCCTGAGGGCAGGACACCTCCCAAGGCTGCGCATAAGAAAATTCCCAACGACTAAACGACCAGTCCCCTAACGACCAACAATGACTCTCAATATAAAAAATAACATATCCGACCTCTCCCTTCTCGCTCCTTTCATCGAGCAACTTGCAGACACTTACGGCATCGCCCCCGACCAGGCGTTCAAGATAAACCTTGCGCTTGACGAGGCTATGGCGAATGTGGTCAGCTATGCCTATCCGGAAGGCACCGAAGGCGCAATATCCCTCACGGCAGAAAAGGAAGACGGCATCCTCGTCTTCCAGATTACAGACGAGGGTGCCCCGTTCGACCCAACGAAAGAAGGTGATGTTGACACCACCCTTTCCGTTGAAGAGCGCCCAGTAGGCGGTCTCGGCATCTTCCTCATCAAGCAGATGATGGACACCGTCACCTACCAGCGCGTAGGAAACAAGAACGTACTGACTTTGACTATGGGAGGTGCGTTGCCCCCAACGCACCATCTGCGAAGTTAGTTTGGCTCTTGGGGGTGTTGGTGCGTTGAGGGCAACGCCCCTCCCATAATTATTATTGTCAAATCGTATTTCCTATGATACAAAACATCAACATAGACACCACAAAGGTTACTGCAACCATCTCCGGCCGTATCGACACTGCCGCTGCTTCCCAGTTTGAACAAGACATACAGCCGCTAATAAAAAATGCAGACAAGGAGATACACCTTGTCTGCAATGAACTTGCGTTTATTTCTTCAAGCGGCCTTCGCCATCTCCTCACCCTTCGCAAAGCAACGATGGCAATGGGCGGCAAAGTCATCATTTCCGGACTGAATGCCGACATCATGCAGGTCTTCACCATCACCGGCTTCAACTCCCTGTTTGAGATCCTTTAGTAAAAGCCATTACTCATTAGCCATTACCCATTAGCCTCGCTCGCTTTTGCGAGCGAACTCTACTCATACTGCGAAGGCAGACAACCGAACTTCTGCTTGAACAGTCGGCGGAAGGTATGGTCGTTGTTGAAGCCTGCCTTGTAGCAAACCTGTGATTTCTGCACGCGACCTTCCTTTAGAAGCTTGGCAGCATAGTTCAGTCGCAGGTTGTTTATGTATTCGTTGAAGGTGCAATGCAGCACCTTGTTGAAGTAGTCGGAAACATAGTGGCGGTTTGTGCCAAGCGTGTTCGCTATCCAGTCGATGTTAACCTCGCTGTCAAGATAGAACTGCTTGCGCTCAAGAGCGCGGATTTCCTCGTTGAAGTCCATTTTGAAACGTAGGCGAGAGAGTATTTCTTCCCATCTGTCGGCAATGATTTCCTGGAATCGCTTCTTGCTTTCCTCCACTATTTCTTCCAAAGTCTTGCCGTCTGTAGGGCGAGGATTTCCGAGCCGCTCACACTCTTCTATGATATCAAGCAGTTCTGTGAACTCATAGATGGAAGAAAGTATCACGATATTCTCACGATTGCGTCTGATGGTCTCGTCAGATTCAAGGTCGAAGTATTCGTCAAGGAGCATGTCGAAGTATTCCCCCTTCTGTTCTTCCGAGAAAGAAGCGTAGAGACGAGAGAGGTCGAGCACAGGATGACCGAAGCAAACGCCTCCCATATTAGTGAATATAGGCTCCTCGTTCTGCTTCATTATGCAGTCGAGAGTGAGGTTGCCGTGGAGTAGGGCAGTGGCATCAGGCAGCACCTTTATCATCTGGAGAAGCTTGCTTACAGCATCTTCGCCGAGATAAGGCTCGAGTTTCTCTATGCGTTTCTTCAGTTCAACAACGCCCGGCGCGAATGTTCCTTCCTCCGGATCCACCTTCAGTTCATGGAGATTGCGAATCAGTTTGCCTAAAGGAATGGCGTCAATAGCCATTGGCGTAGCGCTTTCGTACTCTAAGGCGTAGCGTCCGTCAACCATGACAATGTCGAAAGCCATCGCTGTAGGCACGCCAAGCACGAAGGCTTCCTTTGCCATAGCAACCTCCTTGTCAACATCCGCCTTGGTTGTTCCCTCAGGGAACACCTTCAGCACGATGTCTTCCGTGAACTGATAGACATCCTTCTTGCCATTCACCAGCGGGCATCCTTCCACACTAACACTTGGCAAAGCCTTCTCCACAGTGATGATCTTGTGGAAACCAGTTATGGAGAACACGTTATATACATCAGCGTTGACACCAATGATGCGCAGGTCGTCAACCTTCTTCTTCAGCGTAAGCATCACGCGGAGACCAAGGCTGGAGATGAAAGTCATCTGCGAAGCATCGACAACAATGCTGCTTATATCACTTCTGCCGTCAACCAGGGCAAGAGCCTCCTGCTGAAGGTTCTGTGCTTCAGCGGCATCCACTCTGCCAGAGATGGCAATGGTCAACTGACCGTCATTGTATTTTGAGGTTATCTGCATATGTTTTTTAAATCAAACACAAGTTGCACGAGTTACACAAGTTCTCGATGCTCATAGTATTGAATAGTTACACAAGTATAAGCTCGCGAATCTTTAATAAATATAGAAAAACTCGTGACATTCGTGAAACTTGTGTTTGAATATAATACTTAATTTGTGTTCGTTATTATAAATAATAATTGTGTTCACTTACTTATTTGGCGCAAAATTAATAAAATTATATGATAATGTTTAATAAAAACAAAGTTTCTGTCAAAATTAACCAAATAAAAGCGAGATTTGCAGATTCTTTAGCTTTTTCAACAGCCCGACAGAGGCATTTTTCGTGCCAGCGGATGGCTTTTTTGTCATGTATTACATTCTGTCTTTTGCATCCTTGCCGGCGCCAGTGCCTTTGTATTTGCTCTTTGCTTGGTTGAAGGTGTAGCGGATGGAGAGGTTGAGGCGTTGTGATGAGTGTTTGTTACACTGATACATCTGGCTATCGCCACTGTCCATGAGTAGGTCTTGACCTGTGCGATAGAGAATGTCGTTTGCCGTTAGGCGAAGGGTGAGTGCTTTGTTGCGTAGAAATGTCTTTTGGATGGATGCGGAGAGTCCTGCATTCCAATGCATTAGTCGGTAGTTTTGTACATTGCCTGGCGTGTTGAGATTAAGGTTACATTCCATCTGCCAGTCATGAGGAAGGCGCAAAGTGTTGTTGGTGTTTAGGATGAACACAGGGTCGTTGTATGACTTCACGCGTTTGCCGGACACTTCTGGTGGTTGCCTAAAATTAAGGAATTTCCAATAGTTTTCTATACTGAAAACCAATTACTTACAAAATCTCGTCCCAAAACTCAAAGTTCTCGCGGGACAAAAATGGGACAAAACTTGTTGAAAACATATCTTGCGATATTCTTTCACGATGTCCACGTTATCAAAGACCTCTGCTATTCTTTTGCAAAGGTACACA
>JAZRXS010000203.1:0-8787 GCA_045600325.1 Prevotella sp.
GGCTGTTGAGGAGTTCCAATGGAATGCTGATGGCACGATTCCAACAATCACTCCTACCGACGAAGGCGTGAAGCCTATCGGTACTCTCAATCCATACAAGCGCGTAGAGGCAGAAACGATGGCATTCTCTAAGGGTATTACCACTGAGGAATGTCTTGCCAATGGCGTGTATGTCACTGATACTCACAATGGTGACTACATCAAGCTTCAGGCTGTTGACCTCGGCGCGGGACAGATGAAACACTTCACTTGCTCTGCTGCAACTGGTCTTCGTGGCGGTACTATCGAGCTTCGTGCAGACAGTATCGGTGGCAAGCTCATCGCCGAGCTTCCTATCACCCACACTTATGGTTGGGAAGTGTTCCGCACATTCTCTGTTCCTGTGAAGGAAAAGCTCAGTGGCATTCATGACATCTACCTCGTAATGAGAGGCAGAAAGGGGCCAAAGCTCTTCAACCTTGACTGGTGGATGCTCGATTAATAGCTCACTCAAGTTGGAATTACATAACTTGTAGGGCGAAGATTTCTGAGCCGTTACCCACAATTATTTCTTTGGGGCGGCTCGGAAATCCTCGCCCTACATTGCGTTTACATAGTCGTGGTCAACGTGTTTAGATATTTATGGTTTCCATGTTTCTTCTCAAGCGTCACCTTTAGGATTGGTCAATATTTCCCGATTGCAGGAAAGAAAGCAGCGGAAACACTTTGCTGATTTTCAGATATTTATTAATTTTGCGCTACTTTTCCAAAATCATACTACACAAAAATGAAACTTTTTGACGTTTATCCTCTTTTCCCAATCAACATCGTTCGCGGTAAAGGTTGCCGTGTTTGGGACGAAAACGACACAGAATATCTTGACCTCTACGGTGGTCACGCAGTAATAAGCATCGGTCATTGCCACCCTCATTATGTGGAGACGCTCACTGACCAGCTCAACAAGCTCGGCTTCTACAGCAACTCTGTTGTGAACAAGCTCCAGCAGCAGCTCGCAGAACGCCTTGGCAAGGCTTGCGGCTATGATGATTACCAGCTCTTCCTCGTAAACTCTGGTGCTGAGGCTAACGAGAACGCTCTCAAGCTCGCTTCATTCACTAACGGTCGCACACGCGTGCTTTCAGCTATGAAGGCTTTCCACGGTCGCACATCCCTTGCCGTAGAGGTAACGAACAATCCTAAGATCATTGCACCAATCAATGACTGTCAGCACGTTACATATCTTCCTATCAACGACATCGAGGCTTGGAAGAAGGAGATCGAAAAGGACGATGTCTGCGCTTGTATCATTGAGTGCATCCAGGGCGTTGGCGGCATTCAGATGGTAGAGGCAAGTTTCCTTCAGGAGCTCCAGAAGGTCTGCAAGGCTCACGGCACAATACTTATCTGCGACGAAATCCAGTGCGGCTACGGACGTTCGGGCAAGTTCTTCGCACATCAGTGGCTCGATGTTCAGCCAGACATCATCACAGTGGCAAAGGGCAACGGCAACGGTTTCCCAATGAGTGGCGTACTTATCTCTCCTGACCTCAAGCCTGTCTATGGACAGCTCGGCACAACATTTGGCGGCAATCACCTCGCTTGTGCGGCAGCTCTCGCCGTTCTTGACGTCATCGAACAGGAGAATCTCGTAGAGAATGCAAACAAGGTAGGCGAGTTCCTTATTGCAGAACTCAAGAAACTCCAGGCTGCTCACCCTGACAAGATTACGGAAGTTCGTGGTCGCGGTTTGATGATTGGCATCGAACTCGTAGAACCATACAAGGAACTTCGTTCAAACCTCCTCTTCAACGAGCATTGCTTCACAGGTTGCGCCGGCACAAACACTCTCCGTCTGCTCCCACCTCTCTGCCTTTCTATGGCTGAGGCACAGGAATTCCTTGAGAAGTTCCAGCGCGTATTGTAAAGAATAAACATAACCCTTATCAACAAGATTATTTAAAACACAAGTTTCACGAGTAACACGAGCCTTCACCCCAAAAAGTTTATTACAGTTTCACAAGTTTTAAAATGGATAAGACTTGCGGAACTTTTAGAAACTATTAAAACTCGTGTCACTCGTGAAACCCGTGTTGAATGACATTATTAATATGAATAGTCTTTTTATAGTTCTTCCCATCCTAACTATCTTGATGTTCGACCTCGGCTTGACCCTTAGCCTTGACGACTTCAAGATGTTTGCAAAGCGTCCGAAACCTATACTCGTAGGTCTTGCCGGACAGATCGTTCTCCTTCCCCTCGTAGCTTTCGCAATTGCTTGGCTCACAGGACTTCAGAGTGTTTTCTTTGTAGGTCTTGTGCTTATTGCCTGTTGCCCTGGTGGATCATCGTCGAACATATTCTCCATGCTTGCGAAAGGCGACGTGCCATTGTCTGTTTCGCTCACGGCTATCAGCAGTATCATCACACTCTTCACCATTCCAGTAGTGCTCGGCATAGCTGTTTCGTTCGCTGAAAGTGCTGGCTTGCAAATACATCTTCCTATCGGTCAGCTCCTTGTGCAGAACATTCTTCTGATGCTTGTGCCTATTGCAGTCGGCATGACCGTGAAGAAGTATGCAAGCAATGCTGCTGCGAAAATAGAGAAGGTGCTCTCAAAGCTTGCTTTCCCTGCACTCGTTTTCCTCGCAGGAGCATACTTCGTACAGCACAGGGCTACCATTGCCGACAACTTCGCAGTGCTCGGACTCAGCGTAACAGCCCTTCTCCTCGTATCTATCTGTGGCGGTTGGCTGCTTTCAAAGGCCACAAAGCTCAATGGCAAGGAGCAGAAGACCATCGTCATTGAGGTTGGTATGCAGAACGCAGCACAAGCAATAGCCATCGCTTCAAGCCCATTCATCTTCAACGACAGTACCTTTGCCATCCCAGCAATCATCTACGCCCTGATGATGAACATCGTGCTCCTCATCTTCGTGGGATGCACTAAGATAAAGTAACTGGGAGGTGCGTTGCCTCAACGCACCATCATCCTATTTGCAAGTTTTTGTCACAGTTGGTGCGTTGAGGCAACGCACCTCCCAAAATTCCACGTCCTATGCAGAAATTCCTCATTGTAGCAATCTCTCTCCTATCATCATTGTCACTCTTCGCCAACGATGACATAGACTTTGGCGCTGATGCCAAATCCGGAAATTGTAAATCCCTTGAATCAGACTCCGTAGCAGCGGAAGTCACCAAGACCCTCCCTGTATCCCTCACCACCACAGTCTATTCTGACGCTGACATGGAGGCTCGCCGCAACATCGATGGCGAACAGCCCGTCATGCCTGCAAACATCCAGATAGGCACATCGAAGCTCACCATCTTCGGTTATGCGCAGACAGGTTACACCTACAAGCATACGAACAAGGAGAACACGAATGCTTTCGACATCACTCGCATCATCTTCATGGCGAACGCAGAACTCACCAAGCAGCTCTCGTTCTTCATAATGTATGACGCAGCGTCCTCGAAGCTTCACGAATACTACGGCCAGTACGCCTTCTCCCCTTCGCTGAAGGTCCGTGTCGGTCAGTTCAAGCAGCCTTACACGCTTGAGAATATCTACCCACCGACCATCCTCGACAATATCAGCTTCAACAACTCGGTGCTCTACATGACAGGTATAGCCACTGACCCTGCCCTTGGCGCAACGGTGGCTCGCGATGCCGGCGTTATGATCACTGGCGACCTCCTTCCTAAGAACGGTCGTCCACAGTTCAACTACCAGCTCGGCGTGTTCAACGGCACAGGAATGAACATCAAGGAGAACAACAACCAGAAGTCCGTCATCGGTATGCTCAATTATATGCCTACATCCTCCCTGCTCTTCTCCGGTTCCTTCGCCCTCGGCACTTCAAAGGCTGCTAACGGAAAGTTCATCAACAACGAGGGAGTAGCGCAGATTCCTACTGGCGCAAACTACCACCGCAACCGCTATGCGCTTGGTGCAGAGCTGAAGACAAAGCCTGTATATTTCCGCAGTGAATACATGTGGGGCAAGGATGCAAGCGTAAACCTCCAGGGCTTCTACACGGACTTCGAGTATCACATAGTGCCAAAGAAGTTCGACCTCGTTGCCGACTTCGACTATATCGACACTGGCGACTACCGCGACTCTCGTGGAATCACGCGCACCATCACCCTCGGCGCACAGTACTGGCTCTACAAGCAGTGCCGCATACTATCGCAGTATGTACACACCGACCCAAAGCACGGTGCCATTTCCAACGCCTGGATCACACAGTTCCAGATAGCATTCTAATAAAATCATGCTTGCACTATCTCCTATTCTCGTCTTCCTCCTTGTCTATCTCGCCACCTCCATCCTCGCCGGCGACTTCTACGCCATGCCTATCTCGCTGGCTTTCGTCATCGCTGCCGCCTACTCCGTCGCCCTGATGCGCGGAAAGAAGCTGGAGGAGCGCGTGGAGATATTCTCTAAGGGAGCCATGCACAGCACCACAATGCTGATGATATGGATCTTCGTGCTCGCCGGAGCCTTCGCTCAAACGGCAAAGGCTATGGGGGCAATAGACTCTCTCGTGGGTCTGCTGCTGCAGATACTGCCGAGCCAGGCAGTGCCTGTCAGCATGTTTGTTGCCGCTTGCCTGGTCAGCATGAGCGTGGGAACGAGCGTCGGGACGATAGTAACCCTTGTGCCCATAGCAGCCGGATTGGGAGAGAGCATCGGCATGCCTATCGGAATGATGACGGCAATAATAGTCGGCGGTGCATACTTTGGCGACAACCTCTCGTTCATCTCCGACACCACTATCGTTGCCACCACCTCGCAGGGCTGCAAACTGAACGATAAGTTCAAGGCGAACATATACATCGCACTGCCCGCAGCCATCGTCTGCTGCGTGCTTTACTTCGTCATCGGAATGCAGTACAGTGCTGCGGAGAATGTGCCGGAGGTGCGACTGCTTACCGTCGTGCCTTACCTGCTCGTCATTGTGACGGCCATCTGCGGCATGAACGTCATGCTCGTGCTGTCGTTGGGCATCGTGGCTTCCTTCGTCGTGGCGTTGCTGACAGGTTCCCTTGACATGCTCGACTGGTGCAAGTCGGCGGGCGAGGGCATCCTTGGCATGGGCGAACTGATCATCGTCGTGCTCCTTGCCAGCGGAATAATGGGCGTGATAAAGCAACTTGGCGGCATAGACTATATCGTGACCAAGATGCTACGCAGGGTGGAGAGCAAGCGCAGCGGCGAATACTCCATGATGCTCTTCATCTGGCTCGTGAACCTCTGCACGGCGAACAACACCGTCACGCTGATAACCACATCCGACATCATCCGCCAGATAGCCAAGAAGTTGCACATCGACCCACGCCGTGCAGCCTCCGTAATGGACACCTCCTCCTGCATCATCCAAGGCATCCTTCCCTACGGTGCCCAGATGCTCATGGCATCAGCGCTCATAAAACTCAGTCCATTGGAGATACTCCCTCACCTCTACTACATATTCATCCTCTCCCTAATGCTCATCCTCTCCATAGCATTCCAGTACCCAAGAAAATACACTGGAAATGACGCCTAATTGCGTCGTTAAACAACCCAACGGTTATCCCATTTTCGCTCCCTAACGACACCATGCGGTGTCGTCTCCACAAATGTGTTTTTAGCGAAGCGTTGTTTTTTCTTTTTGAAGTACAGTATGTTTCTGTTTGGCATTTCATGAGAGCTCGCTCTCAAGGAATGACGAACAGAAAGATACGGAATCTTGCAAGAGATTCTAAATGGACTTCAAAAAGTGTTTTTCATGTTTTTGTTAAATTTAGTAATACTAATAACAAAGAATCAGCATGACAAAATAGTATCAGTCGCTTCTTGCTATTTCCGTGAAAAAAAACACCTTCGTAACGTATTGATAATGTGACTGTTAGAAAACGCTCGAAAAACTCATAGAGTTTTGGGTAAAAAACGTGGGAGTTTTGGGTAAAAAGTCATAGAGTTTTTGGTCAAAACTGCATGACTTTTATGCCGAAAGTCATAGACCTGCGTACCAACCCCCTGAAAATGACAAAATAGTATCACATACTTTAACGTAAAATCACCATAACCCACGCTAATTTTACGTTATGCTAAAAACTTGTGACTAAAACTTGTGCAGCTATAATCAGGGCTTGCGGAAAAACTTGTGCAACTTGCGTCACTTGCGTTTAAAAAAATCAAAGAAATCGTGTAGCTCGTGCCACTCGCGTTTGGTAATTATTATTTAGTGTTCGTTTTCTCTTGTTAATAAACAATGTCCAACAATAAACAGAAATAATGGTAATTATATTTGGCAGTAACAAAAAATAGTCTTACCTTTGCAGCGCACTTTTGAACATTTCGCAGCGCACTTTTGAACATTTCGCAGTGCGCTTTTGAACATTTTGGTACGGATAGATACACAGATAAACGCCTAATATACAAGAAAATGGAATATATTCGCAAGCAATATCATCAATTGAAGGAACGGTTGTTGGAACCAAGAAAGTTCATACAGGTAATAGCCGGTCCTAGACAGGTCGGAAAGTCCACTCTGGTAAACCAGGTACTGCGTGACCAGCTTGTGCCATTTACATTTGAGATTGCCGATACTGTTGCACCGAGCGATTCGGACTGGATTCGTCGAATATGGGAGTCTGTACGCGCAGTGATGTCTATACGAAAGGAATCGGAGCATCTACTTGTAATTGATGAGGTGCAGAAGATAGACAACTGGAGTGAATACGTAAAGAGAGAATGGGACGAGGATTCCCGTAAAGGTGTCAACATAAAGGTGGTTCTACTGGGCAGTTCGCGTCTTTTGATAAGGAAAGGACTCACAGAATCGCTTGCAGGTCGCTTTGAGTTGATTATGCTTGGTCATTGGACATACCCGGAAATGCGCGATGCTTTTGGGGTAACCATTGATGAATACGTTTATTACGGAGGTTACCCTGGACCGGCAGGAATGATTCATGACGAAAGGCGATGGCGTAAGTATGTAAAGGACTCGCTTGTAGCCCCTGCCATTGAGAAGGATGTCATACTAACCTCCAATATATACAAACCAGTTCTGATGAAGCGCCTCTTTGAGCTTGGCTGCGGATATTCTGGTGAGATTCTATCATTGACAAAACTGATGGGACAGTTGCAGGATGCTGGCAATGTCACAACATTGGCTGGGTATATTGATATCTTGGATGAATGTCACCTGCTGACAGGTTTGCAGAAGTATGCGAATGACGATGCAAGGAAATACAACTCTATCCCCAAGTACCAAGTCTATAACAATGCATTGATGACTGCGTATAAGGGACGATCCTTTGAGAAGGACAGGACGGATACAAACGCTTGGGGAAGATGGATAGAAAGTGCTGTAGGTGCATTCTTGCTGAGCAGGGCAGACGAGCTTGGATATAAGGTTTTCTATTGGCGGGAAAAAGCTGATGAAGTTGATTTCATAGTTTCTACAGATGGCGATAGCATTGCCATAGAAGTGAAGAGTGGACGACGAGGAATGAATTCTGGACTACCAAAGTTCGCTAACGCATTTCATCCTAAACGATCACTCGTTGTGGGCAGTCACGGCATTATGCTTGAAGATTTCCTAAGTTGCGACTTGGAAGATTTTGTGTTGTATTGAAATCTGTAAAACCTGCGTACCTCATGAAACAAAACCACCTCTATGGAAACGGCAATTTTACGTTATGCTAAAAACTTGTGACTAGAACTTGTGCAGCTATAATCAGGGCTTGCGGAAAAACTTGTGCAACTTGCGTCACTTGCGTTTAAAAAAAATCAAAGAATCGTGTTACTCGTGCCACTCGCGTTTGGTAATTATTATTTACTCAAGTTTCGCATGCTATTTTTTAGATTTTCATAAAGATTTTCGTTCGGATTTCGAGCGAAGCGATCTCCCCAAAGAACCTTCATGAAGCGAAGTACTTGAGCGCATTTTGGTAAGGATTTTTATTTAAGGATTTTTATCCTCACTAAAATCTTCAACTAAAATCTTAACTGAAAATACGCTCCAGTACGTCGCTCTTAGGGACGATTTTATTTAGGATCGCCCCTTGGGCTCGACATCTGAACTAAAATCATAACTAAAATCCAAAGGGCGGGAAAGTTTAATTTTTTAATCGTAATGAGCACTATATATTTTTATCAAACACAAGTTGCATTGGACGAAACAAAAACACAAGTTGCACGAGTTACACAAGTTCATGTGCGCCAGTTTACCCTTAACACATGTTACGCCAGTCTTAAAGAACTTGTGCAGCTATAATCAGGGCTTGCGGAAAAACTTGTGTCACTTGCGCCACTTGCGTTTAAAAAATCAAAGAAATCGTGTAACTCGTGCCACTCGCGTTTGATAATTATTATTTAGTGTTCATTTACGATTATAACCATTTTTCTTGATTTGTTTTCATTCCGTGCCCCAGTCAGGAACTTCCCCATCAGCACAAAACCCTGCTCAGATGTAAGTTATTGAAAATTAGTGCGATATAAAGTCGCGATGTTTCGTACAGTATATATATTTGTATCATACGATATGGATTATTGTTCTTTTCTTCGTATTTTTTGTACTACGAAATTTGGCAGTATATATTATAATGTGTAATTTTGCATCCGTTTTGTGGTAGCCGATGCCACATGTTGCGCTGAGAAGCGCCAACCACTTCTGAACAATGATGTGTACTATTAACCAAAAATCAACAACCTTTTCACATCACTCGTTTCAGACTATTTAAAAAGGTAATGATGTGCTATTAGCCATAAACACGAGAGGCAGGTGCCAGACTCATTGGCGACTGCGGCAGAAATTGAAA
>JAZRXS010000204.1:0-2779 GCA_045600325.1 Prevotella sp.
TAGTTTAAGAACTTCAAGAGATATTCAACCACAAGGAAAATACCACATGCAAGAAGAAACAGATGCAATGTGACTTTGAATGCAAATAAATGCTCATCTTTTGATAGCTTTCTCAAGTCTGCTATCGCATGTGCTAATGTACAGATTCCGAGTAGCAAAAACAGTATATTTCTCATAATGTTGTAATTGAATTATCCCAAGTTTTACGTTGATTTTCTGTTTTTCTTGCTAATCAGCGATTTGCGTTTTTGATTTGCTTTACTGTGTTCTACAAATTTTGATTTTTCTAAACGGCATCGATTTGTAGTTCAACATGGAGTATATGTCTGCGGCTTTGGTTGTCGGTGTGCTGCATATTCGCATCTCGACCTTTTCCCCGAGCGTGTTTATCGCTTCTGAGGTTACCGCTTTCTGCGTACTCATTATTCTCACTATCTCCCTCCAGTACGGAGTCGGATATTCTGCCTTTGGATTCGGATCAGCTTCCTTTCTTTTCTCGTTCACCTTCTTCATCTGATGGCGTATGACGTTGACTATCCAGTATGAGAGAAGGCCGAGGAAGAGGTGACCGTCCGAGCGTTCATCCCTCCTGTGGTATATCGGCCTGAGGTTGAGGTCTGTTTTCAGCTGACGGTTGGAGCACTCTATCTCACGGATGAGATTGTAGTAGTCCCAAGTGGTCTTCTCGTCCAGGTTTGGGACATTGGTCCTGAGGAAGTAGGTGCCATATACCTGCTTCTCTGGCATATGCAGCTTCCATGTCACGGATATGGCCTTGCCGGTCTTGTCATCCTTTTCCACATCTATAGTATAATAGCGTGCGATGGACGGATACCTTCCTTCAAGTTTTCCTATGCGCTTGAGTACAGCCTCGTACTTCTTCGTGCCGCTCTTCTTGGTAAGTGAGGAGGATATTGCTTCCATTCCATCCTCGAAGCGGCGACGGAAGTTGCGGTTCATGCTCTCCTCCTTCAGTGCTTTTGCCGGAGAGTCTATCTTCAGGTAGTAGTCCTCGCCCTCGGTATGTACTTCCTGCAACTTGATGGGTTGCTCCTTGCAGTCCTTGACGATGACTGTCCGGGCATCCGGCTTGACCTCGTAATCCGTGAGTGCTTTGCGCGACACGCACAGATAGTTGTAGCCCTTTTCCTTTATAAGGTTAAGATTCTCCTGTGAGGATATGCCGGCATCAATTACGACAAGCACCTTGTCCTCTGGACTGGTTCCCACGGGATTCTGGACAATGAGTTTGTCTACCATGTCAGGCAGTGACTTCGGATCGGCCGTATTTCCTTCTAGTATGGCACTGTAGCGGATAAAGCCGTCTGTGTTGATGGCAAGTGCCAGGACGAGCAGTTTGCTGTCGGTTCGCTTTTCCTTGGAACGACCGAACTGTGCCTTCTTGCTGTTCTGCTTGCGCCCTTCAAAGTAGAAATTTGTCAGGTCGAAGAGCATGATGCGGTTTGTGGGCTTGAAAAGATCATCGGTAGTATGGCATAGGTACTTCTCTATCCTTGCTTTCTCCGTGAGGAATCTGTCAGCAACGCTGTAGTTCTTCTTGAGAGTCAGTCTTTCCGTCGGGATTTCCATCAGTTCGCAGATTCCGCTATTCTCCTCCATGATACGCTTTGACTTCAGTTCTGACGGAGTGTATATCGTGCGTGTGATGAGGTGCGCTATGGCTATCCTCACATCTTCCTCCTTCCATCCGAGAGAGAGGAGAAAACTGTCAAGCCTCAGTTGCCATACGGCTTGCAGGCAAAGCCATTCCGCACCAATCTCACGGGCATCGGTATGTTCAAGCGTGTCAACATCTATGCGGCGGCGTGCCTTTGCCTGGCTCTCCTTTATAGCGTTCGGTATTATATCGAGACTCCCTTGCTCGATCATCATCGCCCAATACTCGTCTATCTTCTCACGTACGACATCACTATAGACTGCCATCTGCTCGTCCCAAAGTTCTTGCTCATCTTGATGCTCGTACTTGTAGGTCAATCCCTTGGAGATGTTGCGTATCTCTTCAGGCTTGAGACCATGGATGAAACCTACATTCAGCAAAATACGCGTACACGCATCACCGCTGGCGTTGCGGTAAGACTCCTTCAGGCGGTAGTACTTCTCGTCCTTGCCTGTGGCTGGGTTATGTCGTATCTGTGAAGTGAAGTTCATGCGTGCAAAGATACAACAAAATTTTTACTTTCCTGTGTTCTACATCGCACTTTTGGAGGTTTTTCGAACCTAACTCGTTCATATTCAGTCAAAACTTTTTTGAAAAAAGTTCAAATGGTAAAAGTTGGGTTAAGAATATCACATAACGTGTGTTAGGATATTGAAGTAACGCATTCCATCAATGCCAGCATGCATACTCCATTGTATGCAGCAAAAAACTTTCTTTTCTTTCTTGAGTCTCAAATAACACACAACACACACATAGGGTCATAAAAAATGGTAGCGCATGACCCACTGGCCAACAACGCTACCATCAACATATTAAGGGAAATGTGGTTATTACTTTGAAAGCAGAGCATCTACCTTCTTCGCAGCATCACGGCCTGAAGCCATGGCACGTACCACGAGAGATGCACCATTGGCAGCATCACCGCAGACGAAAACGTTGGCAGGGAACTCTGGCTGCTGTGGCTTGAGGAAGCCCATGGCGAGGAATACGATCTCTGCCTTGATGATCTCTGGCTCACCGGCCTCAACCATGATAGGACGACCGCCTTCTGGGTTTGGCTTCCAGTCGATAGGCTGAACGCGAACTCCTGTGAGCTTGCCA
>JAZRXS010000205.1:0-26116 GCA_045600325.1 Prevotella sp.
GAGAACTTCTCGCCCTTCATCATTGGGAATGGGTTGAAGAGAGTCTTGAGAGATACATAGCCATTGTATGTAACCTTTGCAGGCATCTCCATGTGACCCTTGTTAGTAGTGATGATGATGACACCGTTAGCACCACGAGAACCGTAGATAGCTGTTGCAGAAGCGTCCTTCAAGATGTCGAGAGACTTGATGTCTGAAGGGTTGATGTCAGAAAGGTTGCCGAGGAATGGAATACCGTCGAGCACGATGAGTGGGTCGTTAGAAGCAGAGAGTGAACGCTGACCACGGATACGGATCTGCATTTCAGCACCTGGCTGAGAGTTTGTCTGCTGCATGTCAACACCGGCAATACGGTTCTGGAGGGCCTGAGTGATGTTTGAAGATGGGTTTTCCATCAACTTCTCAGAACTTACAGAAGCAACAGAACCTGTTACTGCTTCCTTGCGCTGTGTACCATAACCGATGACTACGACCTCTTCGAGAGCCTGATCATCAGAGTCAAGCGCGATAACAAGGTTGTTTCCTGCTACTCGTACTGTCTTTGTAACGAAGCCGATGTAAGAAACAACGAGAGTCTGACCATCCTTAGCCTCAATAGAGAACTTTCCGTCATAGTCAGTGATAACACCGGAGTTCTGAACTCCCTGAATTGCTACTGTTGCACCGATAAGAGGTTCGTTGTCTGCAGAGGCAACAACCTTACCGTTAACAGTCTTTGCATTAAGAGCGCCCCAACTTACGGTAAGCAGCATCATAGCGATGAATGCCACTTTTCCAAAGAAGGATGTCTTAATCCTTTGAGAAAGGTTTCCCATAAATAAAACAATTTTAGGTTAATAAATATTGAAGTTAAAATTTCTTTCGAGTTAATAGTTTGCGTCTCCCCACTGGTTTGTGGATACAATAAGGGCTACTTTTTACGGTGCAAATTTAAATAATAAAATGTTTAAAAAGTTAAAAAATACAAAAAAAGTGTAATTTGTATAATAATTATTGCAACCTATATGCGCATTTTTGCTCAAAAACTATCAAGAGAGTCAGTACTGGCTCTTTTGGAAGGGCATCAAAACACGTAAAAAGAGCACTCCTTCCCTCAGTCAAGAGTGCTCTTTATATTATATATAATAATGTGTATCCAATCTATTTAGTATGCTTACTTCTTGTATTTGTCAATGTGCTGCTGGATGAGTTCCGCATCATCAAAATAGTTAATCTTCATAGCTGCACGAACTTCATCCATTGTCTGCATTGCTACCTTGCGAGCTTCCTCCGAGCCTTTCTTGAGAATCTCATAAACGGCAGGGATGTTCTGCTCAAGTTCATGACGACGCTGACGGATAGGATCAAGACGCTTGTTGAGAACCTTGATGAGGAACTTCTTGCACTTCATGTCGCCAAGACCGCCACGAGTGTAGTGATCCTTCACTTCCTGGAGGTTCTTGTATTCAGGCCAGAACTCCTCAAAGTCAGAATCTTCGCAGAAAGCATCAAGATACGTGAACACGCAGTTGCCTTCCACATGACCAGGATCGTCAATGTTGATGTGAGTAGGGTCAGTGTACATAGACTTCACCTTCTTCTCCATCTCCTTTGGATCATCAGAAAGGTAGATGCAGTTGCCAAGGCTCTTCGACATCTTTGCCTTACCATCTGTACCAGGAAGACGCTTGCAGCTGTCATTTTCTGGGAGCATGATCTGTGGCTCTACGAGAACTTCACCATACGTATTGTTGAAACGGTTTACAAGCTCGTTTGTCTGCTCAAGCATTGGACGCTGGTCTTCGCCAACAGGAACAACATTTGCCTTGAACAAAGTGATGTCGGCAGCCTGAGAGATAGGATAGCAGAAGAAACCAACAGGGATTGAAGCCTCGAAATTGCGCATGGCAATCTCGGTCTTCACTGTTGGGTTACGCTGCAAACGGCTCACAGTAACGAGGTTAGAGAGATACTGCGTAAGCTCTGCAAGCTCAGGAATCTGACTCTGTATGAATATTGTAACTTTCTCTGGGTCAAGACCACAAGAGAGGTAGTCAAGAGCAACTTCTATGATGTTCTGACGAATCTTCTCAGGATTGTCAGCATTGTCTGTAAGTGCCTGCACGTCAGCAATGAACACGAACATCTTGTCGTAGTTGCCTTCGTTCTGGAGCTCTACGCGACGGCGGAGAGAGCCTACGTAGTGTCCGAGGTGCAGTTTGCCGGTAGGACGGTCGCCTGTAAGGATTATTTTAGACATAGTTAGCCCCACCCCGACCCTCCCCGAACGGGGAGGGAGATTTATATTACACTTGTGGGGGAGTGTTGTTAAGTTTAATTAATTTAGCCTTCAAGCCATATTTACTCCCCTCCCCCGCTCGGGGGAGGTTGGGAGGGGGCTTTATGCGTCGATGTTAGCGTAAGTGGCATTTGCCTCAATGAATGCACGGCGTGGTTCTACGTCATCGCCCATGAGCATAGAGAATATTTCGTCTGCAGCAGCTGCGTCTTCGATAGTAACCTGCTTGAGCACGCGGCTTGCAGGGTCCATAGTTGTCTCCCAAAGCTGCTCTGCGTTCATTTCACCAAGACCCTTGTAGCGCTGAGTATGGAGAGCCTTTGTGTCCTCCTCGCCGTTAGCATACTTCTGGATGAAGTCCAAACGAGCCTGCTCAGTGTAGCAGTATTCCTTGATCTTGTTCTTCCAAGTACAGAGGTAGAGCGGTGGAGTTGCGATGTAAAGATGACCTTCACGGATAAGCTCTGGCATATAGCGGAAGAAGAGCGTCATGATAAGTGTTGCGATGTGAGAACCATCGACATCGGCATCGGTCATGATGATGATCTTGTCGTAACGGAGCTTCTCAATGTTTGCAGCCTGTCCGTCTTCCTCATCAACGCCGAAGCGCACGCCGATACTCTGGATGATGTTCATAACAGACTCAGATTCAAACACCTTATGGCGCATAACCTTCTCCACATTAAGGATCTTACCACGGAGAGGAAGGATAGCCTGAGTGTAGCGGTCGCGGCCTTGCTTTGCCGAACCACCCGCAGAGTCACCCTCGACGATGAAGATTTCACAGTTCTTAGGATCCTTGTTAGAACAGTCAGCAAGCTTGCCAGGAAGACCTACACTTGTGAATGCACTCTGGCGCTGTACGCTCTTACGAGCACGTTCAGCAGCCTGACGAGCAGCAGCAGCAAGGATGAATTTGTCGCAGATAGCCTCTGCCTGAACAGGATGTTCCTCAAGATAGTAAGAGAGAGCCTCGCTTACTGCTTGGTAAACGGCAGGACGAACCTCAGAGTTACCGAGCTTCGTCTTTGTCTGACCTTCAAACTGTGGTTCTGCAACCTTGATAGAGATAACGGCAGTAAGACCTTCGCGGAAGTCGTCACTCTTGATTTCAACCTTTGCCTTCTCCATCTTCTTGGCAATCTTCTGGTTGTTCTCAGCGTATTTCTTGAGAGTGTTGCCAAGGGCTGTACGGAAACCTACGAGGTGAGTACCACCTTCGTATGTATTGATATTGTTTACGTAAGAGTGGATATGCTCTGAATAGTCGCGGTTGTAAGTGAAAGCAACGTCAACAGGAATGCCCTGGCTCTCTGTCTTTATGCAGATAGTCTCAAAGTCGTCAGTGAGTTTCTGGCGGTGCTTGTCAACATACGCAACGAACTCCTTCAGACCGTCCTTTGCATGGAAAGTCTGTTCACGAAGCTTACCCTCCTCGTCTGGACGCATATCCTTGAGGTTGATGGTAATGCCTGCGTTGAGGAAAGCGAGCTCACGCATACGGTTTGCCACGATGTCCCACTTATAGATGGTAGTAGTGAATATCTCTGGGTCTGGCCAGAACTGTTGGCGAGTACCGCGCTTGTCTGTATTGCCAACCACCTCAACTGGATAAAGAGGCTTACCCTTCTCGTATTCCTGCTGATAGATTCTGCCATCACGGAACACCTGCGACTTCATGTGGTATGACAAAGCGTTCACACAGCTCACACCAACACCGTGCAAACCGCCGGAAACCTTGTAAGAGCCTTTATCGAACTTACCACCGGCATGGAGCACAGACATTACGACCTCGAGGGCAGACTTGTGGAGTTTCGGATGCTCGTCAACAGGAATACCACGACCGTCGTCTTCAACGGTAATGGAATTGTCTTCGTTGATTGTAACGTCAATGTGAGTACAGTATCCTGCCATAGCCTCGTCGATAGAGTTGTCCACCGTCTCATTTACGAGATGATGGAGACCCTTCTCTGAAATATCGCCAATGTACATGGCAGGACGCTTGCGAACAGCTTCAAGACCTTCAAGGACCTGGATATTCGCACCAGTATAATTTTTACTTTCTGGATTTGGATTTTGTTCCATTATGTTGTAGTATTTTAATCTATGATTAAAGTGTATAGGCTCTTTTTTCGCCTAAAACGATGCAAATGTACGAAAAAGATTTGGAATAAAAGAAAAAAGCAAGAAATATTTCCACCTTTCTTGCCTTATATATATATTAATGTGTAAAATGTTTGCAAAAACGACCTAAAATAGTTCGCGTAGCACGTCCAAGGACTTCATTTCCGGAAAGCCCGGAACGTGAAGTCTGTAATAGTGAACCATCCTGTCCACGATGTGGTTGCGCTGCCCTTTATTGAGCTTGAAAAGATGCATCGTGGCAAAGTTCATTCGCATAAGGTTGACGATGGCAGCAGACTCTTCCACTCCAAGATGATCCCCATGCACCGGACGCAGTCCTGCAAACTGCGCCTCCCGGAGATCAAAGTACATCCCTTCCTTGTAATCGTTCGTGTCTGGCGCAAAGCCGAGGAAAACGGCAAGGTGCAGCATAAGCACCAAATGGAAGTTTGCGAAAGAGCCTTCCACAACGTCAAGCCACTCAAGCGACTGGCGGACATAATCATATAGCGGACGATTGGTCGGTTCGCTGCGTGTAGCGTAGCGCAAGAACTCCGCCACAAAGAAACCGATGGACAGCTTGAACGGATCGTAAAGCAGCGTCTTATAGCTAAAGGCAATGTCAGTAGTGGTGAGTTTCGAGCGATGCTCGTCAAACACAACATTCACGATGGTCAACGGCTGAATGCGCTTATTCGTGACAAACGACATCCTTCCATGCTCCCGAGTGTACATTTCGAGCATGAATTTCTTATCCTTAAAAGGGAAAGAATATATGACTATAGCCTCCGTTTTCTGCATTTCGGTGCAAAATTACATAATTTTAATCAAATCCGAATAACTTTTTAAAGAAAATATTTGCGGGGTTGACCGAAAGTATATACCTTTGCACCCGCTAACCAAGCAACGGTCCCTTCGTCTATCGGTTAGGACGAGAGATTTTCATTCTCTAAAGAGGAGTTCGACTCTCCTAGGGACTACAAAGACAACAATCGCATTGCAATGCGTGGGAAACGGCTGCTCCTTCCAAGAGCGGCTTATTTTTTAGCCAGAAAGTGCCATGGTGCAAGCGATGTCTTTATTAAATATTAAAGTATTAATTTATTAAATTATTAAAAAGAATTATGGCAAACCACAAGTCTTCTCTTAAGAGAATTCGTCAGACAAAGGTAAAGACAGCTCACAACAAGTACTACGGCAAGACAATGCGTAACGCTGTTCGCAAGCTCCGCGCATTGACTAACAAGGACGAGGCAGTTGCTCTCTACCCAAAGGTACAGAAGATGCTTGACAAGCTCGCTAAGAACAACACTATCCACAAGAACAAGGCAGCTAACATCAAGTCTTCTCTCTGCGCTCACATCGCAAAGCTCTAATACAAGTCGAGCTTGATTGTAAGAATAAAAGAAATAGATAAACTTACAATAAAGAAAAAAGGTTGTATTTCTTCAGAAATGCAACCTTTTTCGCTTTTCATAACATTTTCTTTTGTTATAAGAATTATTTTGCATAACTTTGCACCGAATATCAACCCTACTTGACCATCATGTCGGAAACAATTAGCAAGAAGACAATAGACAAAAGCGCTGTACGCTGGTATGTGACGCGCTGCCACAGCCAGGCGCACAACAAAGTGCGAGCACTGCTCACCGCGAAAGACATAGAGTTTTTCGTGCCTGAGACCATGCAGGTGATTAAGGAAAAGGGGAAAAAGACAAAGAAAATGGTGCCCGTATTCAAGGATCTCTTCTTCGTACACGCTTCCTTCGACCAGATAAAGGACTACATCAACATTGATGCCATCCCTATCATATTCTATTTCTCACATACGTCACACATCCAGGACGACGCGCTTTGGGTATCCGACGGGGAGATGCACTCCTTCATGCGTGCTTTGAGTTGCGTGGACAACAATCCTACCGTCCGACCTTTCGGAGAGATAAACTTCAAGAAGGGCGATTACATCCACGTTGTAGATGGTCCTTTGGAAGGCATAGAAGGTTACTTTATCCAGCTTCGCCGGGGACAAAGGAAGCAATTGGTCATCACCCTCTCGAACCTCATGACCGTGAATCTTGCCATTGGGAAGGACGACTTGATAGAGATTTTACCGGAAAACAAATAAAGATAAACGCAAAACTCCCACGCTTCCGCCATGGAAACGTGGGAGTTTTGGTATATAACTCTATGAGTTCCGAACAATAACTCTATGAGTTATGAAAAAATTCGTATACAAACTCACTGCAAGTTTGTATACGAATTTTTCAAAAAGTCATAGAGTTTTTAATCCCTTCTTCCGAAGATACGGAGCAGATAGAGGAAAAGATTGATGAAATCAAGGTAGAGAGAGAGTGCGCCGAGCACCGCATACTTCTGAACATCAGGGTCATACTCGTCTGCATTCATGAACATCACCTTGATCTTTTGCGTGTCGTATGCAGTCAAACCAACGAAGATGATCACACCAATATAACTGGCAATCATACTCAAGGCAGATGAGCCGACAAAGATGTTCACCACGGTCGCGATAATCAAGCCAATGAGCGCCATGACAAGATAGCGTCCCATGCCAGAAAGATCCTTGCTCGTCTTGTAGCCGACTACCGACATAGCACCGAAAGTACCGGCAGTGATGAAGAATGTCGTTGCGATGGACTCCTCCGTATAAGCGAAGAATATGCTTGCCAGAGTGACGCCATTCACCACCGAATACAGGATGAAGAGCAACGTAGCTGTAGTGAGCGACATTTTGTTAATGCCGGCAGAAAGCCACATCACCAAGCCAAACTCGGCAATGATCATGCCCCAGAAGAGTATGCGGTTTCCGAATATGGCATAAACCAATGCAGGACTGTTTGCAACAAGTACGGAAGTCATGCCTGTAATGACAAGCGCAAGAGTCATCCATACGTAAACTTTCTTCATCAAAGCAGGGAAACTGCTTTCCAGCACAGCTTCCCTATCATTGATCATTCTTTCCAATTGTGAGTATTCCATAATATTGTTTATTTCATTTCTATTCTATCGTCACCAGAGTTTGTAGCATCATAACCGCCGTCATTCTGGTAGGCAGTGGAATCGGACTGATTGAGACCTGACCTGCTGCTTGGAGCATATTCCACCCTACTGTAGTTGGTAACATTGCCGTTTCCGCCATTGTAGTACACATCATCGCCACGGCGTGATTTCAGATAAGCACTGTTTCTTTGCACGTAACTAGAGTTGGAACGTCTGCTACCGCTACGCCATGTGCGACGCTGAGCACGACGCTCGTCTGCCCTACCCTGCGCGTATGCAGCATTTTCCCTATCCACCTTCTGGTCTGCCGCCGAGCCAATTGCCGCACCAACAACAGCACCGCCTGCCATGCCTACGAGTGCGCCGACATCTGAACCACGATGACCACCAGTAATGTGACCGAAGATAGAACCGATATGTCCACCGAGAGTAGCGCCTGCGTAAGCGCCAGTACCGGTATAAGTGCCACAACTGCTCACAGCAAGCGCAGCAATCATTATGATAAGAAGATTCTTTTTCATAGCTTTCTAACTATTTAAATTGTTTATATTCTGCGTAACTTTGTTTAAATTTTGCCAAATGAGAGAAAACCCATTCACTGGTTTGTGGGTGCAAAGTTAAGCAGATTACCGCTGCAAAGATAGAAATTTTTCCTATAACGGCATAGGGATTTCCCTATTTTATGAAAACTTTAACATTTCATGCCTTTGAAACACGGCAAAACAGCGACTATTTCAATCGCAGTATTCTCACTCCAGTTGCCGACTTTTGGTTCATCAGATACTGATAGAGCGTAAGCGGTTCGAAGACAACCTTCTTTCTAATTGACGAAGCGTGCATGATATGGAGCTGGTTATCGTTGCCCCAATGAGCCATAGTGATATGCTGCGTGTCAAGTCCCGCCTTGCTTGTTAGAATCACTACAATGTCGCCCTCGTGAATTGCGTTACGGAACTCCGCCGTATTCGTATTCGCAAGCTTTGACTTAGGAATGAACTTATAGCTATTATGCTTAGGATCAGACAGTTTCTGCTCCATCAGTCGGATGCTGTCCGGAGTTGTTGGTGTTTCGTTAAGCATCTTGTAATACTGCGGATTCGCAGTCATGTAATTCACGGAAACACGCTGCGTCGCACTGAAGATATTGGCTGGCTGGGTAATTTCCTCAAAATAGCCTTGAGCGATGTTGGAGTTTGCCCATCCCGTAAAGTAATGATTTCTATGACTGTAAGCCACGCGTGGCTCATGATCTTCACCGCCAAAAGGTTTCTCGTAGCGAATATTCATCAGCACATCGCAGAAGTCCTTGAATGTCAGCCTGTTGGTCTTTCGGCAGATAGCAAGTGCCATTATGTTCTCCGTGGACGTAGTACAGTCCAAGTCGCGGACATTCACTACCAGCTTTTCACGCCTGTTATGCTCCAAGGTGTGAGCCACGTATGGACAGCCTTCCATCTTCTTGAAGAAGAAAAGCACGAGATCCTTGTCTGCCACGCCTTCCGCGTCTTTCAGCCATTGGCAAATCTTGGCGCTGTCACCATAGACATCGTCAACTTCATAGGGTTGCACTTCTGCCTCTGCCGCATTTTCCGCAGCAGACATGCCAATCGTTCCGTCGGTCTTTGCATTAGCCTTGTTGGCATCCGAGCAAGAGAGGGAAAGGCCGGAAATCAAAGCTATGAAACAAGCTATCGACAATATTTTTTTCATCTTGACATTGATTTTTACATTAATAATATGATGGCATAATACCACTCATTCATTAGCAAAGTTACCAAATTCAGACGATTTTTCGCAAACATATATTGCCAATTATTAAGTATTATTTTTCATCAAGCCAAATTTTCCTTGTTTTCTTTCCTTATTAAGGAATAATTTTCTAAATTTGCACCCGTTTAGTGCGCATGATATGCAAAGAACTATAGCATTCTGCCACTTGCATTTACTGAATAAAAACAAAATAATAATAAAAACTATGGCAGTATTAGGAAAAATCAGAAACAGAAGCCTCTTGCTCATCGGCATCATCGGCTTCGCCCTTTTCGCCTTCATCGCAGGAGACATGTTCCGCTCATGCGACTCTCACCGCGCAGAAAGATCTCAGCGTGTAGGCGAAGTTCTCGGTAAGAAAATCGACATCCAGACATTCAACGCTATGCTTGAAGAGCAAAGACTCATTCAAGGCGGCGGCAGGGAACTGAGCGCTGAGCAGCAGGAAATGCTCAACGACAGGGTTTGGCAGGAGTATGTCAGCAACCAGGTTCTCCAGGACGAGTGCGACAAGCTCGGTCTTACTGTAACAGACAAGGAACTTCAGGACGTTCTTGCTGACGGTACTAACCCACTTCTTACTCAGACTCCATTCGTAAACCAGCAGACTGGCAAGTTTGACTACAACATGGTCAAGCAGCAGTTGAACGAGGCTGACAAGCAGGCAGCTACAAATCCACAGGTTGCAGAGCAGGCTAAGATGCTCAAGACTTACTGGAACTACACTGAGAAGCAGCTTCGCACAACTCTCCTCCAGCAGAAATACCAGACTCTTCTTGCAGGTTGCTTGGTGCCAAACAACATCACTGTAAAGGCTATGTTTGACGCAACAAACGAGGAAAGCACTATCGACCTCGTTGCTATCCCTTACTCTTCCGTTAACGACAACGACGTGAAGATTGAGGATGCTGACTACAAGGCTAAGTACGAGGAGATGAAGTATGCATTCTACAACCCATACGAGACTCGTTCTATCCAGTACGTAGATTTCCTCATCACTCCATCTGCTGCTGACATGGCAGACATCAAGAAGGAATTCGAAGGCTACAAGACTAAGCTTGCTGCTGACAGCATCGCTGTTTCAGACATCGTTGGCAAGTCTGGTTCTTTGTATCCATACAACGGTTTTGCAAAGGCTAAGACAGCTTATCCACAGGATGTTGCTGCTCTCCTTGATTCTGTAGCTGTTGGTACTACAACTGCTGTTACAGAAAACAAGGCTGACGGCACAATGAATGTTGTCAAGGTTCTTGCCAAGGTTAGCCTTCCAGACTCAGTTGAGTTCCGTGCTATCCAGATTGCTGACCAGGATGTTGCAAAGGCAGCAACAAGAGCTGACTCTGTTCTCAACGCCCTCAAGGGTGGTGCTGACTTCGAGACTATCGCAAAGAAATACGGTCAGACTGGTACAAAGAACTGGTTGACATCTGCTGATTATCAGAGCGCACCTTCATTCGACGAGGATACAAAGAACTACCTCAACGCTATTCTCAAGGGTGAGGTTAACGGCATCCAGAAGATCAAGCTCGCTCAGGGTGCCATCATCCTTCAGGTTACAGAGAAGAAGGCTATGACAGACATGTGGGACGTTGCTGTCATCAAGAAGGAAATCCAGTTCTCTAAGACAACTCGTCAGGATGCTTACAACAAGTTCAGCGCTTACGTAGCAAAGTGCAAGACTCTTGAAGATCTCAAGAAGTATGCTAAGGAAAACGGCTACGAGGTTAAGCAGGCTGACGTTGCCATGGCAAGCCACAATGTAGCTGGCATCAACTCTACAAAGGATGCGCTCCGTTGGATCTTCAATGACGGCACTAAGATTGGCGACATGTACACAGAACACCTCGAGTGCGGTAACAATGGCGACCACCTCATGGTAGTTGTTCTCGACAAGATCCATAAGCAAGGCTTCTTCGACTACACAGACGAAATCGTAAAGAATGCTCTCAAGCCTCTCATCCTCAACGACAAGAAGGCAGAGAAGATCATGGCTCAGGTTAAGGACTATGAATCTGCAAAGAAGGTCAAGGGTGCCAACGAAGTTGAAGTTCCTCAGGTATCATTCGGCAATGTTGCGTTCATCCCTCAATACGGTCCAGAGCCAGCTATCAGCGGTGCTGTTGCTGCTACTGCACAGGGCAAGGCTTGCAAGAAGGCTGTCAAGGGTAACCAGGGCGTTTACATGCTCAAGGTAAAGGAAAAGAAGACCCTTGGCAACAAGTTCGACCAGAAGGCTGCGTTCACACAGGCTCACCAGAAAGCAATCATGGCCGCTCAGACATTCATGAACGACCTCGTGTACAACTCAGGTCTTAAGGACAACCGTTACATCTTCTTCTAAGAAAACATAATAATGTATGCGTGCGTATGTGCGCATACATTAATTTTATAACTATAATCACTAAAATAAAAACTATTAAACTTAATTCATAGGTTATGAAAATCTCAGATTTCAACTTCGCTGGCAAGAAAGCCATCGTTCGCGTGGACTTCAATGTTCCAACAAAGGAAGGTGTCGTTACAGACGAAACACGTATTAAGGGTGCTCTCCCAACACTCAAGAAGATCCTTGAGGATGGTGGTGCTGTCATCATGATGTCACACATGGGCAAGCCAAAGGGCAAGGTAGATATGAAGAAGTCTCTCCAGCAGATTGTTCCAAACGTATCAGCTGCTCTCGGTGTTGACGTAAAGTTCGCTCCTGACTGCGCAAACGCTTCTGAAGAAGCAGCTAACCTCAAGATGGGCGAGGCACTTCTTCTTGAGAACCTCCGCTTCTACGCTGAGGAAGAAGGCAAGCCAGTTGACGTTGAGAAGGGCACACCAGAGTTCGACGCTGCAAAGAAGGAAATGAAGGTTAAGCAGCAGGAGTTCGCTAAGAAGCTCGCTTCTTACGCTGACTGCTACGTAATGGACGCATTCGGTACTGCTCACCGCAAGCACGCTTCAACAGCAGTTATCGACGAGTACTTCGACAAGGACTCTAAGATGCTCGGTTTCCTCATGGAGAAGGAAGTAAACGCAGTAGAGAAGGTTCTCGGCGACATCCAGCGCCCATTCACTGCTATCATGGGTGGTTCTAAGGTTTCTACTAAGATTGGTATCATTGAAAACCTCCTCGGCAAGGTTGACAACCTCATCCTCTGTGGTGGTATGACATACACATTCGCTAAGGCTCTCGGTGGTGAAGTTGGTAAGTCTATCTGTGAGGAAGACAAGCTCCAGGTTGCTCTCGACGTTATCGAGAAGGCTAAGGCTAATGGCGTTAACCTCGTTCTCGGTACAGATGCTGTTATCGCTAAGGACGCTATCGACTGGGATACAATGAACTTCAAGGCTGGCGCAGAGGTTAAGGTTTGCGACGCTAAGGAGATTCCTGCTGATTTCGAAGGTCTCGATGCTGGCCCTGAGTCACAGAAGGCATTCGCTGAGGCTATCAAGAACGCTAAGACTATCCTCTGGAACGGTCCTGCTGGCGTATTCGAGGTAGAAGAGTTCACTGCTGGTTCTCGCGCTATCGGTGCTGCTGTTGCTGAGGCAACTGCTAACGGTGCATTCTCTCTTATCGGTGGTGGTGACTCTGTAGCTTGCGTAAACAAGTTCGGTCTCGCTGACAAGGTTTCTTACATCTCTACTGGTGGTGGTGCCCTCCTCGAAGCTATCGAAGGTAAGGTTCTCCCAGGTGTAGCAGCTATTGAAGCTTAATAAATGAATCATAATCATCTCGTTATAATGGCCGGAGGCGTCGGAAGTCGCTTCTGGCCTATGAGTACCACAGAACGCCCAAAACAGTTTATCGACGTTTTGGGCGTTGGTCGTACACTGATACAGCTCACTTGCGACCGCTTTGCTGGTATCGTCGCTCCCGAAAACATCTGGGTAGTGACAAACAAGAACTATGCTGACATCGTTGCAGAGCAGCTTCCTGATGTGCCAAAGGGCAATATTCTCCTTGAACCTTGCCGCAGAAACACAGCTCCTTGCATTGCATACGTAAGCTGGAAGATAAAGTCTATCGACAAGAAGGCGAATATCGTTGTTGCTCCTTCCGACCATGTGGTAATGAATGTGTCTGAGTTCCAGCGCGTCATCAAGCAGTGCATGGACTTCACGGCAGAAACAGACGCCATAGTCACTCTCGGCATGAAGCCTTCACGCCCTGAAACCGGCTACGGCTACATTCAGGCAGACCTTTCCTACAGCTCTACTCGCAACAAGGAAATCTTCCGCGTTGACTCATTCCGCGAGAAGCCAGACCTTGCCACTGCAGAAAAGTACATCAAGAATCCGTCCTACTTCTGGAATGCAGGAATCTTCATCTGGCGTGTGGAAACCATCATAAATGCCTTCCGCGTTTATGCTCCAGCCATCAATTCCATCTTTGAAGACTTGCTTGCCATCTATGGTTCTGAGAAGGAACAGGAGGAAATCGACAAGATGTTCCCTGAGTGCGAAAGCATTTCCATAGACTATGCTATCATGGAGAAGGCAGAGGAAATCTTCGTTTGCCCGGCAGACTTCGGCTGGAGTGACCTCGGAACATGGGGATCACTACTTCAGCAGACAAAGAAAGACCTGTACGGAAACTCTGTCATTGGCGAGAACATATCTGTCTTCGACACCAAGAACTGCATAATCCACGCTACTGACGAGAAGCAAGTCGTTGTACAAGGACTTGAAGGCTACATCGTAGCAGAAAAGGACGGCAGCCTTCTCATCTGCAAACTCTCCGAGGAGCAACGCATAAAGCAGTACACAGGACAAAACTAACCACCCGATTCGTTTTGTTCTTACTGCATAACCCTAAACTAAAAAAAGAGGAAAACCAGCACATCCGGTTTTCCTCTTTTTTTTAGCTCTGTATAACTTTTTTTAGACATTCATAAATTTAGTTTTTCCTCTTCCCTACCCTTTCTGCTTCACTTCCTGCAAGCCTTCGATAGCTTTCAGTTCCTTGATGATTGCCTTGAGGTCGTCACGGTCGTGGACTCGGAACTCGATGGTTCCCTCAAAGAGATTGTCGTCGTTGACGGTGATGAGAAGCTTGGTGATGTTGATGTTCATCTTGTCTGACACGATGTCGGCAATGTCGTGGAGCATTCCCACTCGATCGATGCCGGTAAGGGTGATAGCAGCGGTAAAGGTGTGCTGTTGGTGCATGTCCCACTTGATGTCAATGATGCGGTTGCCATAGCTTGCCTTGAGCTTGTTGGCTATGGAACAGTTGCGCTTATGGATGACAATGTGGTTGTCACGATCTATGAATCCCAGAGCATCGTCGCCCGGAATAACCTGACAGCACTTGGCAAAGATAAACTGGGAGATATTCTGGTCTGTGATGTAAACAGGCTTCTTGCGATTGAAGTCCTTATTTACGATGATATAGTCCGTGACAGACTTTGACCTTGACTTCGACTTCGACTTGCCGAGGAAAGGTACGTAGTCCATCCATGACTTTGACTCTGACTTTGACTTCGAGAGCAGCTTGTCGCTATTCACCGCCTTCACATCAGCATCGCCGAGCATAATGGCGCCACTGCCTATTTCCATAAGCAGGTCTTCGTGCTTCTCCTTGCCATGCAGCGTGCAGAGCTTTTCAACGGTGACGGTGGAAATGTCATGACCATGCTGACGAAGGAATTCCGTAAGGAGTTGTTCGCCCTTCTTCTGCCTATCGCGTGCCTCACGACGCAGAATGCCCTGAATCTTGTTTCTCGCCTTGGCGGTAGAGACGAAAGAAATCCATGACTCCTTGACGTGCTGCGAGTTGGAAGTAAGGATTTCCACCTGATCGCCACTCTGTAGGATATGGCTGAGGGGAACGAGCTTGTGGTTTACCTTCGCACCGATGCAGTGGCTTCCAAGGAAAGTATGGATGGAGAAAGCAAAGTCGAGTGCTGTACAGTTCGCCGGCATTGTCTTTATTTCGCCCTTTGGCGTGAAGACAAAAATCTCGGAAGCGAAAAGGTTAAGCTTTATGGCATCGAGGAAATCCATTGCATCCGGCTGTGGATCGTCAAGAATCTCCTTGATGGTCAGCAACCATTTGTTGAGTTCGGTATCTTCCTCTACGTTCTCTGCAGAAATAGCCTTGTCTGCATCCTTCAGCTCTCCGCTTTCATCCTTGTAGCGCCAATGGGCTGCAAAGCCTTGCTCTGCCATCTCGTTCATCCTGTCGGAACGGATCTGCACCTCTATCCACTGTCCGAAATGCGACATGAGTGTGACATGGAGTGCCTGATAGCCGTTTGCCTTAGGGTGTGACAGCCAGTCGCGTAGGCGGTCAGGATGACTCTTGTAGAGCTTGCTGATAGCCACGTAAATATTGAAGCATTCGTTTACTTCCTCCTCACGTTTCTTCGGATTGAAGATGATGCGGACCGCAAGGATGTCGTAGATTTGCTCGAAAGTGACATGCTTTGTCTGTATCTTATGCCAAATGGAATAAGGGCTCTTGATGCGCGCCTTAAGCTTGTAGCTGACGCCCATTTCGTCGAGAGTCTGCTTGATAGGGGCTGTAAACTCCTCGAATATGCTGGTGTGCTTTGCCTGAGATTCTGCGAGAAGATTCTGGATGCGCTCGTACTCTTCCGGGTGTTCGTAGCGGAAGGAAAGATCCTCAAGCTCTGACTTTATCTTGTTGAGACCCAGACGGTTGGCAAGCGGTGCATAGATATACAGTGTTTCACCTGCAATCTTGTACTGCTTGTTGGCTGGTTGCGACGCAAGGGTGCGCATATTGTGCAGACGGTCGCAGATCTTGATGAGAATGACACGGATGTCATCGCTCATGGTAAGCAGGAGTTTCTTGAAGTTTTCGGCCTGTGCAGAAGCCTTCTCGCCGAAGATTCCGCCGGAGATCTTGGTCAGTCCGTCAACAATCATGGCAATCTTCTTGCCAAAAAGATTTTCAAGGTCCTCTACCGTGTAGTCAGTATCCTCCACCACGTCATGGAGCAAGGCAGCACAAATGCTTGTAGAGCCAAGTCCCATCTCTTTGCATGCTATCATGGCAACCGTTATTGGGTGCATGATATAAGGTTCACCCGAGAGTCGTTTCACTCCCGCATGAGCTTGTCGAGCAAAGTGAAAAGCCTTAGTGATAATGTCCACCTTCTTCCTGTGATTGGAAGCAAGGTAGCAGTCGAGGAGTTCCTGAAAAGCTTTGTCAACCATTTCGTCCATGATGGTAAGTTTTTATTAATTTCCTCCTACTTCCACTCTATCGCGACGTGGGAGGAGGGCACTGCGGTTGTGAGCAGCAATCTCGTCGAAGTTATCTATAAACTTGCCGATGAACTGCTCTGGCAAGCGAAGAATGCCCGGCTTCAGGCGTGAGCCAACAACAATGTCCTTGCGATATTGAGGGTTAAGGTTACGGAGCTCCTCAACGGAGATTCCGCACTTTGCCGAAATCTGTGAGAAATGAATCTGCTTGCTCACCATGACAGTGTCAGAAACGGCAGGCAACTTTGTGCGCAACGGACATATTCCGTGGTCGCAATAGAATTCCATCACATAGTTTGCCGCAATGAAAGCTGGCACATAGCCGCGAGTTTCCTTTGGGAGGTAAGGATAGATCTTCCAATAGTCGGAAGTGCCGCCAGCGCGACGCATAGCCTTCTGAACGTTACCTGGACCACAGTTGTAAGAAGCTATAACCGTGCTCCAATCGCCGAAGATGTTGTAAAGGTCACGAAGAAACTTTGCAGCTGCATAAGAAGACTTGATAGGGTCGCGGCGCTCGTCAACAAGCGTGCTCACCTCCAGTCCGTACTGCTTGCCCGTGCCCGGCATGAACTGCCAGAGTCCAGCAGCACCAACAGGCGAAGTTGCCTTGGGATTAAGGGCAGACTCTATGACAGGGAGATACTTCAATTCAAGTGGTACGCCATAGGCTTCAAGAGCCTCCTCGAAGATTGGCATGTAGAAATTGGCTGCACCAAGAAGGCCGCTCACGCTACGAGGATTTCGCATATAGCGGTCAATGAGACGACGAACCATGTCATTATATGGCATTTCCATGATATATGGCAAGCGCGAAAGACGTTCAATATAATCCTGCTCCGTGAATGTAGCAGCTATGTTACGGCTGTTGCACTCCTGTTCTTGAAGGTAGTTCTCTGAATAGTATTGGCTAAGGAGATCGTCTATCTCGCTCTGCTTCATACCTTCTGGTACGCCCATAACATTCTCTGAGCCATCATCCTCAAAAAATGAGATAAAGTCTTCTTCCGTTAGGTCAGCAATGTTTCTTCTGTTGTTCTGTGCGTCAGCCGTCATGACAACCACTGCCAAGGATAACGCCAAGATGATTCTTTTCATATTCAGTTAGTTTTTTTTATAGTTTCGCTTCGCGAAGTTTGAATTCAATTTTCTTAAAACCGCAGCCCGATATTTATGCCCACACCGTTGCCCTCAAGCGGATTTGAAGTATGGCTGCTACGGATGACTGCCGGCTCCACATGAAGCGACAAGTCGCGCGATATGTCGAACTGCGAAAGCGAGGCATCCACGTACGCATCAACCACGGAAAGCGCGTAAACGCCTATAAGACAGAACAATGACAAATCGCGGTAACGACGATAATAGTCCTTGCGACGCTTGAAGATGTTCTCGTATCGCGACTGGTTGGAGGAGTTTATTTCCGCGCCAAGATGCATGAACGAGTTGTAGCTTTGCGTCTGCGGATCATCGTCCATCAGGTCAAGGTAAGCTCGGGAATAGTCGGTGTACATCATGTTGTTCCATCGCATGGCATACACACATCCCACCATGCCACCATAGAAAATAGGCAGCTTCCAGAACTTCCTGTTGTAAATCTGTCCAGCTCCAGGCAGCACAATGCCAAGCCACATTGCCTTCTTTGGTTCAGGAACGAACATAGCCTTGCGAATAGCTTCTGCCGACTGATGTGCCGCCTTGCCGTCAAAGAGTTCTCCGATGGTGATCTCTGTATCCATGGAGTCCAGGAAGACCGTGTCTGCCATCATCTCCATTGTCATCACGTCTTGGCTTACGGAAAGAGTGTCTTGAGCAGAAACGCCGAGCGTGCTTAGAGCTATATATGTTAATATGTATAGAAACCTTTTCAAACTATTCTTCTGAACGCAGGTGTTTCAGTATGTTTTCAAGTTCGTCTGCCGACTTGAAAGGGATTGTTATCTTGCCCGAATTCTCTGTTGTACATGCCACCTTCACCTTCAAGCCATTCAAGACCGAAGTGATGGCATTCTCTATCTGGCTCTGGCGTGCAGCGAGCGCCTTCTTGTTTGCCACTGTAGCCTTGGTGGTGGTAGAGCCGTTCTTTATGGCATTCACGTATTCCTCCACCTGACGAGTGCTGAACTTGTTCTTCTGGATCTCTCGGAAAAGGCGCACCTGCTCCGAAGGACTTTCCAATCCCAACAATGCACGAGCTGCACCAACCTCTATCTGCTTGCTCTGCAAAGCCATCTGCACCTCTGCTGGAAGTCGGAGCAAGCGCATGTAGTTAGCCACCTGAGCACGGCTCTTTCCTACTCGCTCCGACACGCGTTCCTGCGTCATGCCTGTGCTATTGATGAGATGTTGGTAGGCAAGGGCTATTTCTATAGCGTTCAAGTCCTGACGCTGTATATTCTCCACAAGTGCCATCTCCATCATGGTCTCATCAGAAACCGTGCGGACGTATGCTGGAATGGAGTTCAATCCGGCACGTTGCGAAGCACGCCAACGACGTTCGCCAGCGATGATCTCATACTTGCCAGGCTCTCGCTCGCGAAGGGTAATAGGCTGGATGATGCCGATTTCGCGTATGGAAGCGGCAAGCTCGTCAAGAGCCTTATCGTCAAAGTCGCGGCGTGGCTGGTCTGGATTAGGTTGAATCTGCGAGATTTCTATCTCGTTGATCTTTGATGAACCTTGCGGCTGTGGTGCTTCAGTGGAAATGAGAGCATCAAGACCGCGGCCGAGCGATCGATTGATGGAGTCATTGCCGCCAAGATTGCTATATCGTTTCTTTATTGCCATATAAGTGGTTGGGCGTTAGTTAGTTGGTTGGTTGTTTGGTTGAGTTGTTTTCAGAGAGGCTGGCTATTCTGGATATTCAGGAAATTCCGGCTATTCCGCTTTTTCGGAGCTATTTTCTCGCCTCAATCTCGCGTGCAAGAGCCATGTAGTTCTTTGCTCCCACACAGTTGGCATCATACAAAAGCACAGGCAGACCGTGAGAAGGAGCCTCCGAAAGCTTCACGTTGCGCTGGATGATAGTCTTGAACACCAATTCCTGGAAGTGGCGCTTTACCTCCTCATAGATTTGGTTTGCAAGTCGCAGACGCTGGTCGTACATAGTGAGCAGGAACCCTTCTATCTCAAGTCCAGGGTTCAACTTAGACTTGATGATTCGTATCGTGTTAAGAAGTTTACTGATGCCCTCCAGTGCAAAATATTCGCACTGCACTGGGATGATTACGCGGTCGGCAGCCACGAGGGCATTCACTGTGATGAGTCCCAATGAAGGAGAACAGTCTATGAGTATGTAGTCGTAGTCGTCCACAATCTTAGCCAACATATCCTTCATGATGAATTCGCGGCGATTGAAGTTTATCATCTCAATCTCCGCACCCACAAGGTCTATGTGGCTACAGATGATGTCCAAGCCTTCCATGTCCGTTGTGAAAACAGCTTCACGCACGTCCTTGGCGCTGATGAGACATTCGTAGAGGGAACAGTCCACGGTGGATATGTCCACGCCAAGACCGCTCGAAGCGTTAGCCTGAGGATCAGCATCTATAACGAGTACGCTCTTCTTAAGCGCAGCAAGTGATGCCGCCAGATTTATTGTCGTGGTGGTCTTTCCTACCCCACCCTTTTGATTTGCCAGAGCAATGATTTTTCCCATAAGGAAGGAATATTAATGAATGAATTTGTGCTATTCTCTATGTATATTTGGGCGCAAAGATACGCAAAAAAAGCATGAAATATCACTATATTTTAGTTTTTTTAAGCAAAACGACACTTTTTTGACATTCGTTTCGTACCGAAAGCGGGGAAAAACACCGAAAATGACTACTTTTGCGTCGGTTAATTGTAACCCAAACAACGAAAGACTACACCCAAAAACGACTAAATAATGAAAAGAATACTCATATCAAACGACGACGGCTACAAGGCAAAGGGGCTAAGAAGCCTTCTTGAGATGCTCAAGCCTCTCGGCTGCGAGATTACGGTTTGCGCTCCCGACGGCGCACGCTCAGGACAGAGTTGCGCATTCTCCGCCATGGAATATCTCACGCTCCGCAAGCAGGAAGAGGATGACGGAATAAGGATTTTCTCATGCTCAGGCACACCTGTTGACTGCATAAAGATAGCCTTGGACCAGCTCTACGACGAAAAGCCTGACCTCGTCATTGCCGGCATAAACCACGGCGACAACGGTTCAGTAAACACAAGATACTCCGGCACCATGGGAGCTTGCATGGAAGGCTGCATGAAACGTATTCCGAGCATAGCCTTCTCGCTCTGCGATCACGATCCTGATGCAGACTTCACACTCATGACGCCATACGTCCAAAAGATTGTTGCCACCGTTCTTGAGTCTGGACTTCCTGAGTATGTCTGCCTCAACGTAAACTGTCCTGCCACAAACCCTAACAGTCCAAACCCAGACCCTAACGGCAAGGCATTCGCAGAATACAAGGGCATCAAGGTCTGTCGTATGGCAAGAAGCTCTTGGCAGAACGAGATTGTAAAGCGCGATCACCCACGACACTTCCCTTACTTCTGGCTCGTAGGCTCTTACAGCAACGACGAACCGGAGGCTACTGACACCGATAACTGGGCAGTAAACCACGGCTACGTAGCCATCACACCTACGCAGGTTGACGTCACTGCCTACGAACACATGCAGCTGATAGCACAGATGTTTGAATAGAAATACATCAACTCCGAAGGAATATCTTTAAACTTTGAACTATAAACTTTAAACATTTTATTAACTTTGCACCCGCAAATCGGGAAATACCCACCGTAATTACGCATTACGAATTTCCCTCCTGCGCCTGTGGCGGAATTGGCAGACGCGCTAGACTTAGGATCTAGTATCTAACGATGTGCAGGTTCGACCCCTGTCAGGCGCACTTAAAAAAACTCTAGAAGCTTGATAATCAGCTATCTAGAGTTTTTCTTTTTTCATCCAGCACGCTCCTTATGACCATAGTCACAAGAACCACCAATCCAAACGTAGTATGTCGCCAAGTCTTGTGTCATTATTTCAGCAATTTTTTCAAGGTTGTTTGTTTATGTATTTCCTCACCGAATGGCGGGATTTACATGTCAGGGAATCTATAGATTACGGCATACACCTGAGCGCTCGTCACAGGCTTTCCATCCTTACGGATATGAAGTCTCTGGCGATTGATGGTTCGCCATTTAGTCAAAATAAACATTACCTTCATAAAGCCCTTTTGCCTGTTCCATGGTAATGAACTCTGTGTGAGGTTTGTACTTTGGCGATATAGGATTTTGATTGCCGAATGAAGTGTATTCTCCGAGTGTAAGGTTCAGTCGCGGATGACCTTTTGCAAAACCGATTGACATGGATTCTATATTGTAATATCCACCAACTGTGTTGCTCACAAGTGGAAGCAGATATTTCAGAGCCATGACATTGCCGTTTGGAATATTCTCCACGGCATAGCTTGTCGCCATGTTAGCGGCAAATTCTATATAGTTAGAGTCATCCTTTCTTACTACTCCCACAATGACAGTCTTTTTCTCCTCTTGTTCCATCTTGCTGAGGCTGCCAGACTCTTGTATCGGCTCAAACACAAAACCACCATCAGCGTTTATCTCAACATCCTCAGTTATGTAAAAATAACCATTCATTTCATTGATGACAGCCATGTAGTCATTAAGCTCTTCACCGCAGATAGGCTTCACTTTCGCTTTCTCCCATAGTTCCTGCACACTCACATTCTCAGGCTTGTTCTTCAGTTCTGCCAGCACGAGGTAGTTGGCTGTTGGGTAAGGTCGGTAAATCTTTCCGTTGAGCACGCTGAAGTTGTTCTTTACGAAGGCATAGCAGTCCTTTCCGGCTTTCGGCTGAAGCACATGGAAAGAATACATGTCGTTAAGCAGAGACTGCACCTCCTTGCGGAACTGCTCTCTAACCCTATCCCTCCAAGCAGCTTGCGCTGACTTGCGGTTTCTGCCATAGAGAGCCACGATGAAGAGGAAGTTTACATCGTAATGGCTTAGGAGCATTGTGTCGCGGTCGAAGAGGCGGTTCTCAAACTGTCGGTTGAGGTTCAGCGAATCCTGCTGCGTAATCTTGTCGTCGTCGAAGGCAAGGAGTTTATGGCTACCTTCCTTTGCGTCGCGAATATGGGCAGAGATAAAGAAGTTCGGAATCGGATTATAGCCTTCGGTCAGTTCGTCGCGAAGTTGCTGATGACCTTCAGCCTTGTATTTCTCGCCATCTTTGTTCAGGCCAAGGAACAAATCGACATTCCACTGCACGATGTTCTTGGCGTAAGTATATTGCTTGTAGATTGAGGTATCTCCGAGATGAACATCACCCTTCTCGTTTCTCTTGTAGTATTTTGAGTCACCAATGTAATAAGTATTTGGCGCTTTGCCGTCAGCCGACTCTATCAAGCCACGCTCAAGGAAAAGATGGTCAACGATCTTTCCGTCTTTCTGCTCCGTCAGTTCCTCAGGCAGATTCCTATCGCCGATGAGTTCGTCAATCATCGTCTCAAATACAATGTCAAAATCCTTTGCCATGAGGCAGTCCTGACGCGACTTGTTTATGGCTATCTCATGAGAGCGAACGAAGAAAGCGTAGCACAAGTCCCATATTCTCAGTGCCTTGTCGGAGAAATATTTGTACTTTATCTCCTTCAGACGGCGCTTGCCGTAGCCAGCCTTTATGTAACGGTTCTTTATGGTCGCAGGCTTCACGATGTCGTAGTTCAGGTTCTTGATGTATCGGAAGCCATGTTCCTCGTTTATGTAGTTCAGTATGCTGTAGAAGATAACGAGAAGTTCCTCGTCGAAGTTCACCATCTTCTTTCTGTTCACGGTGTTCAGATACACCGGCGAACCGTTCTGAATGAAAGCCGTAGATTTGGAAATGGTCTTAGTCCACTGGATATTGTTGTTTCCCGAGTGAGTGTTTCGGGCTATGAAGGTCAGGTAGTCCTGGTTTTCGCGATTGAAGTCGAGCAGCGCAATGATAACGTCGAAGAGCGTGTTGTGCTTCACTTTCTTGCCCTCGCTCTGCGTCTGCATCTCCTTGTTCTCAAGGATGTTGTCGTTCTGCTTTTCGTTATAGACGCTGAGAACACGATAAATCCAGATGGCGAGCGTAGAGAGGAATTCCTTGTAGTTTTCAACATTCTCGTCGCCCTCTTCGAAAGTGCCACTGAAACCCTCAAAGTCTATGAGTTCCGAAGGCGTTACGCCGAAGACGGTTTCCACACCATCTGTCAGCACAACTTTCGGCAGGAAGAACACAACGTCCTCTGCCACATGGCTATAGCAGTAGCCGACATACTTAAAATCCATCTCCGTTTCGAGTTTCGGGATTGTAAATATGTCGCCAAGCACATCGCGGATTCTCTTATCTACACGATTGCTTATCTGCTTGTCCAGATTATATTTGTAACCTTCTATGAAGAGCAGCATATTTTTTCGGAAACTATATACTTTTTGGCACAACCGCAGATTCAACCAAATTCACGCAGATTCAACCAAATTTATTTTTATAATTGAACCAAAGTTTTGAAACAAATAAGCACAAATTGGCACAAATTATTTCACTAAGTAACTGTTCAAAATTAATTTTATAATCGTAATGACCACTGAATATTTTTTTGAACGCGAGTTGCATTGGAAGAATTTTAAAACGCAAGTTGCACGAGTTACACAAGTTTTTCCCGCGAACAAGTTTCATAGTGACACAAGTTTTATTTCGTCTTCAAGAACTTGCGTAACTAAAAGTAACAGCCGCACTTGAAACTTGTGTCACTTGCGTCACTTGCGTTTTATTCTCATTTGCACAAGAGACTCGTGACACTCGTGAAACCCGTGTTTAAAATTATCTTGAAAAATTATTTGTTTTACGTCTAATCACCCTCGTTGAGCGTTATTTCAATACTCTTCAGCCAATTCTTTACGACCTCTGTGTTGATCGTTCCGTCAACATTATAGAAGTCGGAGAAGATAACTTTGCGAGGCTTTCTGCCGTTCTTTTCTACTTCAAGGTCGAAGAGTTTTCCCGCATCCACCTTTGCCACATCGTTCCAGAGGTAGAATACAATCTTGCCAACGAGAACATCCTCGCTGATTTTGTTGTTCTCAGCTTTCACGAACCAGTCGCCGAGCATCTTGTCCTCAGACTCAGTTGCATCGTAGATAAGGTCGTTGAGAGTAGTTTGAAGGTCAATCCACAAGCACCAACTTCCATCTTTCAGTTCAACCTTCCAAGTCTTGTTGTCGTATTTGATTGGCTTATAAACCCAATCCCAACGACGCTTGAAGGCAGAATCTATTGGGAAAAGGCTTTGGTCGGAGGTGTTCATTGTTGCCCAGATATGGAGGTTTGGAGGAAGAAGGAGTTCTTCGCCACTCTTGATGTTTTCCGGGATACCTTCTATATCCTTGAAATCCTCTGCAAGAACAGTGCGCAAATCCTCGTTGGTGATTATCGGGTATGTGCTGTAGCCAATGTTTTCACCTTCTGTCTCACGGTCAAGGAGTTGGAATAGGTCGCCGAAGATCTGAGCACAGTTGCCACGATTAATCTCTTCTATTACGAGCAAGACCTTCTTCCGCTCGTTGAGTCCTTGCCATGCAGAGATATAAGCTTTCAAGAAGGCTTGCTTAACGAAAGAGTATGAGATCTTTTCTTCGTAGTCATCCTTTGTCACAGATGCCGTTATCGCACTTTCCTCCTTACCAATTACCACGCACTTACGCACTTTTTTCATTATTGGCTTGTAAGCACCAACGAATGTTGAGTAGTCGCTATCTGGGTGGAAAGTTGTACGAATAACTTCCGCGAAATCTTTTTCTTGCCTCTTTATACCATCAGACTTACCTGTACCAGGAGCACCGTAGAAGATTTGTTGGAGGGGGAGCAACTCGTTCTTTCTATCTTCGCTTTGTGTTAGATGGTCATAGTTGGAATCTGCTTCAAAATCATTCAACCAATTAAATCCTAATAGCCAAAAGGCAGCATATTCTCCCTCTTTATTCTTGTATAAAGAAATTTTGTAAGATGAGCTTGGAAGTAATATTTGACGCACAAGTTTTGTGAATACACCATTGCTTTCAAACTGTTTGAAATATGGACGCAGTTTGTTTGATCCAATAGAAAGCTTTAATAGGGAACTTGTGTGGAGTAAGCCATTCTCTGTATCAGCCTTAGAAATATACTCTAACACCTTTATGACAGTTGACTCTATATCTTGTTCTTTGTCATATAGATACTTACAAGCATGTCCAAGCATACTAATAACGTTACTTGCAATAAAATAGTGCTTAACATTAATTGCACCAACGCTTGTATCTTCACCATTATTTACTGCAGCATAGTATGAAGAGAATTCTTTACGTAGAGCAGCATCTCCCGCTCCCAAGAATACATGAATAGTTCCATTGCCAGAACCTTGTTTACGTTCAGGCAACAATAGTTCATCCTTAACATCTTCCCAGTTTCCAAATATGTCACATACAAGTTCATCATACCCTAATGCTGACATCTTTAAGTTATATGTTGTTTCCATATTCTATTACACTCCGTATTTAGTGATATCTAATTGTTTCAATAATGCTATGAGTACATCAACAACGATGCTATTACCTGCTTGTTGATATGCAGCAGTATCGCTTACTACTATCTTGAAAGAGTCCTTAAAGCCCATCAAACGTAGGCATTCT
>JAZRXS010000206.1:0-11525 GCA_045600325.1 Prevotella sp.
TTGAATTACTTATTCTTAATCTTCTCAATCTGAACTTTCAGTGAGTCAATGACCTGAAGGATAGCATCCTCGAAAGTGTCTGCTACCTTCTCTGCATAGATCTGCTTGCCCTGGTAAGGGAGAGCGATGCTTGCCTCCTTGTTCATGGCTGTCTGTGGCTTGACAATCTTGAGCTGAACGTCAACAGTAGCATCTTCACCAACGGTCTTAGCCAACTTTTCAACCTTCTTGTTGATGTACTCTTCGAGCTTCTCCGTAGCATCGAAGTGGATGGATTTGATTGTAATGTTCATAGTAGTAGTGTTTAGATTATTGTATAGTACCTAATAAATGGTACTTGGTAAATGGTAAATAGTACACGGTAAATGGTAAATGGTACATCACCTTACCTCTGTCTTACGCCAAGACGAGCCTCGACAACGTTGACCACGTAGTCTCCAAGCTTCTCGCATTCGTTGATGAGGTCAACATACATCGTGCCGACAGCATAGCTGTACTCGTGGTTGTTGACATCCTTGATGTTCTGGTTGCGGAGCTGGTTGCGATAGTTGTTTATCTCATTCTCGATGTTGAACGAGCGGTTTGCATCAAGGGAGCTGCGGCGACCTGCAAAGATGACGTTCATCTGCGTGAGGGCATCGTCAGCAAGGTTAAGCATAGTGCCAATGCGCTCATACTGCTTCTCCGTGAAGTCTTCCTTGCCGGCATTCTTTCTGTTCAGCGTACGCGCAAGGTTGAAGCAGCTGTCGCCGATGGACTCAAGCTCTGCTATCTGGCGAAGCATTGCACGAATCTTAGCCTTGGTCTCGTCAGAGAGGTGAGCATCAGATACCTGGTCAAGGTAGTTTGCTATCTCAATCTCAAGATTGTCGGTGATATTCTCGTACTTTTCAATTCTTGAATAGAGCTTTACGAATTCCTTTTCTTCCTTTATTCCGATAAGCTCTCGTACGAGAGAGAACATCTTCTGTACACGCTGACCGAAAGTAGCAATCTCCTTCTGCGCCTCGAAGACAGAAAGCTCTGGTGTCTGCATAAGACCAGCAGAGATGAACTGAAGGCGTGAATCGTCTTCTTCTGCCTCAGACTTGTTTGGAATGAGCTTGCAAACAAGCTTCTCAATAGGCTTGATGAACCAAATGAGTATCAGCACGTTGCATACATTGAAGCTTGTATGGAAGGCTGCAAGGACAACGGAAAGTATCGTTGGATCGGCAGTCGTAGAGTGAGGATCGTAGCCTACCATCATACATACACCATCAATGAAATAAGTGAATACTATCAATATCCAGCAAACACCGAAGATGTTGAAGAGCATGTGGGCGAGGGCTGCACGTCTTGCCTGCGGATTTGCCGAGAGAGCGGCGAGGTTGGAAGTCACTGTTGTACCGATGTTCTCACCCATCACAAGCGCTATACCTGGGTAAATGCCGAGTGCTCCTGATGAACAGAGAATCATCGTGATAGCCATCACTGCTGCTGAAGACTGCACGCACATTGTCAATATACCACCAATAAGGAGGAAGAGCAGGTAAGTGCCGTAGCCCCAGTTGCCTGTAGATGCGAAGAAGTTGAGTATTGCCTCATTGTGACCGAGGTCCATATCCACGGCATTTGCCTTCAATGTGCCAAGACCGAGGAACATGAACGAGAGACCGAAGAGGAACTCACCAAGCGATTTCTTTGTCTTTGTATATGAAAGGATGATGGCAATGAACAGTGCCGGCCATACCATATCCGTGATATTGAAAGCGAAACCTGCCGACATGATCCAGGCGGTACACGTCGTACCGATGTTGGCACCCATGATAACCGAGATTGCTTGGGCAAGGGTGAGAAGACCTGCATTGACGAAAGACACGGTCATCACGGTGGTTGCTGTAGAAGACTGCACAGAAGCCGTCACGAAAGCACCCGTGAGAAGACCTGTAACTCGGTTGCGAGTCATTGTTCCAAGTACATGGCGGAGCTGACTTCCCGCCATTTTCTGAAGCGAATCACTCATGATCTTCATACCGTACATGAGCATCGCCAAACAGCCTACAAGCTTAAAAATTGATAGAATTGACATTTTTTAATATCTTTGTAACATGATTTTCATGAAATATTCATACCTTTGCAGCGCAACTTTCAACCTTAATTATTAAATTTAAACTATTACGCCATGGTAGAAATCTGCTGCAAAAATACTAATAAAAAAATTAAAATTGCAAAAGGAACGTCACTTTTTGACATTTTTACTCAAAATAGAAACAATTTTGATAGTATTCCTGTCTGTGCAAAGGTAAACAACCGCGTTTGTTCGCTCTCTTACAAGGTTTTTTCTCCAAAGGACATTGAGTTTCTTGACCTTACTTCAGACAGCGCACAACGCACCTACGCTCGTACATTATTCTTCATTCTTGCGAAGGCTGTACACGAGCTTTACCCTCAAGGTCGCATAAAGATCTGCAATGCCGTTGCCGGTGGTTATTATTGCGACATTGAAAGACCCCACCCAACCTCCCCACAAGGGGAGGAGCTTAATCCCCATACGCCATCAAATCTTGCGGAATCATCCCTCCTCGCTGTAGAATCTTCCCTCCCCCTTGTGGGGGAGTCGGAGGGGGTCTCCGTACTCCGCATAAAGCAGAAGATGCAGGAGATCATTGACGCCAACCACACCGTCATTCGCCATAAGGTGCATACGGAAGATGCCATTGACAAGTTCAGCAAGCTTGGCTTGGAGTCTAAGGTTAAGCTTCTTAAATCCACTGGAAAGATTTACACAACGGTCTATGAAATAGACGGTTACTACGATTATTACTACGGTTCACTGCTGCCTTGCACTTCAATGGCAAACCTTTTCGACCTTGTAGGCTATCACGACGGCATGCTTCTTCGTGTACCTTCAAAGGAGAACAACGGCGAACTTGAGCCTTACACTGTCCAGAACAAGGTTGGCGAGACGTTCCGAGAGCACCATCAGTGGAACAAGATTCTCGGCATAACAACCATCGGCGACTTCAACGAGGCTGTGGAACGTGGTTTCTCTACAGGCCTTATCAACATCTCGGAAGCTCTTCAGGAGAAGAAAATCTCCAAGATTGCGGAGCAGATTGCAGAGCGAAAGGACGTGAAGATTGTGCTTATTGCCGGTCCTTCGTCATCAGGAAAGACTTCTACTTGCAAACGTCTTAGCATACAGCTTATCACCTGCGGCAAGAAACCGCTGCAGATTTCTCTCGATGACTACTTCGTTGACCGCGAGAAGACACCAAGACAGCCTAACGGCGACTATGACTATGAGAGCATCTATTCGCTCAACCTCGACCTTTTCAACCAGCAGCTCAGCGAACTTCTTGAAGGCAAGGAGGTGCAGTTGCCACGCTATAATTTCATACAAGGCAAGAGCGAAATGAGCGACAAGGTGCTGAAGATGGAGGAGAACAATGTGCTCGTGATCGAGGGAATCCACGCTCTCAATCCGATGCTTACATCAAAGATTGACGACAAGCACATCTTCCGCCTCTATGCTTCCGCCCTTACATCTATATTATTGGATGAGCACAACTATATCCCTACAACCGACAACCGTCTGCTTCGCCGCATAGTTCGTGACGCTAAGACTCGTGGTTGCGATGCTCGTGAGACTATCCGCCGCTGGCCATCAGTGCGCGAAGGTGAGCACAAATGGATTTTCCCTTATCAGGAGAATGCGGACGCCGTGTTCAACTCTGCCATGCTTTTCGAACTTGCAGTATTGAAGAACCAAGCAGAACCGATGCTCGAGCGTGTGCCAGAGAACTGCCCAGAGTACAGCGAAGCCTACCGATTGCTGAAGTTCCTGAAGTACATACCAAAGGTGCCAGATATGCACATCCCGCCAACATCACTCCTCCGCGAATTCCTCGGAGGAAGCTCGTTTGAGTATTAAGTCCCCTTCATAGGGAGGGGGAAGCTCCAAACGCAACTATCTTCTTCACTATAAGAAAAAACATCTGCGCAGATGGCGCAGATGTTTTTTTATCATATTTTACAACGTCAATTGAATCAACATCAATTATATATTACAGTTTTAGGATTTCCTCTTCCATCAGGTTCGTTGCTTGGCGGATTTGATCTACCGTCAATCCCATATTCTTGAGGTTTCGCGCTGTTGTGATGATGCCTTCCGCACGACCTTCCGCACGACCTTCTGCACGACCTTCCGCACGTCCTTCTGCACGACCCTCTGCACGACCTTCCGCACGAGCTTCCATTCTTGCTTCGCCTACGGCTGTGTTTATCTGATCGCGGAGAATGACGATATTGTCAAGATGGCGGTCGTAGGCTTGTTTTTCTGCCGGCGTCATCATGTCATACTGCATAATCTCCTTTGCCTCCTTAAGTCCGGGAGCGGTTGGATTGTCCTTAATGCGATCGTTCTTCAGGAAGTCAATCCATTCGTCGAGCGGAGTAACAGCCACATCATTGAAGCCATTGACCTTCAGCACATAGTATTCCGGAAAAATGTCGCTGACATGCTCTTTTTTGTACGTCTCCACTTGGAAAGGAGTAAGGTTCAGCAGTTCGCCATCATGGATGCCACGGAACTCCGTAGTACCTTTATATATATAGTCCTTGCCGTTACCAAGTTCAAAATACACGATGTTGATGCTATAGACTTTCTTTATTTGCCCATAGTCATCGCCCTTATGAAGATACTCCGTAACGGCTTTTGAAGTACCGAAAAGCATACGATGGAAATAAGCAGTCTCACGAGCATTCTGTACCTCTATGATATACTTCTCGCCATTGACATCCTGAGTGAGAATGTCCACACGATTCTGCTTGTCGTCGTCACTATCCTGATTACTTTCGCTCTCAAGCAGACAGTCTATCTTGATATCTTTCTCAAGAAGAGTAGATATCAATCCCTCCAGAACCACGAAGTTTGCTTTCTGTCGGAGAATGCGTTTTATCGCCCAATCAAATCGTATGTATTTGCTCATAACTATGCTTGTTTTGGCTGCAAAGTTAATTGATTTATTTCAAACTGCAAAATAAATAGCGGAAAAAGAGAAAGAAAGTGAGATTTTCCCTTTTTTCGGTTCTGCGCCATCTGCTTCTTCTACGAGAGAAACAACTCTTTCACACTGAGCTTGTTCCATGTCCCAATGTTTAAACTACAGGAGGCAAATACTCGTGGTGAGTATTTGCCTCCTAACTATTTGTTTTCTTCTTAGGATGGACATTCTATGTTTTTACCTTCGCTTACACATGTGTCCAGAGCCAGTTTGATGCCTTGCTCCACAATTAGAGCATACATGGTAATTCACAATGCCAAAGTTAGGCGCATCTGCACAACATTTGTACCACCCTTTGTCACTACTAGAGGAATTAGTAGAAGTACTCCTTGAACTGTTGGAAGAAGAACCTCCACCAGAGATGTTGACTCCTTGGCTTGCAAGTCTGGATTCTGTTTGCGCTATTCCTATTGTAGAGTTTATTATAGGGTCACTGCTATAGGTCATTGGACCAGCATAGCCATTACCCCAACTTGCTGGTACTGACGAACCATAACTACCTACGGGAGAATAGCCTCCATAGGCACCATAAGCCCCTATACCTGCTGCCATCCCTCCTAGCAAATCTCCCATAACGGAACATGAAGTGAGGAATAACGTAAGACTTAATACGATAATTAAGAGCGTTTTCTTTCTCATTGTTTTTTGGTTTTTAATGATAATTTATACGATTGTCCTTCAATACTCACTTTCGGATGAGTGAAAGTCATATCTCCATTCTTGCTTATTGTTATCTTTGCTGAAGATATGTCTTTCAATATCAACTCATAAGATCCATCTGTTTTCTTTGAGACTTGATACTCCAATGGCGAGTAGAAGAAATCAGATCCGTCTGACTCTTGCACTTGTACACCTACTATTTTGTCCCCAGTCTTCACTATGATAACTATGATTCCTTCGTATTCTTCTATCACTTTATTGTTTAGCGTCAGACGTCCTGTTCCAACATAATAACCTTCAACTTGCTGAGACAAAGACTTTAATGTCCTTGACGACACTGATGACTGTGGGTTGGTCTGGATAGGTGTCTCGTTTATCTCCGTAGGAGCATGATTAGCCACTCCCACATAATTACTTTGCTGATTTGATGTCTTTGGGTTGCCAGAAACAATGAATCGTTTCTCGTTTGGAATGGATACTCCGTTTGTTGCCAAATCAATCGACCATCCTATGACACCACCTAAGATAATGTTTGCAAAAGTCCATGGATTAACCTTCTTGCCAAGAACAATATCTGGATATGTATAGTTCTCAGACGAGATATTAATGCGCTGCCCTTTAAGTCCATGCCTACTGACTCTGACCTCAATAGGAAGATACACCTGATTATATGTACCTTTGGAAGTCGTGATATTTACAGGTTCGGCAGATTGTCCTTCCAATTTTATTTTGGTAGAACTTCCTGAGAATATTGTACCGCACGACGAAAATAACAATGTACACATTGTCATGTAGGATATTATACTAACGAACTTTCTCATGTCTATTGTTTCTTTGCTTTTATACTAAGTGAATAAATATCACCTTCTATATTCACGCGTGGATGAATATATACAAGGTTATTCCTTGTATCAATAGTGATTTTTGCAGTTTTTACGCTTTTGTGAATCAACTCATATTTGCCATCAGACAGTTTTCTTACAGAGTATTCTTCATCAGAGTCAAAGAACTGCTCGCCATCATCAATAACATTTACAAGTACAACGTCTTTTCCTGACTTCTTTATTGTCACAGAGATGTTACTATAGCTTTCTATTACAGAGTTACTTTGAGACAAACTACCAGAGCCTACATAAGTACCTTCTACCTTTGAAGCATTGTCTTTCAGTGCTTTAGATGAAGCAGAACTTCCCAATTTCTTCGTGCTTGCAGTTGTTCCTTCTGAAGAGGAAGCGTTGAGTTTCTTCTTTGCCGCTGAAGTTGAGCCACTTTGATCTGAACTCATCGTTTGTGCAGAATAGACGTCAAAGATTGGAGAGATCAAACTAAGATCTTGATTCGTTGTTTGTGTAGATAAATACTTATAGTTGTATTGATGGCTGAGTTGCTTGTCGCGGCTATCTGCAGGTCCACCGATACCACATCCTACTAAAGCCCCACCAACACCACCAAGCAAGAGCCCTATGCCAATCTCACTTGAACCCGTGCAAAGTGCAATGATGCCTGCGACTTCAAACCCGGCCCCCATAATTACAACTCCCTTTCCAAGAGCAGCCAAAAGTGGATTCACAATACCGTAATTATGATACTTATAATCCAATGCGAATGGCACATAGTCATTGGAACTCGGGGTATGGCTAAGCAGGAAAGCGTAATAAGTATCATCTGAAATCTTGAACATAGCCTTTCCTGTTCCATCTGCAACGGCAAGACGGTTTTTATTTGGTGTTAATATCTCTGTGCCTGGAGTAGCAAAAACTGTGAGTTTGGTTGAAGTTGAACACGAAACAGCTATTGCACAGAAACACATGCAAACGAGGAATCTTATTATTTTTTTCATAAACTTGTGTATTTGATATTATTTCCAGTCGAGAAACGAACCTTCCCAGACATTGTCATTTTTGTTATCCATAGTGTTCACAGACTTTAGAACCCACCATTGTTCGTGTATTGCATCAGGCTTGTGTTGTAGTATAGTACGTAATGCTTCATTTACCTTGCCATGACGCTTGACGGGACAAACCATGAGAGAATTTACATAAAACGGTGTGACAATCTTGTCAAAAGAGTTGCCACCATCAACCGAATATGAGATGCAGACACTAAATTTCAAATAAGAGTTATCACTTGTGAAAGTGGAATACGTTTCCGTATCATATTTAGTGCCTACTCCGGAAATTGAGAAATTTTTGGACATAGCACCATGGCTCTTTGGGGCAAGTGAAATTTGAGGTTGATCCGCAAAATAAGTAGTATTCGTAGTGGATGAACCAAGCGTATTGGATTCTCCTACATTAACACCTCCAAGAAGACTTCCTATTGGACCGCCAATACCAAGGGCTCCTGCTATTGCTCCTAAATTGACGGTAGCGCCAGTTGTATTCGAGCCGTAGGAAGTATTGGTTGTTGTTCGTACTGTAGGATCGTAATAAGATGTCGATTTCCCATCGGTGTTAACAAAAAAAGACTTGATTTGGTCAATAATCATAATTTCATCTGTACGGTTCTCTACAATTGCAACCAGTTGACCACCAGGTGTAATGGAATAGCCAACGGCAATTTTTGCATTAGATGGCACTTTGTCCTTGTATTGGACTGTACGAACGGATTGGTAAGACACGGCGGTGGTGACTAATTTGCCGGAACCACATGATGTCACCAGCAAAAGTAGAAGTAAGCCAAAAGTACTTCGTAAGATTTTCATTAGGGGCTATAAGAATAAGAGAAGGGGCATGACCTCTGTCCGATCTACACTTATTCTTTTCGGGGGCACCGCCAAGTACCTTTGCACAAACAAGTACGGATAAAAGGTCACGCCCCTACACGGAGCGTGAGCCCATCACTAACTTGTTCTCGTGCTTCATCAAATTGGCGGTTTTCCGAAAAGAGAACAAGAGCGAAAGCTCTAGTATATATGTATGTCGAACGGGTTCCGCTTACCTTCAGTAGTTAGTTATTGGTTTAATTAACACGTCGGTGAAGTGGCTGCACTATTGTGCACCGTTCTTCTTTTTCCAGTTTAGTTTTCTGTTTCGTAGTGTCTAAGCCGAAGGCAAAGACTAATTCGTTGAGTTTTAATAGTTCGACTTTATGTTATTCTTACATCATTACAGTTTTAGGATTTCCTCTTCCGTCAGGTTCGTGGCTTGTCGGATTTGCTCTACAGACAATCCCATATTCTTGAGGTTCCTTGCTGTAGCGATAATGCCTTCTGCACGTCCCTCAGCTCGTCCCTCAGCACGACCCTCTGCTCGACCTTCTGCACGAGCTTCCATTCTCGCCTCACCTACGGCAGTGTTTATCTGGTCGCGAAGAATGACGATGTTGTCGAGATGGCGGTCGTAGGCTTGTTGTTCAGCTGGTGTCATCATGTCATACTGCATGATCTCCTTTGCCTCCTTAAGTCCAGGGGCGGTTGGATTGTCCTTAATACGATCGTTCTTCAGGAAGTCTATCCATTCGTCGAGCGGAGTAACTGCCACATCATTGAAGCCATTGACCTTCAGCACATAGTATTCCGGGAAAATGTCACTGACTTGCTCTTTCTTGTATGTCTCAACTTGGAAAGGAGTAAGATTCAGCAGTTCGCCATCATGGATGCCACGGAACTCGGTAGTACCTTTATATATATAGTCCTTGCCGTTACCAAGTTCAAAATACACGATATTGATGCTATAGACCTTCTTTATTTGTCCATAGTCATCGCCCTTATGAAGATACTCCGTAACAGCTTTTGAAGTACCGAAAAGCATACGATGGAAATAAGCTGTCTCGCGAGCATTCTGTACCTCTATGATATACTTCTCGCCATTGACATCCTGAGTGAGTATATCCACACGATTCTGCTTGTCGTCGTCACTATCTTGATTACTTTCGCTCTCAAGCAGACAGTCTATCTTGATATCTTTCTCGAGAAGAGTAGATATCAATCCCTCCAGAACAACGAAGTTTGCTTTCTGTCGGAGAATGCGTTTTATCGCCCAATCAAATCGTATGTATTTGCTCATAACTATGCTTGTTTTGGCTGCAAAGTTAATTGATTTATTTCAAACTGCAAAATATTTAGCGGAAAAAGAGAAAGAATGAACAAGAATTCTTTGTAATTTTGCGCCGTAAAAAGGTCGTAGGGCGAAGATTCCTGAGCCGCTATAGCATGCGTTCATCCATGAATACGGCTCAGAAATCATCGCCCTACAACATTATAAATTAGAACAGTATGAAGGAATACGAAATAATGGCACCTGTCGGCTCGCGAGAAAGTCTTGCGGCTGCCATTCAGGCTGGTGCCGACTCCATCTATTTCGGCATTGAGCATCTCAACATGCGCTCACACTCTGCATCGGTTTTCACCATCGATGACCTCAGAGACATTGCCGCACAATGCAACGAAAAGGACATAAAGACCTATCTCACCGTAAACACCATCATCTACGGCGAGGACATTCCGCTGATGCACAAGATCGTGGATGCTGCCAAAGAAGCACAGATTTCCGCCATCATTGCAAGCGATGTTGCCGTGATGAGCTATTGCAACAAGATTGGTCAGGAGGTACATCTCTCCACTCAGCTCAACATTTCCAACATTGAGGCGCTGCGTTTCTATGCGCAATTTGCTGATGTTGTGGTACTTGCACGTGAGCTGAACATGGACCAGGTGGCAGAGATATACAAGCAGGCGAAGGCAGAAAACATCTGCGGACCTTCTGGCGAACCTATCCGCATCGAGATGTTCTGCCATGGTGCTCTGTGCATGGCTATCAGCGGAAAGTGCTACCTCTCGCTGCAGAACACTGGCAAGAGTGCAAATCGCGGTGCTTGCATGCAAATCTGTCGCCGTCGTTACATCGTCACAGATGCAGAGACAGGCAATGAATTGGAGGTGGACAACAAGTACATCATGAGTCCCAAGGACCTCAAAACCATCCGTTTCATCGACCGCATGATGGAATCCGGCGTGCGAGTGTTCAAGATAGAAGGTCGCGCCCGCTCGGCAGAATATGTCTATACCGTGGTGCAGTGCTACAAGGAAGCTATCCAAAGCGTGCTCGATGGCACTTTCACAGACGAGAAGAAGGACGAATGGGACAAGCGACTTGCTACCGTCTTCAACCGCGGCTTCTGGGACGGCTACTACCAAGGACAGACTCTTGGCGAGTGGAACCAGAACTACGGCTCTGCGGCAACAGAGAAGAAAGTCTATGTGGGCAAGGGCATGAAATACTTCAGCAACATCGGTGTGGCTGAGTTCAAGGTGGAAGCAGCCGAACTGAACAAGGGCGACAAGATACTCATCACCGGTCCAACAACAGGCGTAATCTATCTCACTGCCGACGAAATCCGCTACGACCTCAAGCCTGTTGACAAGGCTACCAAAGGCCAGCGCATATCAATCGCCGTGCCAGAGAAGGTGCGTCCAAGCGATAAGTTGTATAAGTTGGTTGCAACCACAGAAGCATAAGGTCATAGGTTAAATAAGTTAAAGATAGTCAGTAAACATCTATTTTATCAATAAATCATACTTATTAGACTGATGCACATTAACGGAAATCCAACATAAGTAAAATAAGTTAAATCAAGTTTCGCATGTAAAATTTAGATTTTTATAAAGATTTTAGTTCGGATTTCGAGGAGCTTGCGACGATCCCCGAAAAAGCCTTCCCAAAAGCGAGGTATTCGAGCGCATTTTCAGTCGAGATTTTTCGTTAGAGATTTTAAAATCTTAAACTATAATCCTAACAAAAATACGCTCCAGTACGTCGCTCTTAGGGACGATTTTATATTGGATCGCCTAACGGCTCGAAATCTAAACTAAAATCC
>JAZRXS010000207.1:0-24735 GCA_045600325.1 Prevotella sp.
TTTTGAGCAGATCATCGATGATCGCTACAACCGGAAGGCAACAATCCTTGCGAGTCAGTTACCTATCACTGACTGGTACAATGTCTTCCAGAGCGAGCTGATTGCAGAGGCTTGCCTGGACAGAATCGTACATAAAGCAATGAAATTTTGCCTGCAAGGCGATAGTTTGAGAAAAAAGTATTAACTTTGCCGACGATACTGAAGATCACCAACGGACTGAACGGATATCACCGGAATTGGTGAACGGGTATCGACCGGAATACGCAGCGTGACAACTTTCGCAAAACAAGCGATGAACAATCGCGATTGTTGCGAGACACTATCGCAATTGTTGTGAAACACCATCGCAATTGTTGGTTGGCACTATCGCAATTGTTGGTTGGCACTATCGCGATGGTTCTTCAGCTTGACCGGACATGCTCCCACCAACCATCGACAACCAAAGGACACCATTTGCCATGTTATGACGAAAGAAACCACCTTTACATCAAATGCCCTCTCTAATCATAGATATTCTACTCAATGGCCGAAGTTTTTGGCTGTTTTTAAAAGTAATTTACGAATGGACCATGGGCCAAATGACCTTCTGGGCAGGGGTACGTTGTAGTAGGTTGTAGAATGTTGTAGATAAAAGCGGCATATTACAACAATTAATCATCAGATTATGAGTCAACAGACCGCTAGGTTGTATTGTTGTAGAAGTTTTACATAATTATTGTTGTCTTTCCTTGATTTGGTTGACGCGAATTGGCGACAAAAGGGACATAAAAAAGTGGAGCCGCATGATCATGCGGCTCGGCAAATTGATATCGCGTAACGAACGTTACGTAGATTGAATGATTACTCAGCGCGGAGTGAGAAACGCTTGAATGCCGTAGCGGTCAGTTCCTTGTCTGCCTTCTGGAGGAATTCAGCAACCGTGATCTTAGAATCCTGGATGTATTCCTGATTCAGCAAGCAGTTCTCTTTATAGAACTTGTTCATACGACCCTTAGCGATGTTCTCAACCATCTGTGCGGGCAGCGTGGCAGCCTTCTGCTCGAAGACTTCAGTCTTGATGCGACGGATGTCGTCAGCCTGCTCCTCGGTGATGTAACCCTTGGCAATACCTTCGGCGATGTGCTCTTCGTTCTCGGCAGTGTAAAGGTTGTAGCCAGCCTTCTTAAGAGCGGCTTCAACAGCCTTCTGGCACTGCTCCAACTTCGTCTTGTCGATAGCGACAGTCATCTCACGATCCTTAACTTCCTGGGGAACGGAAGCCTCGTCAACAGCGACGGGGTTCATGGCAGCGACCTGCATAGCCACTTCGTGACCAACAGCGGGATCAGCCATTTCCTTATTGAAAGCAACGAGCGTGCAGAGGAAGTTCTTGCTCTGGTGGTTGTACGATGCAAGAGCGGGAGCCTCGAGAGTCATGTAGCCATCAAGTTCCATCTTCTCACCGGTAACACCGCTGCGAACGGCAACAGCCTCAGCAACATTAGATTCGCCAAGAGGCAGAGCCTTAACTTCTTCGATAGTCTTGCAACGAGCAGCAACGGCAGCGTCGATAATGTCCTGAGCCAACTTAACAAAATCAGCATTTGAAGCAACGAAGTCGGTCTCGCACTTGAGGGCGATCATGGCACCGAAATTGCCATCTACCTTCACGAGGACGCAACCTTCGGAAGCGTCACGATCGCTACGCTTTGCAGCGATAGCCTGACCACGCTTGCGGATGAGTTCCATTGCCTTGTCGAAATCGCTTTCGGCCTCTTCAAGAGCCTTCTTGCAGTCAGCCAAACCGGCTCCTGACATCTTGCGGAGCTTCTGAATATCTGCTATACTTACAGCCATTGTATTTTTTCTGTTTGATGGTTATTATTAATTATTCAGCAACGGGAGCTTCGGGCTCAGCAGCCTCGGCGGGAGCCTCAGCATCAGCAGTCTTCTCGATGCGGGCACGACGAGTGCGCTCACGACGGGGACGCTCACGACGGGGAGCTTCCTTCTCTTCGCCTTCCTCTTCCTCTTCGGGCTCTGCAGCGTCAAGCTTCTCGATCTTGCGCTCCTCGAGACCCTCAGCGATAGCAGCGCAGCAAGCGTCGAGGATAACCTCGATAGACTTGGTAGCGTCATCGTTAGCAGGAATAACGAAATCGATGTTTGAAGGATCAGAATTGGTATCAACGATAGCGAATACAGGGATACCGAGGCGGTTAGCCTCATGGATAGCGATGTTTTCCTTGCATACGTCAACGACGAACAATGCAGAGGGCAGACGGGTAAGGTCAGCGATAGAACCAAGGTTCTTCTCGAGCTTCTCACGCTGACGGGTAATCTGCAGCATTTCGCGCTTGCTGAGGTTCTTGTAGGTACCGTCCTCAGTCAGCTTATCGATGGTAGCCATCTTCTTCACAGCCTTACGGATGGTGGGGAAGTTGGTGAGCATACCGCCCGGCCAACGCTCAACAACGTAGGGCATGCCGACAGCACTTGCCTTCTCGGCGAGCACTTCCTTAGCCTGTTTCTTAGTAGCAACAAAGAGAATTCTCTTGCCAGACTTAGCAATCTGCTTCAGAGCCTCAGCGGCTGTGTCAACCATTGCCACGGTCTTGTGGAGGTCAATAATATGAATGCCATTACGCTCCATGAAGATGTAAGGAGCCATAGCGGGATTCCATTTTCTCTTAAGGTGACCGAAATGACAACCGGCCTCCAGTAATGTGTCGAAATTAGTTCTTGACATAATAATTTGTTTGGGATAAATTGTTTACTTTCCTTTTTGTAAAATTGTTTTTTACCAACCAAGAAGTAATCTCATAGATGGAACGACTTATCAGATCGTATATACCTAATGAAAGTCTTCTCGGTTTGGATGCTAAACGAGCCGATTCCGTTCTATGCTTAAGCAGCCAAGCAATAAAATGCTTAACGCTTGCTGAACTGGAATCTGCGACGTGCCTTGGGACGACCCGGCTTCTTACGTTCAACCTCACGAGCATCACGCGTCATGAAGCCTTCGCTGCGAAGAGCCTTCTTGTCTTCGGGATTGATCTTGACCAATGCGCGGGCAATACCGAGACGGATAGCCTGTGACTGACCGGTGAAGCCACCGCCGTACACGTTCACATTGATATCGTATTTTTCAGTTGCCTCCAACTTGTTCAGCGGCTGCTTAACAACGTACTGAAGAATGGTTGAGGGGAAATACTGAGTGAGGTCACGCTTGTTGATGGTGATGTTGCCAGTGCCTTCCTTAACATAAACACGAGCAACGGCGCTCTTGCGTCTGCCTAATGCATTTACTATTTCCATGATTCTGATTATTTAAGCGTGTTAATATCAATTGCCTTGGGACTCTGAGCCTGATGAGGATGCTCAGCACCTTCATAGATGAAGAGGTTGTCAAGCTGCTTTGCGCCAAGCTTGTTCTTGGGAAGCATACCCTTAACGACCTTTCTTACCAAACGATCGGTACCATTGGGACGAGCCTTCAACTCAGCGGGAGTACACTTATACTGACCACCGGGATAAAGAGAATAACGAAGATAAACGCGGTCATTCCACTTGTTGCCGGTCAGCTTAACCTTATCGGCATTGATGATGATAACGTTGTCACCACAATCTACATGAGGGGTGAAATTTGGTTTGTACTTGCCGCGCAGCAATTTGGCAACCTTCGTGCCAAGACGACCGAGAACCTGATCAGTAGCGTCAACGACAACCCATTCCTTGGTTGCAGTGGCCTTATTGACAGATACAGTCTTGTAACTTAATGTGTCCATTTTTTAATTTTAATTGTTACTACTAATTTTTTACATCTTTTACTCCAGTCAACCTCACGGTTTTCTTTTGCCCTGAACGTTTCGACGCTTATGTGCAGGCTAATACACCTAAGCGAAGTGCCTCGTTTTTAGCTTAGCGCGTTCATTCCCAGCCTTTTACTAAAAGGCAGATAATAATCGGCTTGCAAAGGTAATATTTAAATGAAAAGCAGCAAAATAATTCACAAAAAAAAATCCGGCTGAATTTGCATTCAGCCGGACTCTTATGCAATGGATTGCTAATTACTTAACGGTAGCAATACAGATGGCAGCACGGTTGTCATCGTTCTCAGCGAAAGGCTGAACGGTGTCGCCGAAGGACTCGCTGGTGATGCGGCCAGCAGCAACGCCCTTGCTGGTCAGGTAGTCAACGACAGCCTGACGACGCTCCTCTGAATACTTCTTGTTGATTCTGGGGTTACCAGTCTGAACGTCTGCATACGCAGAAACATTAACCTTTGCCTCGGGATACTTCTCCATGTAAGCAACGACCTCGTTCAGCTTAGCAATGCTCTCAGCGGAGAGATCGTGAGCGCGGATTTTGAAGAATACGTCGCGACGGATGTCCTCGGGAACAACAACAACGGGTTTGGGTTCGGGCTTAACAACCTCAACCACGGGTTCGGGTTCGGGTTCGGGAATAACAACGGGAGCAGGAATAGCCTTCTTACCGAACTTATAGGTAACACCGACGAATGCGTTGACATACTTGTCAAGGTTACCACCATTCTTTGAGTTGTACTTGTCAGTAAGGAAGCTGTAGTTGCCCTCAAGGTTAATAGCCCACTTCTCGTTGAGGTTGATGTTAGCCATCAAACCAGCACGGCCAATGGGAGAAACCTTTGAACCATCCCAAAGATACTCCATAGCGAGGTGAGGATACTGGTTGGAGATAGCGTTAGCCTCGTCGTTGTTGAAAGCGTAGTTCACACCACCACCGATGAATGCAAAGAGCTCGAAGGGACGCTCAGCGCGCTCAAAGAGGTTGAAAATGTTGAACATGAAATCGAGGTTACCAGCTACATAGTTGTACTTGTAGGTGATAGCTTCGTCAGCGCGATTGGCCTTTGAGAGCTCATTGCCCCAGCCACCCTTGCCTTCCCAACCGGAAGCGCTAAGGCGCATGCCAAAGAAGTCATTGAACTGACGGCCGAAAGAAATAGCAGCAGTCGGAAGGGAAAGCTGATCCTTGAAAGGAGCCTCACCGATCGTGTAACCTGCGCCAGCCTGAAGCTGTACATAGTTGTAAGGAGCATAGTAGTAGTTCTCACCCTTTGCTCTGCTGTCGCTCTCCTGAGCGAATGATGCCATGCAAGCAACAAGCGCAAGCATCATAACAAAAAATCTTTTTTTCATAATTTACAGGAATTAATTGATTAATATTTTTTTAATTAAATTACTCGTTTTAACAATGACCACGTTCGTATCGAAATCTCCTACAGGAATTACGACAGATTCCTCATCAGCTTTCGTATTCAGTAGCAACTGTCCATTTATGCCATAGATATAAACCGATTCATTGGTTGACAAGCCAGACAGCACGAGACCGCCATCACGAAGTACAGCCGAGCGATCAATAGTTTCAAAAGCCAAGCCTGTGATGTCTGAGAAAACTGCACTCACGATGACTCCACCAGCCGGCATAGTGAAGGTGATAACGGGATTGCTCAACTCGTCAGCCGTTAAGGTGACACCTTCAATCATCCAATGGTCGAAGACAAGTTCCTTTCCTCCAAGATAAGGATAAGCCGAAAGGGTGACCTCATCTCCTTCTTGAGCAGTGATGACATTGCAACCGACGGCGCCGTAGATGGAGTTGGCACCAACGTAGGCCTGACCATTGCAGAATACGAATCCGTCAACGAAGTCATCAGAAAGGGTAATCGAATAGCGAATGCGTTCAAAGACGGCCTCAACTACGACGTCATGAGCGGGCATGGTGAACTCAAAGGAAGGAAGAATCTCCATGCCATCAATGCAAAGGCTTACCAGTTCATAACCCTCAGCCGGTTTAACATGCATCTTAACAACATCACCAACAAAATAGGCCTCCTTGTCAAGAAGCACGGTACCGTTAGCCAAATCATCGACATGAACGGCGTAAGGAATAGCCTTGAAAGAAGCCGAGATTTTAACGTCAGAAGCCGGCATGGTAAAGGTGTTCTGCTCAATCTTCACGAAGGGCTCAAACGTCCATTGATCAAAGGCATACCCTGCCACGGTCTCTTCAAACGTCAGGTTAACCACATCGCCTACGATGGCCACCTGCTTGTCGGAACTAATCTTACCGTTTGCTGGTTGCTCAAGAGTGATCGTATATTCAACAGGAACAAACTCGGCCATAACATCAATAGCATGAGCAGGCATCGTGAACATGCCTTCGTCCGAAACCTCAACGCCTGTCACCTTCCAGCCCTTGAAGGAATAACCGGGCTTAATGTCAGTAACCTGCAAGGAAACTGTTTCTCCGATCACAGCACTGCCCTTACTGCAAACAATGGTAGCAAAGTCAGGCTGCTGAAGCGTAATGGGATAGAGAATAGCGGTAAACTTGGCAGCAACCGTTACGTCATGAGCAGGCATAAGGAAGAAGCCCTCATTCGTGATAGTTAGGCCGTCGGCAAGCCATGAATCAAAGGCATACCCTTCGGCTGCCATATAGGAGACACGGATAGTGTCACCCATATAGGCGTTACCCTTAGAACAAGATACCAGACCATTGTCGGATGAAGCCACATTGATCGCGAAGAGGATAGGCTTAAACGTAGCAGAAACTTTCACTTCTTGTGCTGGCATTAAGAAATAGCCCTCATTGGTAACGACAGCACCCTCCACCTTCCAAGCATCAAAAGCGTACCCTTCGGCGGGATTAGCAGTTACACGAATAGTGTCACCAATGACCGCATTCTCATTGCTGCAAGAAATCGTACCAAAATCGGCAGGCACGATGGTAATAGAATAAGGAACGGCAACGAACAAGGCCGAAACAGTTACATCATGCGCCGGCATGACGAAATACCCTTCGGGAGCAATGGTAACGTCATCGAGCACCCATTTGTCGAAGGCATAGCCATCGGCGGGCTGGTAAGCGACACATACCGTATCACCCGCAACAGCCGAAGCGGGAGCAACGGTAACTGTACCGTTGGCTGGCTGATCAACCGTAATAGAATAAGGAATAGCTTCAAACAGAGCGGTAACCATCACATTCGAAGCAGGCATAACAAAACAAGAATCGTTGCACAACGTTGCGCCTTCAATCACCCAAGACTTGAATTGGTAGCCAGAAACGACATCTTTATAAGAAAGGATAACGGTGTCACCTACTACGGATGATTCTGCACTTGCACTGATTTCTGCAAAATCTGACGGTTCAACCTTAACAGCAAAGGTATTCGGAACAAAGCGAGCCGTGACCGTCACATCGTTTGCTGGCATGGTGAACTTGCCATCCGCCGAGATAGTGACATCAGATGAAACATACGCATCGAAAACATAACCAGCATCAGGCGCATTTGTCAACGTGACTACGGTGCCAGCAACAGCCGAAGTGGCATCTGCCGAAATCGTTCCGTGCTCTGTATCGCCCAAGCGAATAGCATAGGCAAGAGGTGCGAACTGAGCAGAAATACTTACGTTATGCGAAGGCATGTTAAACGAATACTTATAACTGCTCAAATAATTAGTTATGTTCGTACCATCTACAATAGCCGACTCAACATAATAGCCATCATCCGGGACAAAAGTAATCGTTACGGACTGGCCAGGTTGAACCTGACTTGGGTTGGTGCCAGATGAAAGCGATACCGTACCGTGCGAAGGAGATGAAATGGAAATGGAATAGTAATCATCGTCGTCATCACCAGAAGGAACTACAGTCTTCCCGTTAATAGTAGGAAATATGGACCAATTGTTCTGCGATTCGGTATATTTGGTAAACGAGCCATCCGGATTTTCCACATATCGGTCACAATCATTGTACGGATTCCGATAGAAGAGCACAGAATAATCAACCTTGCCAGCAGCAGGATCTGGTTTAACCTCAAGATTCACCTTATCGACAGCAACTCCATTAAACACCGAAGCGTCTATATACAGTGGCTCGAAGCGAGCAACCTGAACAGTTGATAACTTACAATTCTCGAAGCAAGAATTACCAATAATAAGTACCGACTCAGGAATACTGACAGACTTCAAATTAGTCAGATCGGCAAAAGCGTATGGTGCGAGTACCTTAACGGTAGAAGGAATTTCAAACGAGTCGCCAATACCAGTTAGGCCTTGATAGAGCGTATGATCACCATCATAAACAACGCCGTCGGCTACATGATAACGCAAATTCTCAGCGATAGAGAAAGAAGTTAATTTCGAACAACCTTTCCAAACGCCGATACCTAAACTCTTTAAAGAAGCGGGCAACGAAACAGACCCGATCGCTGTATTCGCAAAAGCGAAATCAGAAAGAATGATCTCATCGTGAACGGATGAAGGCTCAGCAAAAGTAACATTAGCCAACTTTGAACATCCTGCAAATGCATTACGTCCAATCGACACTTTACCAGAGAAAGCAAAATCAGAAGCTAATCCAGTGTTATTCGCGAAAGCATAATCACCAATAGAAACAACAGTAGATGGTATGGAGATTGAAATTAGATTCTTATTCTCAAACTGATGTGCGGGGACAGAAGTGATATCGGTAGCAGACAAATCGAGAGACACCAGCTGCTTCATGCCCGAAAGGATAGACCAATTGGACTCATTAAAATGACCTCTCAAGGTCAAGTAACCAGCCACACTCAGTTGCTCAGCTAAAGAAGCGAGAGGAGTAACATCAAGATTAACATCTAACGATTCCTCATTTGAAGAATAAATCAAATTCTTACCCTCATTATTCCAAGAAGGTACAGCACGATAAGCAGAAGCTCTACCTTCTGGCACTAACACTGATAGGGACAGACCTTTGAAATTCGAACCGTCTAAAGAAGGGGGGGTCTGAGGCAAGCAGACGATATGCTCAAGGGAAGAACAGTCAGCAAAGACGCCAGCAGGAATAGAAGTGACATGCTCGCCAAACTCAACTTCGTGGAGGTTAGGAAGATCTGAGAAAAGAACGACACCTGAAGGAACGTCAAAATCTACATCAATAAACAACTTCTCTACGGCACTATTTGAGAAGAGTTTACTTTGAGATAGCGAAGCAAAATTTGAAAAAGAAACTGTCTTTAAGGAAGATTTATTAGCGAAAGGGTAGTCTGTCGTGTCATCAAAAAGAAGAGGGCGCTTGATAGTCAAATCCTCAACGGGACAATCCTTAAAGACAGAAATGCCTGGATAGGAAAAATAGATACTGACGTCAGAAGGTTCAAAAACGATAGAACGCAATGACGAACAATTGAAAAATGTACGAGCAGATATCGTATTAACGGACCCTGGGATAACAATAGATGTCAAAGAAACATCATTCTGAAAAAGGGAAGAATCAAGCGTAGTTACTTTATCGCCAATAACAACTGATTTAAGTGTGGGAATATCACCAAAAGGAGGATCAACATTAATGAAGAATTTAGTAATAGAACGTCCAAGATATAATGATTCTATAGGACAATTCTTAAAACAGCCCCCTTCAGTCTGGTTATTAAAAAAAATTGAGGAAATACCATCAGCAATAATTACAGAACGAAGATTTGTGCAATTATCGAAGGCACAATGCATCACGGAATCAACACTGGCGGGAATGTATATGGATTCTAAAGAAGAACAGCCAGAAAAAGCATGGTCATCTATAGAACGAGTTGACGCAGGAATAGAAATAGATACTAACTTTGAGCATCCACGAAAACCGTAAGAAGGAATAGATATCAATTTCGAACCTTCATTCACGAAAGTTACACTTGAAAGATTTTCGCAAAAATCGAACGCTGAACCTCCGAGACTTTGAACATTTGAAGGAATCGTAATAGAAGTTAACGATGAATCATGATCAAGGAAATTAGAAGGTAAAGAAGAGACAAGCGGACCGATCGTTACATCAGACAAATTTGGCTGATATGAAAAAGGAGAATAATATGTGAAATCTAAAGAACGACCAACATACAATGATCGCAAGTTTTTGGAAGAATCATTAGATGACCCAAAACAAGATGAAGAAGGAGAATTAAAAGTCAGCAAAGAGGCACCATCCTCAATTATTACTCTACGCAAAGCAGAACAATTATAAAAAGCTTGATCACCAATGAGAATAACACTATTGGGAATAGTTACAGAAGAAATTGACGAACTAATAAACGCCTTCCTCCCAACAGAAGTGACAGAATATGATACTCCATCATAAACAAATGAGTCATCTATAACTAAGTCAGAAGAAGAAAAAGTTGTACTACCAACCAATGAGGCAGTTTGTGACTTGGAATCGACAACATAAGAAAGACCGTTAACTTCAACTGTCTGCGCTTTAGATAGTAGAACGAAAACAAGAAGTGGAACAAAAGAAAGTAGGCGTCTAAAAGAAAATGACATAAGAAAAAAATTTATTGAAAGAGAGGAAGTCCCCAAAAGGGGACAAACCTCTCTTCAAATAAAAACTAAATAATAATTAATTCTGCTTGTTAGGATTAACTGTTACTACAACGTAACCCTTAGCAACACCCCACTTGTGAGGAACTTCAACATCAATAAAGATATGATATTCTTTATCAAGTGAAGCACCTACATTCTGATAATAAATATTACCATCGGCAGCGAATTTAAGGGCAGTCTTGTCAGGCAGAACACCTGTAGGATTACCAATGCTAACAATATTTTTGTCTGCGTCTAATTCTAACTGAGAGTCATCACGCGTATAAGTACCATCGGAGTTAACCATAAGGTCAGTCTTATATTTAGGATTGCCATCCTCATCAGGCACAAAGTAAGGATTATCCACATTGTAATAAGCTGACAACTCATCGGGCGTGCAATTACCATGCGTATGAGTAATGGCAACCTTTTGTGCAGTGACAGGATTACCAAGCCAATCAGTGAGAGCAACTACATCTGTAGTCTTAATAAGCTGATCCACATGTGTAATATCAACAAAGTCGAAGGGTTTGCCTTGCTTATTATTAACATAAATAGGCTTCTTATAGTCAAGCTTGAACTGCTCAATAGCAAGATACTCTTCGTAAGCATCACCATCGGTGAATTTAGCAAATACTAAGCAAGGAACGTCATAGTCACCTTCGAGAAGATCAATACCCTTCTGGAAGCCCCAAGGAGTATCAATAGTCACACTGCTGAGAGCAGGAGTATGATTCATATCTACAGCTTCCTTAAGCAAAAGGTTGTACGGGCCATAAGAACTACCATTGCGATACCACAAAGCATCGGAGTAAGCGAAGTAAGGTGTGTTATTAACCTTATTACCAAGCGTGCGATAGAAGGACTTAACTTTGCTGAAACTGTAACGGAACTGATCACCTGCATTAGTACGATCGACATCTTCATCCTTAGTGCCATAATTGAACCAAGGAGCAGGATTATTCATATTGTTGTACAAAGCAGGAACAATATCGAATGAATAGCACTGAGCAACTTCGGCAGAAACATCACGACCATTGAAGGTAGCCTTGTAATAAATCTTCGTTTCCGGATCCTGAACGAAGCCAGCAGGCTGCTCGAAGTGGTTAAAGCCACTGGTCAAATCATAATCGAACGAGCAATACTTCTCAGATGACTGTTCGGATGCAGGATTCGGGTTAGCAATGATAGTAGCGAAGAAGTCAGTATCGCCGTGCTTAGGCATTCCAGTACTCTTATCCCAGTAACTGTCAGAGTAAGCCAACTGGATAACAGGCAGAGCAGCCTTAGCATTGAGATCAAGAGATACGACATTGCCACCGAGAGTCCAAGTGATAGTGGTAATGTTATCCATAGCGGATTCAGTCATAAGATACTTGAGGTCACTGAACGGAGTACACATAACAAGATAGCACTTGTCATCAAGACCTGCTATATCAGCATCATTCAGACCAACAACCTCATTATTAACCTGATCCCACTCAAATCTTGCCTTAACGGTATAACCGAGACTATGATTAGACTCGTTGTTCCACTTACGCCACTCAAAGTAAGTATTCGGAGTAGCCTCTTTGATCTTAGCATCGAAGTAGTAGTTGAACTTCTTGATGTTGTTGTTGAATACGCTATAAACCTTAGAGGCAAACCAAGTAGAAGGAACTTCAACCTCGATATTCGGTTTGTCGCAAGCAGGGAAGTCAAAGTATTCAAACTTGTCGAATACCTCCTGACCCTTGATCACAAGGCGGAAATAAGCCTCCGTAACAACGGGAGCATAGGGACGACGAGTATCGATAACCTGAGCAAGAACAACAGGAGCAAAGCCCTTAGATACGTTCCAATCCTTAATCTTAATAACACCGTCCTTAGCACCTACAGTCAGATAGTTTTGGAAGTCGATCCTAGAATCACCGAAGTAATACTCATAAGGACCATAGTGAGGTGCTTTATAAGACTTACGAGGAGCATCCTGCCCCCAGAAATCAACGTTAGCAACGCCATCATAGGTAGGAACATAGAAACGGAACTGGAAACCGAGGTCCTCAAGACGGACATCATCAACGATGGAAAGGTCATGGCCACCATCGTACTCAGTACGGAACTCTCTCAAGTCAACATAGTCAAGAAGGCTGTAGGCAACTTCGGGATCGAAACCGTAACCGATACCATTGTTGTAACCTGCGTAAAGGTCATAGACAACAGGACTCTTTTCGCCAGTGTAAACGGGCTTATGCTTGCCTTCCTGAGTCTCAGAAACCTTGACGAAAGCATCGTGCTTGTTCGGGTTGAAGTACTTATCAGTCTTGCCTTCGGGAACGAGGTCAAAGTAAGATGAAGCCGGCTCGATAGCCACCTGAGCATAGTCAGAAACGACTGACTTACCCTTTACGGTAGGATCATTGTTTGCGAAAGGAATCTGGGTAGCAAATACATAAGTCAACTTCTCAGGATTATCGCAATATTCGCCACTCATGTTAACACCAAAAGTATTATCAGGTGATACAGCCCAAATGAAATCTTTCAAATAAGACTTATAGGAAATAACCTGGGAATTAAGTTCTTCAATGAATTCCTGCTTCTTGGAATTGTCATAACTAATCCAATGATTCATTAAACCATTCCAAACATAGAAGCATGCATCAACACGACCAGAATAGTAGTTAGGATTCTGCTTGCCACCGAAGTCAGCAAAAGTAGGCCAACCGAAGCTCTTCTTACCGTTTTCGTTGTTTGCAAAGTCAGTCGTGCCATAGGGGAAGTTATCTGAAATACCTTTACCTACAAGGTCAACACGGAATTTCAGCGTCTGGCCATCAATAGTATTATCATAATGAGAGTTGTAGTTCAAAGCTACAAAGCCATCAACGTCCTCTTCAGCTCTTGTCATTGAAACTTCGGCAACGTTGCCGGGGAACTTAACGTCGGGATAACGAAGCTTAAGGCTATTGATGTTGACATTGGAAGGATTAACCCAATAATGTACTTCGGCAGGCAGATTAACAAAATGGAAAGGAGCATCAATCCACTTAACCCTATTATTAACATCAGAGTTTTCAAGATAAGGATCATAATCTCTAACCCACTGATTGCCGTCCAGTTTGTGTTCAAAATCGGGAACGAAACTGAGGTCAATGCCAAGGTCTGCAGTAACCTTGTCATTCTCAGGGTTCTGCCATGAAGAGTAGAAAATAGGCTCAAATACGACGGTCTCAATACCATTGCGATAAGCAAGGGGCTTGAAGATGAGGGTGGTAACAGTACCAGAGAGAACCGTAATGCTGTTTTTAAGTTCTGTATCAACAGCTTCCAAAGCAATCTTCAGGTTATCAACAGCCGTATCGGTATATTGATTAGCCTCCTTTACAGCATTAGCAATTTCGGTAGCGATTTCAGTGCGGGCCTCAGCGAGTTCATTTTCAGCCTTAGCAATAGCAGCCTGAATATCCTTATCCTGCTGATTATTCTTCTCCTTAATAGCATTGATTTCCTTAGCGGCGGCATCATATTTGTCATAAAGATCATCAATCTTACCACAAATCTTCACGATCTCGGCATTGATGTCATCAGTAGCCTTCTTAAGGTCAGCTACAACGCCGTCGATGCGCTTGCCAAGTTCAACGTCAGCATCCTGAAGGTCCTTGATCTTCTTGGCATTGTCAACGATAGCTGCATAAAGAGCATCGTCAGCCTTTACCAGCTCTTCAATCTTACCGATCAGTTCGGTGTAGTTAGCGTCAACCTTGGAACCGAGGGTATTCAGAGCAGTCTGAAGAGCGTCATCAGCCTTCTTGCGATCAGAAACCTCCTTAGTGAGGTCACCCTGCAGAGCAGCGACATCACCCTTCAGAGCAGCGACATCACCCTGCAGAGCTGCAATAGCAGTCTCGTTGGCAGCGATCTGCGTCTTAGCAGTCGTCTCCCATGCGAGGATGTCGTTGACCTGACCCTGCAAAGCGTCAATAGCAGCATCAAGACGATCGATGTCAGCCTTGTGAGCCTTCTCGATGCGAGCGATCTCAGCATCAATCTTCTGATTCAACTTAGCATCAGCCGCAGCGATAGCCTGCTCCAGTTCAGCATCCTTAGCCTGGAGAGCAGCGATATCAGCCTCGTGCTTTGCCTTAAGCTCAGCGGTAGCACTTGTGATTTCCTGCTCAAGAGTAGCCTTCAAGGTAGCAATCTGAGCCTCAGTGTAAGCCTTTGCGTTAGCCTCAGCCTCAGCGGCAGCAGCCTTAGCAGTAGCAAGAACAACAGCGTCCTGTGCATCGGCGTATGCCTTAGCAGCAGCCTCTGCAGCGTCAGCCTCTGCGGAAGCGAACTCCTTAGCGGCCTTCTCAGCGTTTTCGATAGCCTTGGATAGTTCTTCCTGGGCATCTTGCAGTTTCTTGATGTCAGCAGCATGAGTTGCCTGGAGAGACTTCAGCTGATCCTCAAGCTTGGAGACAGCCGCGCTGCGAGCAGCAGCTTCCTTGTCAATCTGCGACTGCAGATTGCCAATCTGGCCGTCAACATCCTGTGAACATGCGGCAAAAGTTAGTCCCACCACAAAAAGCAGAGAGAGCAACTTAAAACCACTCTTCTTTGAATTGAATAACATTTTTTTCATTTGTTAATTAATTAGATGAAACAATAAAAAAATTATGAATTAGTTGAATTAATCTCTAATACCGTAAGAGCGGGAGCTACTCCCACTTACTTACCTAAAAAATATGCACTGTCTGGTTCGTAATTAACTAGTCTTTTTTTAGGGGTTTCACTATTTTATTTCACTCATTTATTGTTCGTTTAACATACAAAAATCGCTAAAATGCCCACAAAAGGGTACAGTTCAAGCAGATTTTCGGTGCAAATATAGTGTTTTTTTTCTCCACGCAAAAAAAAATAATAAATATTTTTCAAAAAAAATATATCGTAGCACTCAGTGAGCAACATTATTGGTCAGGGGGCAAAAAGGAAAAGGACGAGAAAAAAGGCAGCCATTACGGCACCTTTTGACCAGATTGTACGCTGCTCAAGACGACAAAAAACCGCATCCTAAAATGTTAAATAATATTAATAATTCAAAAAATACGCACAGAGCACCAAAAAGTGTGCATAAATAGCCATTTTTCATCATAAAACTAAACGCCAAGAAACAGTTCAAAAATGGGCAAATCGAGTCCGTTTTTGCCTTCATTTATGGAGTGTTCTATGCACATGTTCTCGCGCGTATATATATAATAAGGTATAGGAGCAGTTTTGGGGATTATTTGGGTTTATAAATTGGAGGCTTGTATATATAAGAATGGCCCATGCTTCAGACATGGGCCATTCTTATATATAGCACTTGTATCGTTAGAACGCAGCGTTGTTCGGGGTACGGGGGAAGGGGATGACGTCGCGGATGTTTTGCATACCCGTGACAAAGAGGAGCAGGCGCTCGAAGCCAAGGCCGAAGCCGGCGTGAGGGCATGAGCCGTAGCGACGGGTGTCAAGATACCACCACATATCCTTCATTGGGATATTCAGTTCTTCTATGCGAGCCATCAGCTTGTCGTAGTTCTCTTCACGGACGGAGCCACCGATAATTTCGCCAATCTGCGGGAAGAGGACGTCGGTACCCTGGACGGTCTTACCGTCTTCGTTCTGCTTCATGTAGAATGCCTTGATCTCCTTCGGGTAGTCAATCATGATGACCGGCTTGCCGAAATGTTCCTCAACGAGATAGCGCTCATGCTCTGAGGCAAGGTCACAACCCCAATAGACGGGAAACTCGAATTTGTGACCATTCTTGACGGCCTCTTCCAGAATACGCACGCCTTCTGTGTAGGGCAGACGAACGAAATCCGTATCAACGACTTTCTGCAGGCGTTCGATGAGACCGTTGTCGACCATCTTGTTCAAGAAGGCAAGGTCGTCGGCACAGTTGTCAAGAGCCCAACGGACGCAATACTTAATGAACTCTTCCTCCAAAGCGGTCAGTTCATCCAAGTCACAGAACGCGATTTCAGGCTCCACCATCCAGAACTCAGCCAGATGGCGCGGTGTGTTGCTGTTCTCAGCACGGAAAGTAGGGCCAAACGTATAGATGGCACCGAGAGCCGTAGCGGCCAATTCGCCCTCCAACTGTCCAGAGACAGTCAGGCTGGTCTGTTTGCCGAAGAAATCGTTGGAGTAGTCGATGGAGCCATCCTCTTTCTTCTTCAGATCGTAGAGGTTCATCGTGGTTACCTGGAACATCTGGCCGGCACCCTCACAATCGCTTGCCGTGATCAAAGGCGCATGGAAATAGTAGAAGCCCTTCTCGTGGAAGAACTTATGGATGGCTATGGCCATATTATGGCGGATACGGAAGACAGCACCAAAGGTGTTCGTACGGGGACGAAGATGAGCCACCTCACGCAAGAACTCCATCGAATGGCCCTTCTTCTGCAAGGGATACGTATTGTCGCAAGTACCCAATACCTCAATCTCTCGTGCCTGGATCTCGGCAGCCTGGCCTGAGCCAACTGACTCAACAAGTTCACCGTTGACGCTGAGACAAGCACCCGTGGTGATATCTTTCAGCATCTCCTCGTCGAAATTAGCCAAGTCGACTACGATCTGGATGTTATTGATCGTCGAGCCGTCGTTAAGCGCAATAAAGTTCACATTCTTATTACCACGGCGAGTACGAACCCATCCCTTCACATTGACCATTGAGCCAAAAGTAGGAGCCTTCAGCAGGTCATTGATTCTCGTTCTCTTGATCTTTTCCATATTAGTAAGGAATTATTGAATCTACTCTAATAGTATATTATTCGTAAGAGCCCATGCGGAGCATGTTCACTTCCTTCTCGGTGAGGAAACGCCAGTCACCGCGACGGAGATTCTTCTTCGTCAAGCCAGCGAACTGAGTGCGATCCAGACGGACGACATGATAACCGATAGCCTCGAACATACGGCGGACGATGCGGTTACGGCCAGAGTGAATTTCGATGCCCACCTGGGTATGGTCGGTATCCGTTGCCGTATAGGCAATGACATCGCAGCGAATCTCGCCATCTTCCAGCTCAATGCCCTGAAGAAGACGTTCCATGTCGGCCGGTTCGATAGCCTTGTCGAGACGAACATGATAAACCTTCTTCTTCATGAATTTCGGATGCGTTAAGCGTGAAGCCATCTCGCCATCGTTCGTGAGGAGAAGCACGCCTGTCGTGTTACGGTCGAGACGACCTACGGGATAGATGCGTTCCTTGCAAGCACCCTTGACGAGATCCATCACGGTCTTACGATCCTGCGGATCCTCTACAGTGGTCACGTAGTCCTTCGGCTTGTTCAGAAGAATATAGATTTTACGCTCGATGCTGACCAGTTGATCATGGAAACGGACCTCATCACCGCGCTTCACCTTCGTGCCCAGTTCCGTGACGACCACATTGTTCACCGTGACAACACCGGCGGTGATAAATTCGTCAGCCTCACGACGAGAGCAGACACCAGCGTTTGCCAGATACTTGTTCAGACGAATATCCTCATTGGGATCAGCAAATTCTTCACGATATTGAATCTGCTTTTTCTTCGTATACTTGTTATTTGATACGGGTTTTCTCTTCGGAGCGCCATTGTAAGCGCCACCCTGACGATAACCGCCTCCATAAGGAGCATTCTGACGATAGCCGCCTCCATTGTACTGACGACGCTGTGGACGAGGTGCACCCTCCTCGGAAGATTGGCCTTCCCATGAATTGCCCTGTTCATAGCGGGGATGATAGGGACGCTGGGGACGATCGTATCCCTCACGGTTGTAACGAGGCTGATAGGGACGTTGCGGGCGTTCGTACGAACGCTGCTCACCCTGATATTCTCGCTGCTCGCCATTATAGGGGCGCTGCTCATCGCGGTTGTAGCGAGGCTGATAGGGACGTTGCTCGCCATAGGGACGCTGCTCACCATAGGGACGCTGCTCATCACGATTATAGCGAGGACGGTAGGGACGCTGTTCACCATTATAGGGGCGCTGCTCACTGTTATAGGGACGCTGTTCGCCTTGGTAACGCTCGCGGCTGTAACGAGGAGCATCCTCCTCGGTATTCTGGCCATAACGAGGCTGGTAGGGACGCGGAGTGCGTTCTACCTTCTGGTAACGGGGGGCGTTGCCATCGCGTACGAAGCGAGGACGCTGGGGACGGTCGCCATCGGCAGGTCTTGTGAAACGGGGACGGCGAACAGGATTCTGTTCATTCTCATTGTTGCCTTCAATGCTTGTGTTCTCGAAGGTCTTTTCTTCTTCAGTAGCCATTGTTTGAATTATTATAATACCTTATTAATATACATAAGCCTCACGGCTTATGATTTCAACTTAAATACCCGTATAGTTTCGAGGGTTAATCTGACGCAGTTCATCCTTCACGGACTCACTCACATTCAACTGTTCAATGAAAGCGTGCATGGCCGTCTCTTCGACGCCCTTATTTGTACGGGTCAGCGCCTTCAATGTCTCGTAAGGATTCGGATAACCTTCGCGACGAAGAATGGTCTGAACAGCCTCAGCCACCACATTCCACTGATTGTCCAAGTCACGACGGATAGCCGATTCGTTGAGCAAGAGTTTACGAAGGCCCTTCAACGAACTCTGGATAGCAATGACGATATGGCCAAAGGGCACGCCGACATTACGAAGTACGGTCGAGTCCGTCAAGTCACGCTGAAGGCGAGATACGGGCAACTTGGATGAGAGATGCTCAAGTATGGCATTTGCCATACCCAGATTACCTTCTGCATTCTCAAAATCGATTGGGTTCACCTTATGAGGCATAGCGCTGGAGCCCACCTCACCGGCCTTGATCTGCTGTTTGAAGTACTCCATCGAAATATACTGCCAGAAGTCGCGATTCATGTCAACCATGATCGTGTCAATGCGCTTCATGGCATCAAAGATGGCGCCCAGAAAATCATAGTTGGAAATCTGGGTAGTGTACTGTTCACGCTGAAGGCCCAACTTTTCAGAAACGAAACAGTTTCCGAACTCACGCCAATCCATATCGGGATAAGCCACATGATGGGCATTGAAATTACCCGTTGCACCACCAAACTTAGCGGTGACAGGAAGAGACTTTAAAATAGAGAGTTGTTGTTCCAAGCGATAGGCGAAAACCTTAATTTCCTTACCGAGACGGGTGGGCGATGCAGGCTGACCGTGCGTCTTCGCCAGCATGGGGATATCCTTCCATTCCTCAGCATAGGTGTTCAGCTGAGCAATGAGTTCTTCTACCAGAGGGTAATAAACATCTTGAAGCGCTTCCTTAATGGACAGAGGAACGGACGTGTTGTTGATGTCCTGCGAAGTCAGTCCGAAGTGGATAAACTCCTTATAGGGTACAAGCGTCGGATTCAAGTCAAACTTTTCCTTGATGAAATACTCGACTGCCTTTACGTCATGATTCGTAACGGCTTCGATGTCCTTCACGCGCTGAGCATCTTGTTCCGAGAAGTCTTTCCAGATAAAACTGATCTCGAACTTTTCATCAGGATGAAGCACGCTCATCAATGCAGTAAAATACTCCACCTCTACACGCACGCGATAACGGATAAGCGCATATTCGGAGAAATAGTCGCTGAGTTTGTCGGTTTTTCCTCTATATCGCCCGTCTATGGGGGATATGGCAGTCAGTTTATTCAAATCCATCGTATCTTGATATACTTTATTATCCTAACAAGATTCCCTTTCAAAAGGGCTGCAAAGTTAGTGCTTTTCGGTCAACCAGCCAACAAATTTAATAAAAATTACAAGCCTATCATTCCTTGAGCGGCAGGAATCACATCGCCATCAAAGGAGACGGGGCTATGCGACAGATTCACGAAGACCGTCACCGTATCGTTCTCTGCCAGTCGGCGAAAAGCCAAGCAACTGTCATTAGCCACATCGATGCACTCAAAGGCGGCCTCCGGCAACAATGCGGGGTGTGCATGGCGCAACTCGCAAAGCATCTGATAATACTCGGTGTAGTCGTTAGCATCCCATGAAGGAACCGGGTCTTTCTCAAAGAACTGCAAACGATGGTCGAAGCCTATTTCCTGCCCCGTATAGATAAGGGGCTGACTATGGGGTAACGTGAAGGTCAGCAATGCCATGAGGCGATGATACTGGCCCATGCGCTCCATCTCTGTTCCCGACCAACTATTCTCGTCGTGGTTGCTGGTGAAGGTCAAACGCCAGTAGTTGGCGGGCACTGTCTTGGCTATCGAGTCATCCTTTACCATGTAGTCGGTCACAGCCTTTGCGGGCGCCTTACCCTGAGCCACATCATTCAGCAGATGATGCAGTTCCCAAGCATAAGAAGCGTCGAACGCCTCGTGAAGGTCGGGACGTTCCCCCTCGGCCAGATAGTAAGTATCAGGAAAGTCCTTGCGGAAGCGTTCAAACATCGGTTTCCAGAAAGCCACGGGCACCTGATGAGCCACATCGCAGCGGAAGCCATCCACGCCACGCTCCAGCCAGAAGCGCATGGATTCTTCCATCGAGGCGCACATCGCCTCCGGCATATTTACCCAGTCAAGCGGCGCAATATCGGTCCAGTCATACTGAACAACAGGATGTCCAAGGCTGTCCAACAGATACCACTCATTAAGATGTTCATCAATCCAGACAGCATCGGGCGATGTATGGTTGGCCACCCAATCCAGTATCACGTGCATACCCAATTGATGAGCCTCGGCAAGGAAGGCATCAAAGTCAGCCATCGTACCGAACTCGGGGTTCACCTCCTTATAGTTGCGCGGAGCATAGTAACTGCCAAGGGTTCCTTTACGTCCCTGTTCACCGATAGGATGGATAGGCATCAGCCAAATGATATCAACACCCAAATCTTTCAGGCGAGTCAGTTGCTGCTGCGCAGCCTGGAATGTTCCCTCAGGGGTATATTGACGGACATTCATCTCATAAACCACGCCCCTATGCCAATCGGTCGTGTAGCCGGCGTCCTGCGATTTCTTCTTGCCATTGCATGCGGCAAGTGCGCAGAGGACAAACAACAAACAGAATAAAAGTTTTTTCTCTTTCATACGTATTGAATTTACTATTACTTGTTCGAATTATTCCTGGAACGGATCAAGCGCCTGCGTAGGCTTCCCTCCGACAAAGGCACCATAGTCATAACCGTTGCGTGAGTGCTCACTTTCTGGCTCCCAATAGAAAATGCCTGAAAAGAAATCCAAGTCTTTGGTACTGTCAAACAGGTATTGGAGCATCTCTTTTGCATTGTCTGGTTCTGCCGCTGGCATACCGACTTCGGCAATCATCACGGGACATCCGTAGCGGATATGCAGCATACTCACGTTTTTCACCGAGGCCTGCGTCTTGGATTTCCAGTCGGGATAGGCACCATTCTGCCAATACGAAGGGTAAAGCGACAAGCCGATAATGTCATAGTTGGCTCCGTTAGTCTTCATTAGGTCGAAGAACCAATTCGACACGTTCGTGTCCCAACCATTACCTATGTGCATCACGATCTGAGCCTCAGGAAACACGCCCTTTGCTGCTGCTGCAGCGGCATTGAAACACTGCACGAAAGCACTTGCCGACTGGTCCTTTACCCGACATGTTTCCCACAGCATGCCGTTATCCACCTCGTTGCCAATCTGTATCCAAGCAACATCCACGCCGTTCGCCTTCAATAGGCTCAACGTTTCACGCGTATGCTCAACAACTGCATCCATAAGATCTGCCAGTGAAAGATCTGCCCATGCCTCTGGTTTATACTGTTTGCCAGGATCAGCCCACGAATCGCTGTAATGAAAGTCAATCATCACCTTCATACCAAGATTCTTCGCTCTAAGGGCTTTTACCAGCACCTCCTTCTTGGAGTTATAACCATTCGTCGGGTTAACCCACACACGGTAGCGTACGGCATTGAAGCCCAGTTCCTTCATCAGCGCCGTACATTCGCGTTCCTCGTCTGCTGCATTGTAGAACTTGTAGCCCTTCGCCTCCATCTCGGTCGCCCAACTGATGTCTGCGCCCTTTGCAAAAAAAGGTTTCTCCGGTTCCGGGTCAGGCTGAGGAGATGGCTTCGGTTCGTCGGTCGGCCGACATGACAAAAGCACGCACGCCGTCAGCAGCAGCGCGAACATCAACCGATATTTCAAGTTCTTCGTCATAACCAGTTATTGAAGGTATAAAACAGAACTATAAGCACCTAACGTCAATTTAGGGCCATTGACACTCACCTGCCCTACCTGGCCTAACTTATTTGTCAGTTTGTCATTGGTCAACAGCACCGAGGCTGGTGCAGCCGAGAAGTTATGAACGACAAGAATCTTTTGGCCTTCAGCCTCGCGATACCAACCCGTCAGAACGCCATTCGCTGCCCCTTGAATGGAGGGATGCACACTGAGCGTACCCGACGAAAGTGCCCGATAGGTAGCACGCAAATCACCCATCTGCCGATACACATTCAGCAACGACATATTATCCGCGAGTTGTTGTTCCACCGACAGGGAAGATGTTAGCATACTTTTGTCCACCTTACCCTTCAACGCCTTGTCGGCTAATGCCGAGCCATCCGCGTTCCACATCATCGGTGTGCGGACATATTCATCGCCCTTGCTCTGATTGCCCCAATAGCCCAACTCTTCACCTTGGTAGATGTATGGCTGGCCACTGAACGTCAGGAGCACGGATGCTGCCAGTTTCAACTTACCTTGAACGCGTGACAGATCACCTGCAGCCCGGCCCTCGTCGTGGTTACTGAGTTTTGTGGCAGCAATATAATCTGAGCGATAGGGAGCATAGAGGTCGCGATAGCCGGCAATCGTTTCAGCAAATGCCCCTGCGCGACCATTGTTGATGGCATCTTTCAATCGCCACCAGAAAGCGAATTCAAAAAATGCCGGCAAGCCATAGTAATAGGGAGCCACCTCTTGCGCTTCGGAGAACTGCTCACCGACCATGTAGATATTGTCCTTGTGACCGCAGGCCTGATAAGTGGCGTTGCAGTGGTCATAGAACTTCTTGAGGAATGTCGGGTTCTCGTTGGTCGAAGCATTATGGTAGATATGTTTGATGGCATCCAGACGGAATCCGTCCACGCCCATCTTGATCCACTTATCCGCGGCCTCTGTCACCGCCTTGAAAGCCCCACTCGTTTCGCAGGTGGCCGCAGGACCATAGTTCAAGTCGGCAAACGAATTGGTGCCAAAGAAACTGTGGAACATTATCGACTGCATGCCGGGCAGCAAGATATCCTGTGGATCGGAGGTGGAAAGAGAGATGGCTTTCCCCCACTCCATCTGGTTGTTCCCTGAAGGAGCACCATACTTCGTACCCCCATCCCAAGTAGTACGACTCGTGCGAACCAAGACGCCCCAAGCAGACGCCATCTCCAATGCCACCGAATAAGTAGTCGTACCATTCGAGTAGAATTCTATCATCTGGCCATCGCCATAATAGAGGTATTTTCCACTGTTCTGCGTGCCACTGTTCTGAATGGTTTCCACCTGCTCTACGGTCAGCGTAGGCGTGGATGTCCATCGCAGTGTGAATTTCAGTTTCTGCGTTTCCTCCGTTCCGCCACTGGCCAAGGAGAACCACTGGCCACTGTCATATCCCGAAGCGCCCTCGGCAGCAATCATCGGGATGCGTCCCGCCTTGATGTCGGCTTGCGGGTCAGACGAAAAGGTATAGAAGTCGCGGTAAGGGCTATCTTCTGACGAAGCCGCCTGTTGGAACCAAGGATGTGCCGTTGCCGTATGGTTGAGCACAAAGTCAAGGTATATTTTGATGCCTTTGCTATGTGCTTTGGCCAAGAGATTTCGGAAGTCAGTCTCCGTACCATATTCCGGGTTCACCGCGCTATAGTCTTTCACATCATAACCATGATAAGACGAAGCAGGATGTATAGGGCTAAGCCATAGCGCCCCCACGCCCATCTCTTTCAGGTAGTCCAGTTTCGATGCGATGCCATTGAAGTCGCCTATACCGTCGCCATTGCTGTCGGCAAAACTATACACCAGCAACTGATAGGTTATACCTGAAGTGCTATTATCTGTCACAGGAGGCGTTGGCGGGTCAATAGGATCTGGACCCTCGCCCGGATTCCGTTCGCAAGCCATTGCCAGCATCAGGCAAAGCACGACGGCAAAGTTCATCAGCCGATAAAGGAATGTTGCTATCTTTGAATGCATTGATTTACCAAATACATGATGTTTATCCGCTGCAAAGATAATAAAAAAAGGGATGACATCACGATGCCATCCCTTTAATTTAGTAATGGTAAAAAAATAACTTCCTAAAGTTTCTTGTTTTATAAACATATCAGCTTTGACAATCTTTTTGGCTATTTTTGCGTTGTTCTTCAGTCACATAGCTCGCTATGCTCCTTCAGAAACACCACAAAACTATCTCAAAAATCTAAGT
>JAZRXS010000208.1:0-24875 GCA_045600325.1 Prevotella sp.
CCTTAATTTTATCCGTATGGGAAATTTATCTCAGAAAGGCAAAACATCCTTCTTTAGCAAGGTATGCATGATTGCTGTTATGCTCCTTATCACAGCTACAGGAAGTGTTTTTGCACAGAAAGTTACCGGTAAGGTTCTTGCTGCCAGTGATGGTGAACCACTTGTCGGTGCAACGGTATCAGTTGATGGTAGTACAGGTGCGGTTACCGACCTTGATGGTAATTACTCTGTATCTGCTCAACGCGGTCAAACCCTGTCTGTATCTTACATCGGCTTCATCACAAAGAAGGTGAAGGTGACTTCAGAACAGATGAACATTTCACTCGATGCTGACAACACAGGTCTTGAAGAAGTCGTAGTTGTTGGTTACGGTGTGCAGAAGAAGAAGCTCGTAACAGGTGCTACTGTTCAGGTAAAGGGCGACGACATCTCCAAGCTCTCTACTACTTCTGCTTTCACAGCTCTCCAGAGCCAGACACCTGGTGTCATGATCATGCAGTCAAGTGGTCAGGCAGGTGAAGGTTTCAAGGTTAACATTCGTGGTATCGGTACTACTGGTAACTCTGAGCCATTGTATGTTATCGACGGTGTAGCTGGTGGCGACCTCAGCAACCTCAACCCTTCAGACATTGAGACTATCGACGTTCTCAAGGACGCAGCTTCTGCAGCTATCTATGGTGCTCGTGCTGCTAACGGTGTAATCCTCGTTACTACAAAGCAGGGTTCTGCTGGCAAGATTCAGCTTTCATACGATGGTTACGTAGGTTCACAGTATCTCTACAAGGCTCCAGACGCTCTCAACGCTCAGGAATACATCTACAGCCGTCAGCTCCGTGCTTTCAACGGTGGCGCAGATCTTCCAGAATGGGGTGCTAAGCTTCCTCAGTCTATCTACAACCAGCTCTTCGATGCTAACGGCAACGTGCTCGCTGATGGTTGGAAGGGCACTAACTGGCTCGACGAGTCATACCATAAGGGCGCTCTTACTCAGAACCACTCTATCAACCTCAACGGTGGTAACGACGTATCAAAGTTCTCATTCGGTTTTGCTTACACTAAACAGGATGGTATCTTCGGTGGCGAGACTCAGTCACAGTTCGAACGCTACAACATCCGCTTGAACTCATCACATGCTCTTCTCCGTTCAAAGAATGGCAAGTATGATGTTATCAAGATTGGTGAGAACGTGAACATCAACCGTGGTATCCGTTCAGGTATCTCACAGTCAAACATGTACTGGAACAACGTACACGACCTCTACAATGCTAACCCATTGCTTCCTGTACGCGACGATAACGGCAACTACTACACAAATGCTGAAATGGCTGCTAACGGCTGGACACTCGGTGCTGCATCAAACCCATTGGCACTTGCAGCTACAACAAGCCAGGGTCTCAACGAAAGCAACTGGTGGAACGTAAACTCTAACGCTTATCTTGAGATTCAGCCAATCGAGAAGCTCGTCTTCAAGTCACAGTTCGGCTACCGCTTTGGATTCAATTCTTATCATGCAATGGAAAGAATGCACGCAATTGGAACAAACGTTGCTACTCAGGACAATGCAAGCCAGAGCTTGAACCAGTGGTCAAACATCTCTTTGGAAAACACTTTGACTTACACATTCGATCTTGGCAAGAACAACTTCAACATCGTTGCTGGTCAGTCTATCGAAAAGAATGGCTATGGTGAAAGACTTGAATCAAGCGGCAACAATCTTCTCTTCGGCGACAGCTGGGATCACGCATACGTAACCAACTCTCAGATCAAGAAACTTGCTGACGTAACCATTGCTGGTCGTCCTGCAAACGATAGCTCTCTCGCTTCTTTCTTCGGTCGTTTGAGCTACAACTTCGACGAGAAGTACATGCTCCAGGCTACAGTACGTGCCGATGGTTCTAGCAACTTCGCTCGTGGTCATCGTTGGGGTATCTTCCCTTCTGCATCTGCTGGTTGGGTTATCACTAACGAAAAGTTCATGGAGCCTGTAACAAAGGTTATGGACTTCTTCAAGCTCCGCGCATCTTGGGGTCAGAACGGTAACTGTAACATCCAGAACTTCAACTACCTCACTCAGGTTAGCTTCAACAGTACTGAATCATACTTCTTCGGCGCTGGCAACCACGAAGAGCCTACTACTGGTGGTTCATTCAGCATACTCGGTAACCCGGATCTTACTTGGGAAACATCAGAGCAGATTGACCTCGGTTTCGATGCTCGCTTCATCGGCAGCCGTCTCGGCGTTGCATTCGACTGGTATAAGAAGACTACTAAGGACTGGCTCGTTCGCGCTCCAATCCTCGGCGTTTACGGTATCGGTGCTCCTTACGTAAATGGTGGTGACGTTGTTAACCAGGGTGTTGAAGCAGCTATCAGCTGGAACGATCGTCTTGCTAACGGTCTTCAGTACGGAATCTCTGCTAACATGGCTTACAACAAGAACGAAGTTACTAAGCTTGCTAACGCAGAAGGTATCATCCACGGTCCTGGCGCTGTATGGCACCAGCTCGAAGGTGAGGTTTATCGCGCAGAGGTAGGCCGTCCAATCGGTTACTTCTATGGCTATAAGACTGACGGCGTATTCCAGAACGCTCAGGAAATCGCTGAATACACTAAGTCTATCTCAGACAACCTCCACGGCAACGGCAATCTCCGTCCTGGTGACTTGAGATTCGTTGATGTTGACGGCAATGGTTCTATCGACGATAACGACCGCACCATGATTGGTGACCCACACCCAGATTTCACTGTAGGTGCTAACATCAATCTCGCTTACAAGGGCTTCGACTTCTCTGTTACTGGTAATGGCGCATTCGGTCAGCAGATTCTCCGTACATGGGCTAACCAGGACTTCCTCCCAGAAAACCTCAACAAGAAGATTGTTTACGGTTCTTGGAAGGGTGAAGGCACAAGCAACAAGCTCCCTATCTTTGATAGCTTCGACGCTGTAAACTGGAAGTACATGTCTTCAGCTATGCTCGAGGATGCTGATTACTTCAGAATCCAGAACATCACTCTCGGTTACGACTTTGCTTCTAACTTGTGGAAGAAGGGACCATTCTCTAAGCTCCGCGTATATGTTGCAGTAAACAACCTCTACACATTCACAAGCTACACAGGCATGGATCCTGAAGTTGGTATGAATGGTGGTACAAGCGACGCTTGGGCTGCTGGTATCGATACTGGTGTTTACCCTGCTCCTCGTACATTCCTCGCTGGTGTTAACTTGACATTCGGTAGCAAGAACAAGGCTGAGCGCCGTGCTGCTGCTACTCAGGTAGTGGAAAGAGTTGTAGAAAGAGTTGTTGAAAAGCCTGTTGTAAAGGAAGTTATCAAGGAAGTCATTAAGGAAGTTCCTGGTCAGTCAACTACTTCTACAGTACAGAACACTTACGTTGTAACATTCCCACTCTCTTCTTCAGAGATCGTCAACAAGGCTGAGCTCGACGGCATCAAGGCTGGTCAGACAGTAGAAATCGTTGCATACGCTTCTCCAGAAGGTAACGCAGCAGACAACCAGACTCTCTCACAGCAGCGTGCTGACGCAGTGGCTAAGTATCTTAAGGCTCGTGGCGTAAACGTAACTCGCGTTGAGGCTAAGGGTGCTGATACAAACCACTCTAACCGTATCGCAATCGTTACTATCAAGTAAAAGGTTCAAATATTTAATTCAGAAAAATATATGAAAAAGCTATTTATATTGGCAGTTGCAGCAGTTCTTGGCTTATCTTCTTGTGAGGACTTCCTCGATTCACAGGACTACGTAGGCAAGAACAGCACAAACTTCCCTTCAACCTCAGAAGATGTTGACAAGATGGTTGCCGCCGTTTACAAGTCAACTTTCTATGGTCCGTTCCAGGGTAACAACCTCGAACAATATTTCTCTGTAGCCAACATCATGTCAGACGACATGTTTGGTGGTGCAGGTGTCGGTGACCCATGGTGGCAGGCTCTCGACAAGCTCATGTACGCTCAGACAAACCAGATGCAGGACCTCTGGACTTACGCTTACGAAGCAATCGCTCGTGCTAACGCAGCTTTGGCTGTTATTGACAACATTGCTGACGAGGAAACACGCAATCAGACTAAGGGTGAGCTCCTCTTCATGCGTGCATACAGCTACTATAACCTCGTACTCGCTTTCAACAACGTTCCTGTTATCGAGAAGGCTCCTGAAACTGTAGCTGAGGCTCAGATAGCTCCTGCACAGCGTGAGGGTAAGGAAGTATTCAAGCTCATCGCTGACGACCTCTACGAGGCTACTTCTATCATGCCTTCTTACAAGTATGATGGTTGGCAGAAGCTCCAGTTCGGTAAGGTTACACGTTGGGCTGCTGAAGCATTGCTCGGCCGTGCTTACTTGTTCTACACAGGTTTCTATGGCGAGTCAAACATGCCAAAGACTGAAGGCGCTATTGATGCTGAATATGTAAAGAAAGCTCTTAAGGATTGTATCGACAATTCTGGTCACGACCTCCTTTCTGACTATCGTTCACTCTGGGCTTACTCTAACCAGTGGACTGCTAAGGACTACGACTATGTAACTGATATGATTGAAAAGGGCACTTGCTACCAGGAAGGCAACAAGGAGGTTCTCCTCGCTATCAACTTCCAGTATCAGTCAGGATGGACATCAAGCCTTCACTTGACTAACCAGTACGGCCTCTTCTTCGGTATCCGTGCAGACGGTAACAATCAGGATGACGATCGCTACCACGTAGGTACTGACACTTCTGTTTATCCATTCAGCACAGGTTGGGGTTGCGGTACTGTAGCAACTAACCTTGTTAACGACTGGAGAAACATCGAGCCAGACGACCCACGTCGCGACGCTTCTATCATCGACATGAGCAAGACTAAGCTTAACCCAGGTACATTCTCTGACGCAGTTGAGTTGACAATGTATCATCAGAAGAAGATCACTTCTGTACGTTCTGCAGGTGGTAAGAAATACTCTTGGTCTCTCGATGCTATGGGTGCTGATGATAAGGAAACTGGTAACTACCAGGCTTCTAACTGTACTCCTCTCACTATCTTCCGCTTCGCTGACGTTCTCTTGATGTACTCAGAGCTTGCAAAGGATGCTACTACTTTGAACCGCGTTCGTAACCGTGTTGGTTTGCCAGAGGTTCCTTATACAGAAGAAAACCTCCGCAACGAGCGTCGTTGGGAGCTTGCTTTCGAAGGTTCACGTTGGGATGACCTCCGTCGTTGGGGCATCGCTGCTGAGGCTCTCTCTAAGCAGGCTGGTCAGAAGATGTTCAACCTTGGTCAGGAAACATCAATGCCAGATGCAGGTTATGCTAAGCGCTACAATGCAACTAAGGGATTCTATCGTATTCCAAAGTCTCAGATCGACCTTTCAGGCGGTGCTTACAAGCAGAACGCTGGTTGGGAGAATGATGCTGAGAACCAGTTTGCAGGTTATTAATTCTTAATAGGATAAAAAATTATGAAAAAGTTTATATATTCTTTAGCAGTTGTATTTGCTTTCGCTCTCACAGCTTGTGATCCTATTGAGGATTATACTGAGAACACTGCTGGTAACTTCACAGCAGATGAGATTGATGCCACTCTCGTTCAGGGTGAAGGTAATGACAATATTGTATCGGTAACTGTACACAGTCCTGGTACTGCACAGATTTCAAACCTCAAGCAGACTATCAAGTCTAACTCTTGCGACATCATCCTTCGTGAGCTGGGTACAAACACTGTACGTGTTTCTATGCTTACTGCAAAGGGCGAGATTGTTTCAAAGGACTGGACTTTCGATGTAAAGAAGATGTCACACGCTCTTCCTGTTCTCGAAACAATTATTTGGTCAGGTGAGCAGTCTTGTGGCGGCTGGGACGGTGCTGGTCTCCGCTTCAGCGACACAGAAGGTAAGGGTCTTCCTACTCTTAGCGACGAAACTTACGACTGGATGGTAGGCAAGAAGCTGTGTCTTGACATCAAGGCTGTTAATGGCGACGGCACTACTATTCGTGTTACTAACGGACACTGGTCAGAGGACTTCGTTAAAGATACAGAGGTTCATGCTGGTGACAAGTTCACATTCGAGTTCACTGAGCACATGGCTTATGTCTGCAAGAAGGGTGGCGAAGGTAAGGACCTCCTCTTCGTAAGTAACAATGGTATTACTATCTCTAAGTTCTACTACGAACTCTAAGTTGTTCGCAGCCATACCAGGCTGCGAGGCTAATGGCTAATGGGTAATGGCTAATGGATAAAAACCAAAAACCAAAACCTAAACCAGCAATATGAATTATGGGCTGACTCATTAATTTGCGTCAGCCCATTTTTACTATATATAAATAATGATGAAAAGAATCGTTGAATATAGCGTTACTCTACTGCTTGGTGTTGCCGTCTATCTGTTTTGGGCAATACCTTACAGAGGTGCGCTCAATTACCACGAAGAGTTTCAACTGTTTCTGACAGACTGCGACTATTTCGCGTCTCATCTTTCGCAGCGAGGCGGTTTGGCAGTCTATCTGTCAGAGTTTCTTGTTCAATTCTATAACAACTACTGGATTGGAGCCTTGATCATTGCTCTTGAGTTTGTTGTTATCCAAAGGCTTACGTTTATGATTCTGCGAACAGCTGTTGCTGCAAAGGCAGGGTTGTATTTGCTTTTGGCATTGTCGCTGATTCCTGTAATCCTGTTGTGGATTGTTCTTGGCGACATCAATGTCATGCACTCCTTGATTATCGCTTTTATCATTGCGTTGCTTCTGATATGTCTGGTTGTCAAGGTCCTGAAAAGCAGAAAATCACGAATTGCCGGAACCTTGGTTTCTGCAATCTTATTCATATATATGGCTGGAGCAAGCCATTATCGCATCCCGGGAATGATACTCTCTGTAGAGAATATCTACAATTCCAAGACTTACGAACTTCTTGATTACGACCTTCTTGTGAGGGCAGGCAATTGGGAGAAGATAATACAAAAGGCAGAGTCTCAGCAGCCTGACTTGCCTATGAGCGTTTGCGCCACAAACTTTGCGCTGGGAATGACAGGGCAGCTTGGAAGCCGTGGCAACCAGTTCTTCCAGAACGGTCCCGACGGATTGCTACCACCTTTCGTGAAAGACCATTTCTCGACACTCACCACCGCAGAGGTCTTTTTCCACTTGGGTCTGGTTAATACGGCGCAGCGATTCTATTTTGAGGCGATGGAGGCAGAACCGAATTATGCGAAGAGCTGCCGTGTCATTCGCAGATTGGCGGAAACAAACCTCATCAACGGACAATACGCCGTGGCACGCAAATACCTGCATCTGTTGGAAAAGACCATGTTCTACAAGAAATGGGCTCAGCGCACTCTGGCATTGATTGATAGCGGAGATGCAGCTGTTAAGGAATATCCGTTGTATGGTCACATGCGCAAGATGAAGATGAACGACGATTTCCTCTTCTCCGACAGGGAGGTTGATAAGATCTGCGGTCGTCTGCTTGTCCATAATCACGAAAATACCCTCGCCATCCAGTATATGCTTTTCTATGCAGTATTGGAAAACAACTATGAGAAATTAGTCCAGTATATGCAATTGGTGAATAGCGAAATCCCATCAAGCCCAATAGCTCGCTCGTTCGAAAAGTATCTAAAGTAAAAGGTGACGATATTCCTCAACCAGCAAAACGGCTTTTAGCCGTTCTATACCTATCGCACATAAAAATAAATCATGGAAATTATTCCAGATAAAAACTGTTGAAATGAAAAAGTGTCTTATATTATTAACAATCATATCATGCCTTCTCCTGACTTCGTGCAATAATGTATCGGAGAACGTCTCCCATTCCAATCAATTACCGACTATCTTCCCTGACTATACTGACGTGACAATTCCTGTTGGCATAGCACCACTGAATTTCAATGTCGTGTCAAAGAGTGAGGTGGAGCGCGTGGATGTTGTGGTGAAGGGTAGTCGTGGGGGCGAACTGCATGTAAACGGTGAGTGGGCAGACTTTGATATTGACGATTGGCACAACCTTATCGCTGCAAACAAAGGCGGGAAACTCTCCGTGACGGTATGTGCTAAAGTCAATGGAGTGTGGACACAGTACAAGGACTTTAATATCAATGTTAGCAAATATGATCTGGACGAATGGGGATTGACCTATCGCCGCATAGCTCCTGGTTATGAGATTTACAGTTCGATGGGTCTCTACCAGCGCGACCTGAGTTCGTTCGACGAATATACCATTATAGATAATTCTGAACCTCACGGCATGTGCATCAACTGCCATACCTCAAACCGCACAAACCCTGACCAGTTTGTATTTCATGTGCGTGGCGAACATGGTGCAACGATGGTGCAGCAGTCGGGAAAGCGCGAGTGGCTGAAGGCTAATAACGATGCTCTCGGAGGCTCAATGGTGTATCCTTACTGGCATCCGTCAGGAAAATATTGCGCATTCTCTACAAACCAGACCCGACAAGGTTTCCATGTGGCAGACCAGAACCGCGTGGAAGTCTTCGATATGTCGTCAGATATCTTTGTCTATAATCCGGCGACTCAGGAGATATTGAAGGATTCGCTGATCAGCACTGAGGATTGGTCGGAGAATAGCCCGGTATTCTCGCCTGACGGAAAGAAGATCTACTTCATAACTTGCCGTCAGCAGGAATATCCTATGCACTATAAGGATGAGCAATACAACCTCTGTTCCATCGACTTCAATCCCGAAGATGGCACTTTCGGACAGAAAGTAGATACCCTCTTCAATGCCGTGGCAATGGGAAAGAGCCTCACATGGCCAAAACCATCCTACGATGGCAAGTACATCATGTTCACTCTTCTTGATTACGGCTATTTCAGCATCTGGCATAAAGAATCCGACCAGTGGCTGATGGATCTCAGTACCGGCGAATCCCGTCCGATGGACGAAATAAATAGCAATGAAGCCGACAGCTATCACAACTGGAACGTAAACAGTCATTGGATTGTCTTCACCTCACGACGTGCCAACGGACTCTATTCCCAGCTGTTCCTTTCATCCATCGATGAGAACGGCAAGGCTACGAAACCATTCCTCCTTCCTCAGGAGAATCCTATGAAATACTACCAGGAAACATTCTACTCTTTCAATGTGCCGGACTTCACAAGCAAGAAGGTGGAGTTTGAAGAGTCTGCTGCTCGTCGGGAAATAGAGAGTGATGAGAGAGTGGAAACTAAGGTGAAACCATAACGCAGACGAAAATGAAATACTGAATATGACAGTTAATGTAGTACAATGGAATTGCGCAAAAAACTGGTATTAATGAGAGTATTTTGTCAAAAAAAGTACCATAATAGTCTTTTTTGATTACTATCAACCACTTTTTTTAAGTTTTTTTTACATTTGTATGAATCAATTTTATAATTTTGCAGCGTTTATTAGCCTTTTTGTTGCCGTACGGATAAGTGTAAAAGCGTCCGTTATACATTGATATATTATAAAGCAAACAACAGATTCTGTATATTTCGGACAACATGAAAGACTACAAACAACATACTCTTTATTATTGAACAACATAATTTTTATTCATTATTTTTTAACCTAAAATTTATCCGTATGGGAAATTTATCTCAACTTAAGACATCCCTCCTCGGTAAGGTTTGCATGATAGCTTTCATGCTTCTTACTCTCAGTTGGACAGGTCTTAACGCAAAGACAGTGGTAGGTAAGGTCCTTGGCTCTGACCAGGAACCTCTTATCGGTGCGACTGTCACAGTTGCCGGTACCAGAAATGCTACCGTAACAGACTTTGATGGTAACTTCTCTATTGAAGCTGCCGATGGTCAGACACTCACAGTGTCTTACATTGGTTACCTTACTAAGCAGGTAAGGGTGACAGGTAACAACCTCGTAGTCATTCTCGAAGACGAAAACTCAGCACTCGACGAAGTCGTAGTTGTTGGTTACGGTACAATGAAGAAGAGCGACATCACAGGTTCTGTTACTTCAGTTAACACTGCTGACATGTTGAAGCGCGCTCCTACAAACGTAGGTCAGGGTCTTCAGGGTTCAGCTCCTGGTGTTATCGTTACAATGCAGGACGGTGCTCCTGATTCAAAGGCTCAGATTCGTATCCGTGGTGTCGCTACCATCAATGGTTCAGCTGCTCCTCTCTACGTAGTTGACGGTATCGCTGTTGGTAACAATGCAGACTTCGTTTCTCCTAACGACATCGAGTCTATCGACGTCCTCAAGGATGCTTCTGCAACAGCTATCTACGGTTCTGCCGGTGCAAACGGTGTGATCATGATCACTACTAAGCACGGTAAGAAGGGTACTTCTAACCTCAATATCACTGCTGACTTCGGTCTCGCAACTCTCCCATACCACCTCGACGTTTGCTCTGTTGACCAGTATGCAGCAAACATGCGTCAGGCTCGTATCAACGATGGTAATGTACAGAAGGATGAAACAGGAAAAGTAATTCTTGACAGCAATGGTAGTCCTATTCCTATGATGTGGAACCCTATTTGGACAGCTGCTTATGATGGCAAGCGTAAGGCTATCGACTGGCAAGATCAGATGACTCGCGCCGCTCTCAAGCAGAACTATAATGTATCTACTTCAGGTGGTAACGAACACTCACAGTACAACGCTTCTGTAGGCTTCCTCCGCAACGAAGGTCTTGTTGTTAACTCTATGTATCAGCGTATCACAGCTCGCGCTAACGCTAACACTCAGATCAACGACGTTCTCGGTTTCGGTGCCGAGGCAAGCTTCGTTCACACAGACTCTCACGGTTCTAACACATCAGTAGGTAACTTCGGTAACCTTTCTTCTCTCCGCGACTTCGCTTTCGCATGTCCTTCTATGGACTTCATCACTGGCGAGAATTTTACTTACCCAGGTGTTCCTGTTGGAACTTACGTTTCTCCAAACGTAGTTAACCCTAATGGTACATTCGGTGAAGTTCCAGGTGGTAAGGACAAGAATGATGGTTTCTGGGGTAATACACTCGGTAACATGTACGCAAAGCAGATGGAAAACAACGCACGCAACCGTGCTAACCGTGCCCTCGCTTCTGCTTACATGACTATCAGCCCATTCAAGGGTCTCCAGTTGAAGTCACTCATTTCTTACGACTATAACTCAAACTCTTCAAACAGCTTCATCGGTGGTATCTACACTCAGCGCTTCAATATCGTTGACGGTAAGTACATCAACCTCATCAACGGTCTCGCTGGTGGTGGCGGTACAGGTGATATGTTCTACGCTCCTCGTAACGGTAACGAATATGAGTTCAACCTCAGCAACGGTGAAAGCCAGACTCTCTACATCCAGAATACTGCTACTTACAACTGGAGCAACGATGTTCATGACATAACATTCATGCTTGGTAATGAAGTTTCTCGTTGGTACGGTCAGTGGGCTTCTGCTCGCGCTCTCGGTTTTGAGTCTCCAGACAACCGCGACATCGGTATTACAACAATTGCTAAGGAGCGTACTGGTTCAGGTGCATTCAACCTTGAAGAGCGTGGTATCTCTTACTTCGGTCGTTTCAACTACTCTCTCCTCGATCGTTACCTCATCACTGCTACTTTACGTCGTGACGGTTCTTCTAACTTCGGTGCTGGTAACCGCTGGGGTACATTCCCATCAGCAGCTATCGGTTGGCGTATCTCTGAGGAACCATTCATGAAGAACCAGAACCTCTTCTCTAACTTGAAGCTCCGTGCTGGTTGGGGTCAGACTGGTAACTCAGGTGGTCCTACAGACCTCGCTGTAACAGGTCTTAACATTGATGGTCGCTACGTTTACTATGGCGCTGGCGCACCAATGGGTCTCGGTACAGGTACTCCTACTGTAACCGTTGGTTACTATCCAGTACTTAAGGATACAAACCTCAAGTGGGAGACTAACGAGCAGATCAACGTAGGTCTTGACGCTGCTCTTTGGAACGGCGAAATCACTCTCGGTCTTGACTACTTCATCCGTACATCTAAGGACCTCCTCCTTGAACGTGAGATCCGTGCTACTTCTGGTTACAGCATGATCTATACTAACTATGGTGAGATTGAGAACAAGGGTCTTGAATTCTCTCTCGGTTGGAACCACCGTTTCAACAAGGACTTCACTCTCAACGCAATGTTGACAGGTTCTACTCTCTCTAACAAGGTTAAGAAGATGGGTGATGATGTCATGAGAACTAACTCAGACTCTTCTTCTAACGCTAACCCAACAGGTGACGGTTCTAACACAGGTGCTGTCGGTGCTGCTGACGGTTACCACTGGGGCAACCACTCTATCTCTCGCGAGGGTTACGCAGTAGGTTCATTCTATGGCTACAAGGTTGACCGCATCATCCGCACTCAGGAAGACCTCGATGCTGCTCACGCTCAGGGTCAGGCATCAGCTCAGCTCGGTGACTATATGTTCAAGGATATCCACGGTAAGCTCGCTACTGAAGAAGATGTAAAGAATGGCTTGGCTAAGAAAGTAGGTGAAGACCTCGGTGCTGATGGCGTTCTCAACGAGTCAGATATGGAAATCCTCGGTAATGGTTTCCCTGCTCTCAACTACGGTCTCTCTATCGGTGCTCAGTACAAGAACTGGGACTTCTCTCTCCAGATGCACGGCGTTCTCGGTCAGAAGATCTTCTCTTACTCAGCAATGCGTTTGACTAACATATTCAGCTCTGACGATGGTACTTGTCCAAACATCCTTGTTGAATCTGCACAGAATGCATGGTCACCTTCTAACCCTAATGGTACAGAAGCTCGCCTTTCATTCGTTGATCCTAACTGCAACATGCGTGCTTCTGATGCATGGGTAAAGAATGGCGACTTCCTCAAGATCTCTAACATCCAGATTGGTTACACTCTTGGCAAGTCAGTAGCTAACAAGCTCGGCATCCAGTCAGCTCGTATCTACCTCGGCGTTCAGAACCTCCTCTGCATCTCTGGTTACAACAAGTACGGCGATCCTGAATGTGGTCAGGGTTCAGTTCTCTACACAGGTCTTGACACTGGTCGTTACCCAATGCCTCGCACATACGCTGCAGGTGTTAACGTAACTTTCGGTAGCAAGCCAAAGGCAGAGCGCCGTGCTGCTGCTACTCAGGTAGTAGAAAAGGTTGTTGAGAAGATCGTTGAGAAGCCTGTTGTAAAGGAAGTTATCAAGGAAGTCGTTAAGGAAGTTCCTGGACAGTCAACTACTTCTACAGTACAGAACACTTACGTTGTAACATTCCCACTCTCTTCTGCAGAAATCGTCAACAAGGCTGAGCTCGACGGCATCAAGGCTAGTCAGACAGTAGAAATCGTTGCTTACGCTTCTCCAGAAGGTAACGCAGCAGACAACCAGACTCTCTCACAGCAGCGTGCTGACGCAGTGGCTAAGTATCTCAAGGCTCGTGGCGTAAACGTTAACCGCGTAGAGGCTAAGGGTGCTGATACAAACCACGCTAACCGCATTGCAATCGTAACAATCAAGTAAGTTAAGGTTCGCTCTGATGAGCGAGGCTAAAGGCTAAAGGCTAAAAGCTAAAGGCAAAAAAACCAAAAACTTAAAACTAAAATTCAAAGAAAATGAAAAGCAAATTAATATATGGTCTTCTCGCAGGTGCTGCACTCACTATGGGTCTCAGCTCATGTGACAACGAGGAATTCCTCAATGTGACCCACTACTCAATGCTTGAAGGCGACCAGATGTTTGCAAGTGATGCAAACGCCATCAAGGGTATGACTGGTTGCTATGATCTTCTTCACCGTCGTGCAGGCATGAACGATGACCCTTACAAGTACTGGATATTCAATGGTCAGCACCCAACAATGGACTCTCAGGCTTCTGGTTGGGATAAGGACTTCATGACCCAGAATTGGACTGCAAGAAACGAGCAGCTCCGTGACTACTGGAAGCAGTCATACGCTTGTGCTTCTCGCTGTAATGACTTCATCGCAGGTCTTGAGAAAGCAGAAAACGTTTCTGGCAATATAAAGACTACTCTTATTGCAGAGGCTAAGGCTCTCCGCGGATTCCAGTTCTTTGCTCTCGCTAACACATTCGGCCGTGTTCCTCTCCTCATCACTGGTGAGAACTATGTGAACACTCCTGTTAAGGCAAAGGCTGAAAGCTATGAGGAGATGTGGGACTTCGTGATCAAGGATTTCGAAGAAGCTGCAAAAGATCTTGATTGGAAGCCATTCCAGGGTGAGTATGGTCGTTGTACAAAGGGTATGGCTCTTGCTTACCTTGGCGATGCTTATATGTGGAAGGCTTACACTTGCCCAGATAAGGCTAAGGAATGCTACGAGAAAGCATACGATGCCCTTAAGGAGATTGTGAAAAATCCTACTCATGATCTCGCTGAATCTTTCTCTTCTCTCTATGATGCTGACGAGGCTTGGCCAAAGGAAGCTATCTGGCAGATTGTTCTCAACTCTGGTGATGACTGGGGTTCATGGGATGACTCAAAGAATGCTGGTGCACGTGGTTGGACTGGTTTCTACTTCGGCCCTACTTCAAACGGTGCTTGGGGTACATACCAGATGTCATGGGAACTCTATGATTGTTTCGAGAACTACATCGACGACCCAGTATATGGCAATGCATTCGACAAGCGTCGTGACGCTTCTATGGTAACTGCTACTATCCCTGCAGAACTCCTTGAGGATCATCCACACTGGTTACAGCGTGTTAAGCCAACTCAGGCATGGATTGATGCTAACAAGAAGTACATCCGTGGTTACGTGAACATGGGTACAGACGAGAAGCCAAATTGGGTCTTCGACATGGATGAGTATAAGAAATTCAAGATGTCTCCAGATGGTGATAACGGTAAGTATGACGTTCACGCACCTATCGGCTTCAACCCATTCAACCAGGAATTTGTAGGTTGGAACGGTTTCCACTGGTCTGCTGGCGACCCTGCTCCTACAGTATGGTCTTCTAAGCACTGGCGTAACGGTCGTGGTACTGACTGGGGTACAAACGCACTCTGGACACCTGACCACATCTACTTCAAGCGTTATGCAAATGTTCTCCTTGACTTGGCTGAGTGCTGCTTCCAGCGTGGTGGTAGTTACGAGGCAGAAGGTTGGGGTTACATCAACCAGATCCGTCAGCGCGCATTCGGTAACCTTGAGGTTGGTAAGGATCTTTCTAAGTTCATTACTCACCATCAGAAGGTTTACAACTACTATAAGGACTATTCTGGAGGCGACTGTGATGGTAAGGGTGCTATCCAGCCTGTTGTAGAGTATCCACTTCCATTCAACACTGTAGCTGTAAATGTTCCAGATGCTAAAGAGTACTACACAGGTATCAAGGCTCAGAAGGGTTACAAGTCAGAAGTTTGGAAGGTTGCTGTTAACAACGAACGTCGTAAGGAATTCTCAGCAGAGCCTTACCTCCGTTCAGACATGCACAAGTCTGGCTTCCTTGAGGATCATGTAAACACTGTTTATCCAAAGAACTCTCTCCCTACTACTGGTTCACCTGTTATCACTCAGTGGAAGACAGCTCGCGACTTCGACTTCAAGATGGAGAAGATGTTCATGCCTATCCCAGAGGATGAAATCCTCAAAAACCCAGCTTGTACTCAGAACGAGGGTTACTAATCCAACGTTAAAAGTTCCTGGAATAGCCCTTTCGCTACTCCAAAACGCATAAACAATAAATGGGCGCACCAAAACGGTGCGCCCATTTATTGTTTATAACTTTATATTTATAGCTTACTACTTATTGAAATAAAACGTCCATGGTGAGTTGGCAATGAATGTCGTCGGCATGTCCTCCTTTTGTCAAACCATACGTCGTAATCATAGTTAGCAAGACTGATTTTGTGGTTTCTGTTTCTCGAATCAATGCAGCTTTCCTGTTTTGTAGTTTTGAAGCTTCTTCTGCACTAAGGTAGTAGGAGGCATTTGCATACTTCATCTCACAAAGATTGATGGTCTGGTCATTACGGTCTATGAGAAGATCAACCTGTGCTCCATCAGCAATCCATGCATGCGCATTCGTGATAACGGAGGCTATGCCGAGTCCTTGTTTTATTTGGGGAAGATGCTGTAGGCAGACACGCTCGAAGGCTCTACCTGCCCAACCATTGTGAAGAGTACTTTCAAGATGCGAGGTCCAGAAGTGTTCATCTCCATTGGTGTTTTCACTAATGAAATCAAAATAGAAAAGAGTATAGTTGTCAATCAGCTGATACACCGCTCCTTTAGTCTGTTTCCCAATGGATGTGAACCTTCTGATGAAGCCGCATTGATCCAACTCTCGCAAGGCTTTGGAGAATTCTGTGTTGTCCTGTAGTTTCGCCGTTTTCAGTATGTCTTTGCGCTGCATTCCCATTTTCCTCTTGGCAAGGGCAGTAATGATTGCAATGTGTGTCTTAGGCTTCTTGAAAAGAGATGCGTACAATGCATCGAACTCATGCGTAAGTTTTCCGTATTTAGAGAAGAAGAGTGTATCAAAGTTTTGTGCCACACTTTTTCCTCTTTCCATAAAGCTCCAATAGTATGGTATGCCTCCAACAGCCATATATGCTTCCAGAATTTGACGATTGGTATATCCCAATCCTTTGCTCTCGCAGTACTCACGGCATTCTTTTAGAGTAAAAGGAGCAACGGCTATCTGATTAGTCAGACGATTATGAAGTCCTCCATAATTCATGATGACATTCTCAATGATCCATGATGTTGCGCTTCCGCATATTATAAGTATGATGTCCCTTCGTGTGGTAGCCCAACCATTCCAGAAATGGTCAAGTGCACTAACGAAACTTGATTTTGGAGTATCCATCCATGGCATTTCGTCAATGAAAATCAGTTTCTTTTCTTCTGTGTTTTTTTCTTCAATCAGTCTTGCTAAAAGACGGAATGCTTCGTTCCAAGACTTTGGCATTGCTACTTTTTTCATGCCAGCAGCATAGAGCGATTCGCGGAACTCGCTCAATTGCTCACGCATATTGACATTGTATAAACCTGTATGCTGGAAGGTGAATTTGTAGTCAAAAGCTTCTCGTATGAGGAACGTTTTGCCCACGCGTCTTCTTCCATATACTGCTACGAACTGCGACTCTTCTGCTGTCAATAAGCTGTGTAGTTCTTCCAATTCATTCTTTCTTCCAACTATCATTTTTGTGAAATTATTATGTTTATGGGTGCAAAGATAATAAAAACATTGTTATAACCTGTGGAAATCTAGTAAAAAATTGTGTATTTCCACAACTTATAATGATATTTTGGCTAGGGTAAGCCATTAAAATTGTTGTTTCCACTGCAAAAATGGTCGACACTGTCGACCATTTTTGCAGTGGACTGGTTGCGGAGTTGCTACGTGCATCCTATATATATTATAGGAGCGGTGTGAGCGATTCGCAGAAATTCAACGATAAAATTTGCAAGATATGAAAAAATACATACCTTTGCACCACGTAATCAAAGAAATCAACAACACCTCGTTATAATGAGAAATGGGTTATTACCTGAAGAACTCAGGGATATTGTATGACTTCATAAGGCGTGCTGAGTAGTCGGCGTCTATTTGCGGAAGGGCAAAAGGCTTGGAGAACTTGCCGTTCTCAAAATGAGCGAAATATGGACGCGTGTATAATCCGTCGTCGCGGCGGGTGGAGAATACTATCCATTTGCCGTTGCTCGACCAGCTGTGGTAGCTTTCCACGTCCTTGCTGTTGAGTTCATCGAGGCTTCTGATGGAGTCGTTCTGAAGATCCATGAGATATAGGTCGGCATCCTTGTGCCAGATAGAGAATTGTCCGTAGTCTGAGAGAGTGAACATCAGGAAGCGGTTGTCGGGAGAGATGCGAGGGAAAGACACGCTCCTCTTATTATATAATGTGTCAACCTTATTTCCGAACGTCCTGCTTTCGGCATCAAAGTCTATGCTGCACAGTGCGTAGTGTGCCTTGTCGTATTCGTCAGGCATGTTCACACTGTCGGCACAACAGAAAAACAGTCGCTTGCCGTCGGGAGACCATGATGGGAAAGTCTCAAACTTTGTCGCAGAATGCAGCTCTGGGCATATAAGAATGTCCTCGGTCTGCGTGTCATAGACGATGATGTCGGAACTGTTGTCGAGAACCTCAATGCGATTACGTGAGACTGTGTGGAAAGCCTGCTTGGTGTCGTTTGTGGAGAAAGCTATGAATCTCCCCCCAGGATGCCATGAAGGATAGACAAACGAAGGCGAAGGCTCGATGTGCTTGGTAGTCTTACCGTCGTAGAAGTATGTTCCAGACATTCCCTTGCGCTGGTGCCATACCATCTTGTTGCGGTCGTAGTTGCAGAAAGAGTGGCAGTTCATGCATCCTCCTTCAGTCTCTGCGTTGGTCTTTATAGCCTTCTCCTCATAGTTTTCAAGACATCTTTCGTAGATACCCATCTTGTTCCATACCTCATAGCCTGGCTCTACCAGTCGGTATGCAATATTAGGGTCGATGCTGTCAGGCGATATGGTGATGGTGAAAGCATCGTATTCCACCCAAGCACCGTCCTTCTTGCCCTGTATCTTTACCTTAATGTTAGGGGATTCTGACTTTGACTCCGACTTTGACTCTGATTCATTGATGAGTTTATGCCATTCATCATTGTCGATGCAGAAGCCTTCTTTGTCATTATTGCCTACAACCACTTTGTTTTCTCCTGCACTGAATACCGCCTGCATATCCTCAAGCGTGATGTCTCCTCGGTATGCAAAGGTTGGAGCCGCCATGTTGCATGGCATGGTGGTCTCTGTGTAGTCAGGGAATATTACTGCCTTGCGATTGAGTTTTGTAGCCTGCTCCTCGTGTAATGAACACGAAGCAAGCAGTAGAAGCGCTAATATGTATGGATATGCTTGTTTCATTGTGCTTTGAGATTGAATTCCTTCAGGAGAGACAGATATTCTTCCTTATAGCCGGCAAGGCGATAGAGGGCGCTGAGATACTGTATTGTTACCTCGCTCTGCCTGTGTCCCTTGGTAGCGCGGGCTATCATCAGCAGGTCCTTGTCCAAGCCGTTGAAGCCGGAGAACTTGTTCTTGATGTTCAGACACAGACGCTTTTCGCTCAGTTCCTTGTCAGCCTTAACAGCTTCATCGTTCAATTTTCCGCTGTACTCCTCGCACCAGCTTCTGTAGTAGGCAGCGTCGTTGAGTTTGCGAAGATACTTTCTCGCCACTTCGTACTGCCCATATATGATGTTGGTCTTGATGAGTCGTTGCAGCAGTCGAGGGGAATTGTTGTCCATCTTCTCGTTAGCCTCAAAGGCATAGCGCTGAGCCTGGGCAATGTGCCCCATGGAGTAGTATATGTCGCTCAGCAGGGCTGCCACATATTCCGACTGTATGTTGTTGACGTATATGCTGTTGATGTCAATGCACGGGTTGTCATAGAGGTGCTCGTGCAGCATGAGCTTCTCTGCCATTGCCATGTTAGCCATGTTCTGGACGAGAAGGTTTGTCTCAGGCATGTATGGACTGCACGTTTCTAAGATTCCATCCCAGTCGGAAGTTCGTTCCATGTTGCTCAGTTGCTTGTAGAGCACGGTCTTCTTTGAGTCTTCATTGCCCAATCCTGTTATGGATGCTATGCTTGAGTGGGTAAGCTTGCTGACCGTGAACAAGGTTATGCATACAGTTATGGCGGCAGGTATTATGCAGTTGAGAAAACCCTTTCTTGCCTTCCTCATAGTCAGCATGAGAAGCAGTTCTATTGTCAGGAAGAAAAGAGACAATAGCACTACTCCGTGCCATGGTGTGTGGAAAAACTGAAGGAAGAAAGCCTCTGTGAGCATACCGGTATTGCCGGCACTAAACTCATTCATCACAAAATGCCTGTCGTAGTAGAACGTATTCCATCCCTCGGCATAGTTCAGCATGGGCGATGCCATGATGAGTAGCATTGCGATGACGGCAAGCGAGATGCCTATTGTAATATAATGCCTTATTTTCATTGTCGGTTTTTTGTACTTTCAGTCTGCAAAGATATAAAAAGTTAATGTAACGACAAAGAGCAGAGGCATTAAATTATAGAAAAAGGGATTATTTGCTTCCAAGGTAAAGGAATACCATACCCACGAGAACGAGGAAAAGGTCGAATGCTTTTGCCTTGAGATTGCGCTCGTGGAAGAGCCATGCTCCGAAGAGGAAGCTGACGATAACGCTGCTTCGGCGAATCATTGACACCACGCTGATCATTGCTTCCGGCAAACTGAGTGCGTAGAAATATACGAAGTCGGCGATGGAGAGCGTGATGCTCACAAGGATTATGGACCAGCGCCAATGGAAGGAGCCTAACATTGACTCTGACTTTGAACCTGACTCTGACTCCGACTTTGACTCTGTCTTAGAGCTAACTTTGGACAATACGAATGCGGCAATGCCCATCATCAGGCATTGATAGATGTTGAACCACGACTGGACAAGCATTCTGTCGCAGCCAACACCCCCTGATTCCGCAGGTGCAAGGATGTATTTGTCCCACATTCCGCTGACGGCTCCGAGCATACTTGCTATGACCGCCGCCCATATCCATTTGTTGTACTTGAAATTGATGCCTTCCTTCTTGCCGCTGTTCTTCAGCATATAGAACGAGACGACGGCGAAAAGCACACCGATCCACTGCATCAGATTCAAGCGTTCGCCAAAGACAGCGAAGGCTCCGATGAGTACCATCACTGGTCTTGTGGCGTTGATTGGGCCTACTATCGTAAGCGGAAGATGCTTCATTGCAAAGTAGCCTAACAACCATGAACTCAGCACGATACAGCTCTTTATCAATACATAGAAGTGCTGATTCCATCCGTCTGTAGCCACATGGAATATTGAGCCGTCAAGGACATTCGTGAATGCCGAAAGAAAAATGAGCGGAAGGAAGATGAGTGAGGAGAAAAGTGTATTGAAAAAGAGCACCATAACGACGGAATTGTCTATCAAGGCGCGCTTTTTCGCCGTATCATAACAGCCCAGAAGTGCTGCGGAAAGGAATGCAAGAATTAGCCACATATCTTAAGTAATAAGTAACAAGTAATAAGTATTAAGTGTGATTACCTTCGTTATCCGGCTGCAAAGGTACACAAACTTACGGATTTATATAAATAATATAAAAGAAAAGAAAAGTTGCATATTTTTTTGTTGATTTATTTTTTATTTGTAACTTTGACTACGTCTAAATTACTCACGCTCGGCAATAAAAATAAAAGTTTTTCGACTTTTATTTTGTATTTCTCTCACTTATTTGTAACTTTGTCCCCACTAATTTAAACATATTTAACCATGACACTGACACAAGTATCTGTATTTATTGAAAACAAGCCTGGCAGAACAGGTGAGGTTATCAAGATTCTCGCTGAGAACAACATCAATGTATTGGCCTTCTCACAGTCTGACGGTAAGGACTTTGGCATCTTCCGACTCATCGTTAATGAGGTTGCGAAGGCTGTCACCGTGCTCAAGGAGGCAAGTCTCGCTGTAATGACGACAGAGGTCTTCGCCATCGAATGTCCTAACACGACTGGTTCCCTTGCAAAGATTCTCACTGACCTCGCAGAGAACGATATTTCCATTGATTATATGTACGCCTTCCAGTATGAGAACCTTTCGAAGGCAATCATCCGCGCAAAGCAGATGGACGCCTGCAAGGAAGTTCTCAAAAAGTGCGGTTGGGCGTAGGGCTTAATGCGGACTCCGAGCTTGCTCGCCTGAGCACCTATGGAGCGCAAGAATACTTAATGCGTAATGGACTTAAAAGATTTCTTTAAGAACGACCGCTTTGCCGCTGATGCCGGTTGCGAACTGCAGGAACTCTCCGACGGTTATGCGGTGGCAACGATGACTGTTGGCAAGCAACATCTCAATGCTGGTGGTGTTTGTCAGGGCGGTGCCATGTTTACTCTTGCCGACCTTGCCTTCGCTGCTGCCGTGAATAGTCACGGACAACTCACCTTCTCAATCAACAGCACGATAAACATCTTCTCTTCCGCAAAGGAAGGCGATGTGCTGACGGCTGTGGCAAAGGAGGAAGTGAACCACCCGAAGATTCCTTTCTGCGAGGTGAAGATTACTAACCAGAATGGCGTGCTGATAGCGTCGTTCATAGGACAAGCGTATAGGAAAAATGTTAATATCCCTATTACAGACTGACATCGTTTGGGCTGACCCTGCTGCCAACCAAAAGGTGGCGGAGGAGATGATGCTCAATGCAGAGAAGAGCGACATTTACGTGTTGCCGGAGATGTTCCCCACCGGCTTTGCCACTCAGCCTCAAGGCATTGCGGAGGACCTCTCCCACCCCCTCCACAGGAGGGGAGCTCCTCAGGGAGAAAAAGCCACTATTCCAGAAAATAGTTCTTCGGGTATCCCTACCTGCAGCACTCTGGAATGGATGAAGCGCATGGCGGACAAGCTCGATGCTGCCGTCTGCGGTTCCGTCGCTGTTTGCGAAGAAAAGCCTTCTTCCATTTTGGACTCCCCTCCTGTGGAGGGGTTGGGGGAGGTCGGTAAATCATTCTTCAATCGTTTCTATTTCGTGAAGCCTGGCGGCGATGTCTCGGTCTATAACAAGAAACATCTCTTCACTTACGGCGGCGAACATCTGCGCTTCACAGCAGGTGAGGAGCCTCTTCGTGTGGAATGGCGCGGACTCATATATAATATATGTATATGCTACGACCTCCGCTTCCCAATTTGGTCGCGCAACACGAAGGAGAATCCATACGATGTGCAGATATACGTGGCAAGTTGGCCTGACTCTCGTCGCGCGCCATGGGATGCCCTTCTCCGTGCCCGTGCCATCGAGAACCAGTGTTTTGTGGCGGCTGTCAATCGCGTTGGCAGCGATCCTTCATGCCATTACAACGGCGGCACATGCCTTATCGATGCCTACGGCAACACCATCGCTGCGTGCGAGGACAACAAGGCGGAAACCATAACCGTGGAACTGGACATCGACAAGCTGAGGAAGTTCAGGGAGAAATTCCCAGTGCTGATGGATAGGGATTAGGCCTACCCCGGCCCTCAAAGCCCCACCCCCTGCCCCTCCCCCTTATGGGAGGGGAGTGATTACCATAGTGGGCAATGATGGAAACGAAGCCACATGGCTTCGTTAGGAAGTTTAGAGATGCTCAATATAACGTGTATTATTAACTTAACGACGCTATGGGGCGTCGTTTCCAAAAAGAAACAATATAAACAAGAATATGAATACATCAACCAAGTCTAATATAAATCCCTCCCCCATAAGGGGGGGAGCTGGAGGGGGGCTGAAACTCCTCCTCTTAGGTGACGAAGCGATAGCCCTTGGAGCCATCAATGCCGGACTCTCTGGCGTTTATGCTTACCCGGGAACGCCTTCTACGGAAGTCACCGAATATATCCAGAAGAATCCCGTTGCCAAAGAGCGCAACATACATTCGCGCTGGAGCACAAACGAGAAGACCGCCATGGAGGCGGCTCTCGGTATGTCGTATATGGGCAAGCGTGCCATGGTCTGCATGAAGCATGTGGGCTTGAATGTCTGCATGGATCCGTTCGTAAACTCAGGAATGACTGGTGTGAACGGCGGCGTGGTGGTGCTTGTTGCCGACGATCCTTCTATGCACTCCTCACAGGATGAGCAGGATTCTCGCTATCTCGGCGCGTTCGCTATGATTCCCGTTCTTGAGCCAAGCACTCAGCAGGAAGCTTACGACATGATGGCTTACGCCTTCGACCTCAGCGAGAAGCAGAAGACACCTGTGCTCATGCGCGTCGTTACTCGCATGGCTCACTCTCGTGCCGTGGTGGAAGTGGCAGAAGAGGCTCGTCCTGAAAACGAGATGAACTTCAATTCTGAGGCGAAAGACTGGGTGCTTCTTCCGGGAAATGCTCGCAGAAAGAATGACATACTCTGCGCAAAACAGGCTGACTTCGAGGAAGAAAGCATGTCTGCCGGTTGGAACAAGGTTGAAGCCGGCGGCGTAAATCTCGGCATCGTCTGTTCGGGCATTGCGTACAATTACGTTAAGGAAGTGCTCGCTGCCGATGAGACTCTTGCCGACCAATGCTATGTGCTGAAGATTTCGCAGTACCCTCTTCCAAAGGAAACCATCGCAACGATGTGTGGTCATTGTGCCAATGTGCTCGTTGTTGAAGACGGTCAGCCGTTCATTGAGGAAAAGATGGCAGGCTTGCTTCCACAGGGAGACTGGGAAATATGCGGTCGATTGACAGGTCATCTGCCACGCACAGGCGAACTTACTCCTGACTCTGTTGCGAACGGCATAAAGAAATGCCTTGCAGAGGTCATGGAACTTGAATACGAACCAACAGCACCAGAAGTTGTTCCTCAGATCGTTGCCCCTCGTCCACCGGCACTTTGTCAAGGTTGCGGCCATCGCAGCGTGTATGAAGCTCTCAATCTCGTCATTGCGGAGTACGAGAATGCCCGCGTATTTGGCGACATCGGTTGCTATACTCTCGGCTTCCTCCCACCATTCCGCACGCTGAGCAGTTGCGTGGATATGGGCGCAAGTATCACGATGGCAAAGGGTGCTGCCGACGCAGGTCTGCATCCGTCAGTGGCTGTCATTGGCGACTCTACGTTCACTCACAGCGGCATGACAGGCTTGCTCGATGCTGTCAACGAGAACTCTAACATCACCGTCGTCATCTCCGACAATCTCACGACTGCAATGACAGGCGGTCAGGACTCTGCGGGCACAAATAAGTTCGAGCAGATATGTCTTGGTCTCGGTGTTAGTCCAGAGCATCTCCATGTAGTAGTGCCACTGCCAAAGAACATGGAAGAGATAACGCGCATCATCCGACAAGAAATTGAATATCAGGGCGTTTCGGTTATCATACCACGCCGTGAGTGCATACAAACCGCTGCTCGTCATGCACGAGAGGCAAGAAAAGCAAAGGAGGCTGCAAAATGAAAAAAGACATAATAC
>JAZRXS010000209.1:0-35169 GCA_045600325.1 Prevotella sp.
TATAATCCTTACAAAAATACGCTCCAGTACGTCGCTTTTAGGGACGATTTTATATTGGATCGCCTAACGGCTCGAAATCTAAACTAAAATCCTAATAAACATCTTGGAATCAATAACATGTGAACTTGCGAAAGTTGAATAAAAAATAAAAAGCCCCTGTTCCCGAGGCATCCGCCTCGGGCATTATAAAAATGAACAAAATAAACTCCCTTTTCCAGAATCGCGGCGACCGCAAACTCCTCTCGCTGTATTTCTGCGCAGGCTGTCCCACCCTTGACGGCACTGCCGATGTCATCAAGACCCTTGAGCGTCGTGGCATCGATATGATAGAGGTCGGCGTTCCTTTCTCCGACCCAATGGCTGACGGTCCTGTCATTCAGGATGCTGCTACTCAAGCTCTTAAGAACGGTATGACCCTCCGTAAACTCTTCGCCCAGCTTGAAACAATCAAGGACGAAGTGAAGATTCCGCTAATCCTCATGGGCTACCTCAACGTGATGATGCAGTACGGCTTTGAGGCTTTCTTCAGCAAGTGTAAGGAAGTTGGCGTCTCTGGTGCCATCATCCCAGACCTTCCTTTCAAGGATTACCTCGAGTTGAAGCCTATCGCCGACAAGTATGACATCCGCATCATCATGCTCATCACTCCAGAGACAACCGAAGACCGCATCCGCTTCATCGACGAGAACACCGATGGCTTCATCTATATGGTAAGTTCAGCCTCTACTACAGGAGCGCAGAAGTCTTTCGACGAGGCAAAGCAGGAGTACTTCCAGCGCATCAACGCAATGAATCTCCGCAATCCTCGCATGATAGGTTTCGGCATCAGCAACAAGCAGACCCTCGAATCTTCTCAGCAGAACGCAGCCGGCGCCATCATCGGCTCAAAGTTCGTAAACTTGCTCAGCGATGCAAACGGCGATGCTGAAGAAGCGATGGATAAGCTTTATGAGGCGCTGACGACCCCCTAACCCCCCAAGGGGGAACTTTTAATAGTTTACATTTATGAAGGCAAGATTTGTAACAGCAGATCCTGGTTATTATAGTTTGCTAAAGACATTTGCTGATAAAAACAAAGAACATCAGACAGATGCAGAGCAACTATTATGGTATTACCTTTCTAATAATAATTGGGGACTAAGATTTCGCCGACAGTATATTATTGGTACATATATTGCTGATTTTGTCTGCTTAAAGAGTAATACTATTATAGAGATAGATGGTGGTTATCATTCTCAGGAATGTCAGCAAGCCAAAGATTTGATTAGAACTACTAATCTAGAGCAAATGGGTTTTAAGGTTATACGGTTCACCAATGAACGAGTATTTTCAGACCTTTCTGCTGTTTTAGATGAAATATTCAATTTTGTTGTTAAACATTTAGATATAAAATAGAGCTCTTAACCCTCCAGAGTATAAAAACTCCTCCCCTTGGGGGAGGTTGGGAGGGGTCGATTATGAATTTTTTCGTAGACGAAAACGGATTTTATGGCAACTACGGTGGTGCCTATATCCCAGAAATATTATACAAGACAGTAAAAGATCTTGAGGCTGCCTACAAGCCAATCCTCGACAGCGAGGAGTTCAAGCAGGAGTATCATGCCCTCTTGAAGGATTATGTCGGTCGTCCTTCCCCACTCTACTATGCAAAGCGCATGTCGGAGAAGTACGGATGCCAGCTTTACCTCAAGCGTGAAGACCTCAACCACACTGGTGCTCATAAGATCAACAACGCTCTCGGTCAGATTCTCCTTGCCAAGAAGATGGGTAAGACTCGCATCATCGCTGAGACTGGTGCCGGTCAGCATGGCGTTGCTACGGCTACAGCCTGCGCTCTTATGGACATGCCTTGCACCGTTTACATGGGTGCTCTCGACGTTCAGCGTCAGCATGTCAACGTAGAGCGCATGAAGATGCTCGGCGCAACGGTTGTTCCTGTGGAGAGTGGCAACAAGACTCTCAAGGACGGCACTAACGAAGCTATCCGTGACTGGTGCTGCCATCCTGCTGACACGTTCTACATCATCGGTTCTACCGTTGGTCCTCACCCTTATCCAGAGATGGTTGCACGCTTGCAGTCCGTTATCTCTGAGGAGATCAAGTGGCAGCTTCAGGAGAAGATCGGTCGCGATTACCCTGATTATCTCATGGCTTGCGTTGGCGGTGGCTCAAATGCCGCTGGCACTATCTACCACTATCTCAACGACGAGCGTGTGAAGATTATCCTCGGCGAGGCTGGTGGCTTGGGTGTTGATACCGACAAGACAGCCGCTTCCATGCAGGTTGGTACTATGGGAATCCTCCACGGCTCCCGCATCCGACTCATGCAGACGGAGGACGGTCAGATCATCGAACCATACTCTATCTCTGCCGGTCTCGACTATCCTGGCACAGGTCCTATGCACTGCAACCTCTACGACCAGAAGCGTGCTCAGGTTCTCCCTGCCAACGACGACGAAGCTCTCCGCGCAGCTTTCGAACTGACACGCATGGAAGGCATCATCCCAGCCCTTGAATCAGCCCACGCCCTCGCCCTTCTGCCAAAGGTGGCACCGCAGTTCAAGAAGGAAGATGTCGTAGTGCTCACCGTCTCAGGTCGTGGCGACAAGGATTTGGATACGTACCTGAAGCAGCAGCCCCACCCCTAACCCCTCCCCCTTATGGGAGGGGAATGATTAGCTTTGAAGGCTGTAGGGCGAAGATTTCTGAGCCGTTCATGACTTCAAATTATCATTTTTCTTAAACTTAATAAAAAAATGAATACATCCAACAATACTAATATTAATCTCTCCCCCCTTAGGGGGGAAGCCGGAGGGGGGCTCTACAACTACCATACCGCATCCAAGAAGATTCTCGGTGACTTGAACACACCGGTTTCTGCATACATGAAGATTCGTGACGACTACCCGCAGTCGGCTCTCATGGAGTGTTCCGACTATCATGGCGGCGAGAACTCACGTTCATTCATCGGTGTGCATCCTATAGGCTCTGTTGCCATCGAGCATGGCATGGGCATCTGCCGTTATCCTGACGGCAAACAGACTCAGCATGAGATAAACGCAGAATATACTTCCGCGTCGCTCATCAATGAGTTCCTCGCTTCCTTCACCATAGAGGGCGAGAACACTGACTGCTGCGGACTCTTCGGCTACACTTCTTTCAATGCTGTCCGCTACTTTGAGAACATCAATGTAAAGGACGAGACGCAGGCACAGAATGATGCGCCAGACCTTCTTTATATTCTATATAAGGATGTTGTTGTCTTTGACCATTTCCGCAACGAGATGATTCTCATTGAATTGCTGGCAGAAGGCGAACCAGATGACCTTGATGTTCTTGAGAAGGACATCAACAACCGCAAGCTTCGTGCCTACGACTTCCATCCTGTTGGCGACTATTGGTCAACACTCACCGACGAGGAGCATAAGGCTAACATCCGCCAGGGCATTAAGCACTGTCTCCGTGGCGATGTGTTCCAGATAGTACTCGCTCGCCGCTTCAAGCAGAAGTACGAGGGCGACGACTTCAAGCTATACCGTGCTCTTCGCAGCATCAACCCTTCGCCATATCTTTTCTATTTCGACTTTGGCGGCTTCCGCATCTTTGGATCTTCGCCAGAGACGCATTGCCGCATAGAGAGAACCCCCTCTAACTCCCCCACAGGGGGAGGACAGAACCCTGCGGATGGGAACACCCCCTCCCCTGTGGGGAGGTCGGGAGGGGTCTTTAACGCCTACATCGACCCTATCGCCGGCACAACAAAGCGCACGGGCAATGCAGAGCAGGACCGCATGAATGCTGAATACCTCCGCAACGACCCTAAGGAAAACGCAGAGCATGTCATGCTCGTTGACCTTGCCCGCAACGACCTCTCGCGCAACTGCCACGATGTTCATGTCGATTTCTACAAGGATATGCAGTTCTACAGCCATGTCATCCACCTCGTTTCTCGCGTGAGCGGTACTCTCGACGAGGGCGCTGACCCCATAAAGGCTTTCATCGACACCTTCCCTGCCGGCACTCTCTCTGGTGCTCCAAAGGTTCGTGCCATGCAGATCATCTCTGAGCTTGAGCCACACAACCGTGGTGCTTACGGAGGTTGCATCGGCTTCATCGGCTTCGACCGCTCTCTCAATCAGGCAATTACCATCCGTACTTTCGTTTCTCGCAACAACGAACTTTGGTTCCAGGCAGGCGGCGGTATCGTGGCAAAGAGCAATGAAGAGTATGAACTTCAAGAAGTTAACAACAAGCTCGGCGCTTTGCGCAAGGCTATATTAATGGCGGAAAAGATGTAAAGCCCCACCCCAACCCTCCCCCCAGGGGGAGGGAGAGAGGCCTCACCCCCAACCCCTCTCCATAATGAGAGGGGAGTAATTACTTTGTAAATAAAGAAAAAAATGAATACAACGAACAATACTAATATACCCCTCTCCCCCCTTGGGGGGGGAGCCGGAGGGGGGCTCGTAATCATCGACAACTACGACTCATTCACCTACAACCTGAGTCACCTTATAAAAGAGCTTGGCGCTGACGTTACCGTCTATCGCAACGACCAGTTCGAGCTCTCGCAACTGGAAGAGTTCGACAAGATTGTTCTTTCTCCAGGTCCGGGCATCCCTTCCGAGGCTGGTCTTCTCCTTGATGTCATAAAGGAGTATGCTGGCAAGAAACCAATCCTCGGTGTCTGTCTCGGTCACCAGGCTATCGGCGAAGCCTTCGGCGGAAAGCTCACCAATCTCTCTGAAGTATTCCATGGAGTGCAGACCCCTTGCTACAAAACCGAAGTAGAGTCTCCAATATTCAAGAACATCAGACCCCTCCCGACCTCCCCACAGGGGAGGGGTTACCATCAGGATAGCTCTTCCCTCCCCCCTGTGGGGGAGTCGGAGGGGGTTCTCATCGGCCGCTACCACTCTTGGGTTGTTGACACAGACGGCTTCCCTGATTGCCTTGAAGTTACCGCCCTCTCTGAGGAAGGACAGATCATGGCTCTCCAGCACAAGACGCTGCCAATCTACGGAATCCAGTTCCACCCGGAAAGCGTCTTGACACCAGACGGCAAACAGATGCTAAAGAATTTCCTCGATATTTGATATTAGCGATAGGTTTTGAAAATTCCAAAAACCTATCGCTAATTTTATAAACACACACCTAAAACTTGCCCTTCGACTGACAAGGGCAAAAACGACAATATGTTAACAAATTAGGCTTATAACGAAAAAAATGTTAGAATTATTTGTGCAAATCATAAGAATTGCATAATTTTGCGAGGTTTAATTAACATTATTCATACGCATGCGCATTGTACGCGCGCATTTGAGATGGTTGTGCGCGACTTCGAAACGTAGTTTATATTTGTTAACAATTATCACAACATAGCAATGAAAAGACTCCATGGCATCTTGATGATGCTGACAATTTGGTGCTGCGCTGCTTCTGCACAGACACTGCTTTCAGAAGATTTTGAAGGCACAGGATTCCCGCCTGCAGACTGGGAGAAGATAGACGATCCACAGGCCGAGTCTTACCAGCGCTGGGGCATCGTGACCTATTCGGTTATCAGCGGCAAACAGTCGGCACATGTTTCAAGTCCAAGCTACATGAAGGCAGAACCAAAGAAAGAGGAGAAACTCGTAACACCTTTCGTTGACCTCGACGGCACATACAAGCTTCAGTTCTCTTGGAAAGGCGCCACAAAACAGTCTATCGACAACAAGGAGTACGACTTCCAAATCCGTGTAGAGAACGAAGCCGGCAAGACAGAGACCATCTGGTCGATGATTGACCAGCAGTCTATCGTCAATAGCGGTGTGCAATGGCCTTGGGTAGCTTGGACAAACTACACAAGCAATGTAGATCTATCGCAGTTCAAGGGCATGAAGGTAAGGATTCAGTTTGTATATTGCCTACTGAAGGCTGGTGCGGGTACAGGCAATGACATTTGGCTTGACAACATTAGCATTGAAGCGCACGACCCTATCACTACCCCTCAGATAGAATGCTCTGCAGCATCCTATACTTTCCCTGCCACTTACCTCGGCGGAAAGACATACTCTGAGGTACTCACAATCAAGAACATCGGTATTGGCACTCTGAAAATCAACGGAATAAAGGGTATTGAAGGAACTGACTTCGGTTGTTCCATAGTACCAGAGGACATTGCTTTGGCAAAGGGCGACGAGTATCAGTTCCAGCTCTACTACGAGCCTACGCTGACTGGCAAGGCACAAGTGAACCTTGAACTGGAATGCAGTGGCGGCGAGAATCTCGTTCTTCCATTGAAGGGTTCAAAGATCATGCTCCCTGCGGGCTACACTTACGAGGGCTTTGAGGGCAACGTATTCCCACCAGCAGGTTGGACAAGAACCGGCGACATGGGCTGGACAGCCTATAAACAGGGCATCAGTGGCGACCGCGCAGCATACGTTGCACTGGCAAAAGAGGCAAACCTCCTTACCCCACGCCTTGACCTTTCTGGTGACGAGGAATACAAGATCATCTTCGACTACGACGAGGAATTTACCGCAGCGGATGACGAAACAATGGAACCTGACAGCTATTTCAAGGTTTTCCTCTCTACCGATGGCGGTGAAGAGTGGAAACCGCTTTGGGTGAACACAGTGTATAACGAGATAAAGCGTGCGGAAGTGTTGCTTGGCACTCCGAAGAGCGCCAACTGTCTCGTGAAGTTCGAATACTCTGTGCCAGGCTTTGAGATGATGAGTTACGACGATCTTCCTGAATATGCAGTCACTTATCTCGACAATGTGGTACTTCCCCCACTCTACGGCGCAGGTTCTGCTCCTAAGGCAACAACAGCGGTTTCGCCTGAAGATGGTGCTACCGACATAGCAGAGCGTCGCACTACTCTCCAATGGACTGCCGTTCAATTCGCTGAAGACTACAAGGTTTACTGCGGAACTGCCAATGGAACTTGGGATGTTGCAAACGGCGAGATCACCAACGGAAAGCTCACTTACGCACTTCCAAACCTTGAAAGCGCAAAGACTTACTTCTGGAAGGTAGTGCCTTTCAACTCCATTGGCGATGCACAGGACGTACCTGTATGGCAGTTCAAGACCCAAGCAGACCAAAGCATCACAGCATTCCCATACGCGGAAGGCTTTGAGAACGGAAAGTTTGCGCCAGGTTGGTATGCCGTAAACCAGACTTACACTCGCTGGGACATAAGCGACTACTCTGGTTACGATGGCAAGCATTGTGCCATTGCTACCGGCAACATGGACAATTCTGAGGCAGTTCTTGAGACTCCTAACATAAAACTCCCTGAAGGTCAGTCGCTTATTTCATTCTATTGGGGCAATCGCGTGGCGGCAGGTCTTGAGATAGACCCACTCGGACAGGCTAAGAACCCAACAACAGCAGCCAACGACGTTGATGCCGTTTACTTTGAAGTGAACGACGGAAGCGGTTGGAAGACTCTCGCTTTGCTCTCTGAAAAGGATGCCAAGTATTGGTATCGCGAGAGCATCGACCTCTCGGAATATGCAGGAAAGACCGTCGGCATGCGCTGGCGATTCGACTGTATCAACGGCATGAAGAGTCGTGGTTGTGCGCTTGACAACATCACCATCGAGGCTGTCACTGCCGACAAGTGCTTTGCATTCTTCAACAAGACAGAATGGAATGCGGGCAAGGTCAACTACAATCAGTCCGTAAACTCAGCCAACGCCCTCTCCATTGGCAACGGCGGCAAGGAAACACTTACCGTCAAGGGCGTTGCATTCGGCACGAACAAGTTCTCTGCCGACCTCGCAGAAGGTGCAACACTTGCTGCCGATGAGGTCAAGTCATTCTGCATCACATTCAATGCCGGCACTGAAGCTGCCGCTGTGGAGGACAAGATGACAGTGGAATTCACAAACGGACAGACAGCAGAGTTCAGCGTTCGCGGTGAGGCTCTCGCACAGGACGTTCTCTACTTTGGCTTTGACCAGGACGAACATGGCACAACAAAGCCTAACGGACTGACTACCATCGACTATGACGGACTGGCAACTGTTCCTCCAACATTCATCTATTATCCTAACCGTGGTGCTGCTTACGCTTATATCGTGCTTAATGTTGATCCACAGCACGCAGACTGGGCAGACGTTTATCCACGTTCTGGCGACCAGTGTCTTGAATGTACTCGCGCCGCAGCCAACAACGGAACAACAAACGACTGGATTATCTCTCCACGCTTGAAGGCAACAGCTCAGAGCCAATTCCGTTTCTGGGCACAGGGCTACGGCAACGACCAGCAGTTTGACAAGCACTCTATCGAGGTTCGCGTATCAGAAGGCACCAATCTCAATGTCCAGGATGAGTTCCAGGTAGAAATGGTTTCCACTATGCTCCCTTGGCACGAGTGGAAGGAGTTTACCATTGATCTCAGCAAATATCATGGCAAGGAGATTTATGTAGCCCTCCGTCATACCGCTCCACCGGCTGGTTTCGTGGCATTCTTCGATGATTTCTTTTACGAGCACTTTGAGAATGCAAGTGAGGCAACATCTATTCAGTCTTTGACTGAGGCTAATGGCAATAGGCTAATAGCTAATGGCTACTACAACCTCAACGGCCAGAAAGTAGGCAAGAACTACAAGGGCATCGTGATACGAGGTGGAAAGAAAGTATCGCAGCATTAAAATCCAACGATTCGAATAATAGAATCGAATAGTCAAGCAATTGAATAATAAACAAACCATAAAACCATAATATCATAAAATGAAAAAGTTTCTAACAGCAGCACTCGCTCTCGTTGGTCTTTGCGCCAACGCTCAAACAAAGATCCTCTTTGAGGACTTCGAAAGCTGGACCAAGGGTTATGTGCCTGAGGTTATGTGTGAAACAACGCAGGCTGCCGACGGATGGACCATCATCCGCGACGAACAGGAAAACTCCCGCGACTGGTGGAACATCACTGGCGAGGGATCTGCGCTTGCCGGCAAGAAGGCTATTTCTGCCGGTTCGTTTACCAATTACGAAAAGACGAAAGAGGACTGGCTCATTACTCCAGAGGTAACTCTCGGAACTACTGCCGACTATAAACTCGAGCTCCTTTGGGAAGGAGGCTCTGCTCCTTACTGTATTGAGCAAGGACAGTATGACATGCTTATCATGGTGAAAGAGGTCGGTTCTGACGACTGGAAGCAGATATTCTCTCAGCGCAATGCTGATGATGTTGAGAAGGCAGGCGTGGCTTGGCCTTGGAAGATGTGGACAAAATACACGATTTCCTTCGACCTCTCCGACTATAAGGGCAAGACGATCCAGGTGGGCTTCGTGTATAAGAAGCTCAAGACTGGTTGGGCGGGCAATGTTGCCACAATCGACAACGTGTCTATTGAGGAGTACAACAAGATAACTGGTCCTATCGCAGAGACGCAGACCGTTTACTACAACTTCCCACTCACATGGGTTGGCAGCCAGATGAACTCTGACATCATGAAGTTCACGAATGTTGGTGTCGGTACTCTTGAGGTGGAAAGCGTGGAATTCTATACTGCTGATGGCAAGACTCTCATTCCTAATCCTGACTTCTACACATCTATAGATATTACGCGTGCGAAGCTGAAGAAGAATGAAAGCTATCTCTTCAAGGCTTACTATAAGCCTACACTCACAGGTATAGCCAACGTAATGATGAAGATAAACATCAAGGACGGCGAACCTCTCAGCATCTATCTCAACGGAAAGAAGCGCATCATGCCTGCTGGTTACACTCTTCAGGACTTCGAAGGCAATGTATTCCCACCTGTTGGCTGGAGCGTAAGTGGCTACTGGCGTCACCTTGACTCAAGCTTCTCTGGCGACGGCTGCGTATTCTCTTCTCTCTCTATGGAGAAGGAGGCTGTACTCATCTCTCCACTTCTCGACCTTTCCGGCGAAGAGAACTACACCGTTTCTTTCGACTATCTCGATGACTATCAGGCAATGAGCGACAATGCTTACACTCCTGAGAACGAGGTTACTCTCCACCTTTCACAGGATGGCGGCAAGACATGGAAGCAGGTTTGGGTCAATTCTACATTGAGCGAATACGCCACAACAACTGTTGACCTCGGCACTCAGCTTGGCGACAACTGTAAGCTTATGTGGAAGTATGCTATTCCTGACATTGATTTCTCGGTTACTGACTACGAATACTCTACATTCTATCTTGACAATGTAGTGCTTCCTCCACTCGTTGGTGAAGGCAAGGCACCACAGGCTACTGAGGTTGTCGCACCTGCTGACGGCGCTATGGACCAGATGAATCGTGAACTCCAGCTCCAGTGGAAGGATGCTCAGTTCGCTTCTGACTACAAGGTTTACCTCGGTACTGCTGACGGCACTTGGGACATGCTTGACGGCGTTTCCTCAAAGGGCGAAACTACTATGACAGCTCCACGCCTGGACTATACAAAGGACTACTTCTGGAAAGTTGTTCCTACTAACGAATTCGGTGATGCTCAGGACGTTCCTGTATGGAAGTTCACCACAATGGCAGACATGAGCATCAAGGCATTCCCTTACAATCAGGGCTTTGAGAATGCAAACCTCCCTCTCGGTTGGGGCGTAAACAAGGACAACAACACTTACTGGCGCACTAACGAATACGGTCCATACGACGGCAAGTACTCTGCTTTCGCTACAGGTTCCGTAAGCGGCACAGAGAGTTCTCTCGTAACTCCTGAGATACAGCTTCCTGCCAATGACGAGATTCAGGTAAGCTTCTTCTGGGGCAACAACGTAGGCGTTGACATGAATAAGGATGGTACAGCAAAGAATACTTCAACAAAATCTGACGGCATCGATGCAGTTTACTTCGAAGTAAACGATGGTAGCGGTTGGAAGCAGCTTGCCATTATCTCTGGAGAAAGTAAGTCTTGGATTCGCGAAGCATTCTCACTCGCTGACTACAAAGGCAAGAACATCCAGCTCCGTTGGCGCTATGAACTGACAAATGCAACTGGTCGCCGTGGTGCTATGCTTGACAATGTGCAGCTTGCCTCTTCCAATGCTTGCCTCGCTTACTTCAACATGAGCGAATGGAAGGTTGGGGAAGTCAACTACGGCACTTCACTCAATTCAGGCAATGTACTCTCTCTCGTAAACGGTGGTACTGAGGAAGTTGAGATAGCAAGCATTGACTTTGCTTCAGCAAACTTCGAAAGCAATATCGCTGCAGGCACAAAGATTGCAGCAAACACGGAACTTCCTTTCGTGCTTACTTACAATGCCGGCACTGTTGCTGGTGAGGTCAACGACAACATGACTGTCACCTTCGCTGATGGCAAGAGCGTTTCTCTCCCAGTCTCTGCCACTACACTCGCTGACGACATCATCTATTACAGCTTTGATCAGGACGAGCACGCTACAACAACCCCTCAGGGCTTCACAGTAGTCGATGTTGACCAGTACTCAACAGTGATGTCTTCTGTCATCAAGTACCCTCATCGCGGTGAACCATTCGCTTACATCGTGCTCAATGTTGACAAGGACCACGCAGACTGGCGCAATGTTTACCCACGTTCAGGCAACCAGTGTCTTGCAGCATTCACAACATATTCCGGTGAAGCACAGGACTGGATCATCAGCAAGAAGCTTAAGGCTACAGACAAGTCTCAGTTCCGTTTCTTCGGCAAGAGCTACGCTACAGACGACGAGTTCAACGACTTCACTCCACACTATGCAACAGTTTGCGTAAGCACTACAGACACAAATGTCAAGAGTTTCACAACAATAGCAATGCCTAAGACAGAACTTGCTTACGACAAGAATGGCAAATTCACTGAATACACCGTGGATCTCTCTGCATTTGCAGGTCAGGAAATCTATGTCGGATTGAAGCACACTGCTGCCACAACAGCATACGTGGCATTCTTTGACGACTTCTACTTTGAGCACTTCGAGGGCGCAGCATCTGGCATTCCTTCAATTCAGAATGCAGAATGCAGAATGCAGAATAGCTACAACCTCAACGGTCAGAAGGTAGGCAATGATTATCGCGGCATTGTTATCAAGAACGGCAAGAAGGTCATCGTGAAGTAGTGATCTCTTCCATTTCTCCGACTCCACTACTGGAGGGATGTTAATCGGAAGGAAAATTGTAAATGAATTAATCAACTAATCAAATTATAAATTCAAAAAACCAAAATCTATGAAAAAACGATTATCATTTCTGTTCCTGGCGTTGCTGGGCATCGTCCTTGGAACAAGTGCATCGTTTGCACGAGAAACTGGTGACACTTCAGGCTTTGTCGAGTCAGAAGGTTACACTTACGGTTTCGAAGATTTGAAGAACAGCGTAGGTATCGGTTACTTGTCACAGGGCTGGAACTACGCAAGTTCTGGTACGCCAACTACCTATTTCTTCAGCCGTTCAACAACCAAACATGCTGGTTCTTATGCACTTTATGCAGCTAACAAGTCTTCTGCATCGACTATTGACTACATGATTACTCCTGCTCTAAAGGGAACAATCAGCTTCTGGGCAAAGGCTTATAGCAGTAGTTCTTCTTATGCAAGTGCCCAGTATGTGAAGTTCTATTCTGTCACTCCTAATGGAGACGGCAGTTTCTCTGCACCATCAGAGGACAACCTTATTGAAAAGGTAGAGCTTGGCAATAACACTTCTTGGACTCAGTACACACTGTCAACAAAGTTGGAAGACTATGCTTATGTTGCATTCACATCAAGCTATTGTTACATGGATGACCTTGCTGCAGACTATGCTCTGATGCCAGAGAATCCAGGTCTTCAGGTTACAGCTTTCAACACTGATTGGAATGACACAAATGCCCTCTATGCAGACCATGACGGAAAGGCCACCTTTACAGGAGCCATTAAGGTAAAGAATGTTGGTAATGTAAAGCTTGCTGCTGGTCGTCAGGACTATTCTGTTACCATTTCTACTACATCTTCAACAGTTACTATACCAGAGACTATCATCCCTATACCTGTTGACCTTGCAGTAGGAGAAGAGTCTGCAGAGATTCCTGTTTCCATTGAATGTACGATTGCAGACCTTGCAAGTGGTGATGCTCGTACTGCTCTTAAAGCCACTTCAAACCTTCTACTATTTGGAACAACAGCTACCACTACAGGAAACTATAAGCAAACAACTGGTGATAATGGTGGATACTTCACTGTAAAGAGTCCTGCTCCAAAGCTTGAGGTTCGCAATTTCAAGAGCGATAAGATGGCGGAATATGCGACTGAACTTGGTCTTGCTGACGCTCCTGCAACTACAACAGTTCTTCTCCGCAGCCTCGGCGGTTCACCTGTTGTATTGAAGAACATTGTAACAACTTGCGAAGGTGTTGAGTTCTCTATTGATGGCGAGGCTCTCACATTCCCATACTCTCTTAACAACGGTCTTGAGCAGAATGTTACAATGACATTCACAAAGACTGGTGGTCAGGCTACAACTCTTGACTTCGTATATGGCAACAATTACGATGACTCTGAGTATCACTATGTAACAAAGGCTGTATCAGCAGTTGTCAAGGACGCTTCTCTCTACTTCGAAGACTTCGACAGCTATCTCACAGTTCCTGCAGGATGGTGTCAGCCAGGTTGGATCAACCAGGAAGGTTCTAACTGGTCATTCGATTCTTCAAGCCAGAACACTTACGCTAAGAATTCTCGTCAGGAGTATCCAAACGCTAAGCTCGTTACTCCAAAGCTTACTATTGCAGAAGGTCAGACTCTGACTATCGCTGCTCAGCCAGAAGGAACTCCTGGAAGCAACAGTTATGACTGCTACGTTAAGGTTTACTATTCTGCTGATCGTCAGAACTGGACTCTCGGCGGTTATATCGGTTACGTAAACTCAAGCAATGTTGCTACAAAGGCTTCTGCAGAAGGCGTTGATGCTTCACTCGTTAAGGGTTGGACTGTAACATCAGGTACAGGCAATCTCAACTCTTCTTACTGCAAGGCATACGTTATCGATGGCATTCCTGCTGGCGACTGGTACATTGGCTTCCAGTCAGGTTACTCTATCATTGACTACGTATTCGGCGGCCAGCTTGCTACTCTTGACAACGACCTCTATGTCGAGGAGCTTCAGGTAGAAGCAACTCCTGCAATGGTAAACTATCCAGTAAAAGCTACCGTCAAGTACACAAATATGCTTGACAAGGCTGCTCCTGCACGTACAGTAGCTCTCTACAATGGCGAGACTCTCATTGAGGAAAAGGATGGCGCAGAACTTGATGCATACGCTGCAGAGACAGTGGAATTCACATTCACTCCACGTGAAGCAGCAGAGATGAACCTCAAGGTTGTCATTACAAATGTTGATGATGAATACGAAGTAGCAACTGCTCCTGTAGCCCTCACAATTGCAGAGGAAGTGATGGCTTCTGAAGTTCTCGTCGGCACTCGTACTTCTTCATCTACAAGTAATATTCCTCTTGCCCTCAACTGGTACAATGCGCGTGGTGAGTGGATTTGGACAGCTGACAAGCTTGGCTTGGAAAGTGGCAAGGACATTACGTCTATCACATTCTATTACTATAACACAGGCAAGGATCTTCCACACAAGAATGTTAAGATTTATCTCGTAAATACTGATGAAACAGTTGTTGCAGCTGTAAAGACTGACGTTTCAGGATTGACTCCTGTTTACTCTAACGACGACTACACTTTCAAGATGGCAGGAACATCTGCTAACCATGCAGAGATGAAGTTCATTCTTGACACTCCATTCACATACACAGGTGGTAACATCAAGGCTATCATTACATCAGAGGATGAAGCAAAGGGTAGCTACAGTAGTTATTCATTTGAATACTACACTGCCAATACAGGTTCTTCTAACTACGTTCGCAACGACACATATTCAAGCTATCTCACAGGTTCTGCCTCTACATCAACACAGGTTCCTGTAGCAACACTCGGTTATGCAGCTGTTGCTCCTACATTCACAGGAGCTGTCACTGCTGACGGCAATGCTGTTGAAGGTGCAAAGGTTACAGCCGTTTCTGACAATGTAGAATATCATGCTACAACAGATGCAGAGGGTAAGTACGAGATGTCTATCTTCCAGCCAGAGAAGGAATACACTATTGTTGTTGATGGCGTTTACGGTTACGACAAGGCTGAAGTAGCTGCTTCTGCTGAAGGCAACACAATCGCTCTCGTTCAGCACACAGTTGCTATCCCTGAGACTGTAAATACATACAAGTACACTACTCTCTATGATAGCAAGTTCGACATGGCTATCCCTGCAGGTGTTAAGGCATACGTTGCAGAGTCACTCGATGGCGGTCAGCTTGTTTATACAGAAATCACAGACTACATCCCTGCAAACACAGGTGTTCTCCTCTATGCTCCAGAAGCTATTGCAGACCTCAAGGCTAAGGCTCTCACAGAGAAACCAGAGGAGAAGGCAGAGTACTCTTCACTCTTCTTCGGTTATGACGAGGCTACTACTCCAGAAGCTGAGGCAGGCTACAGCTACTACAAGCTTCAGTACAGCCCAGACGAGGATAGAGTAGCATTCTACCTTGGTGCTCCTGACGGTGGCGTATTCGAGTGCAAGGCTAACAGAGCATATCTCATGATTAACACCGCACTCTCTGCACCTAAGTCTCTCAGCCTCCCTGCTGACGATGCTACAGCCATCTCTACTATTCAGAATGCAGAACGCAGAATGCAGAACTACAACCTCAACGGCGTTCGCGTAAACGACAACTACAAGGGCATCGTTATCAAGAATGGTAAGAAAGTTATGGTTAAGTAAGCCAGGTACTTGTCAAGTAACTAAAAAAATCAAAACTATTATGAAAGCATACGATAAACCACAAGTTTCTGCTCTCGAAGTGGATTTGGAGAACGTAATCCTTGCCGGTTCCATTGACCAGCCAGATCCAGAACCAGATTCACTGCCACAGCCAAATCCTAATGGAGGCTACAATCAGGGGAACATCGACCTTGCCCCACAGCAGAAAGGCATTCATTTCGATTTCTAAGAAACTGATTGAACAATTCAATAACTCAATAATTCAATAATGTATTGAGAAATTGAAGCATTACTGAATATAGCCGCGTATTACTCCATTCGCGTGTAATACGCGGCTTGTTTCTTTTCCTGCAACAAATAAACATTATGGCAAAACAATACACAGCACCTAAGATAGAAACATACACCGCCCATACGGAACCTATTCTTAACGCTAATTCCATAAACAACAAATACAACGAGGGCAATATAGACCTTGCCCCAACCTACAAGGAACTCCTTGACGACGAAAACGAAGCATTATGAAAAAGCTATTCTCTCTCCTACTCCTTTCCTCTTTCTTTCTCTCGCTTTCTGCACAAAGCCTTTATAAAGTCACAATAAACGTCTCTGCCGCAACAGGCGACAACGTACAGGGCTTGAAGGTGAAGATGGAGAACGAAGACTATGGTTTGCAGTATCCTGACGCTACGATAAATGCGGCGGGCGTTGCCACATTCACCAATGTGGTTGAGGGCACTAACACACTTACCATCGATGGTTCTAAGCTTGGATTGGAGACATACGTTGACCGCAACTTCGTGGTCAATTCAGACATCACTGCAACAATCGTTCTAAAAGAAGCAACATCTACCCCATTCAACATACAATACACAGCCACTCATGATGCCTTTACCGGCAAGAACAAGGTGGCACTCACATGGAACAAGGAGGAAGCAGCCTTTGAGGATGACTTCGAAGGCTACGATCCTTTCTCCATAAGCTTTGCTCCATGGACGGGCATCGACGGCGACAAGGAGCCGGCTGCCACACTACAAGGCGAGTATCAGAATGCCGGTCTTCCGCAGTATGCCACCATCTTCAATCTCATGGGACTTGGCGATGGATTCTGGTACGACTATCCTGTGCTGCGTCCTTACAGCGGCAAGCAGTGTGCAGGCTTTGTCCGCACGGCTTCCGGAAATGCAAACAACGACTGGCTCATCACTCCCAAGGTGAAGATCGGACGTGATTTCATTGTGCGTTTTTATGCTAAAGGCAGCGAACGCGTAAAGGATCGTTTCAATGTTCTCGTGAGCACAAAGAGCAATAGCAAGCAGTCTGACTTCGTAAGCCTTACTCCTGGCAACTACCAGACCGTAGGCTACGAATACTGGAACTACATTTCCTACTCGCTCAAGCAGTATGAAGGCCAGGAGGTCTATATCGCCATCCAATGCGTTTCGCAAAACTCCTTCATGCTCATGGTGGACGATTTCTTCGTTGGTCCTGACCCACTAACGCTCAACAAGACCAATCCGAACGAGACATTCTCCATAATACTCGACGGAACAGAGGTGGCTACTTCAGCCGTTCCATCATACACTTTTGCCGACATGCAAAACGGAAAGCATACCGTAGGCATTCGCGCAAACTACCGCACATCACAGAGCGAAATCGTTTCTACCGAGCTTAACCTCCCTTCTGCCGACAAATATGCTGCGCTCAATATTTCTGTCAGCACGAACAATGGTCATACTCCTGAGCAGATACTGTATAGTATAACGGACGCAGAGACAGGTTTGCAGATAGACTCCATCACTTCCGCTACAGCCTTCAACGTGCCATCCCTCTTGAAGGGCAAGTATCACGTCAATGTTTCCGCCGAAGGATACCAGAATGCGGACGCTGACATAAACCTTAACGATAACGACAACCAGGACGTTCAGCTCATTCTCAAAGAGGAACTCGCAGCTCCATTCGGACTTACCGCCGACAATGTCACTGCCGATGGCAAGACGAGCGTTGTGCTCAAGTGGAACCAGACTCTTGGCTTCACCGATGGCTTTGAGACATACGAGGACTTCTCGCAAAGTTTCTCTCCTTGGACAGTGCTTGACATTGACGCAATGCCAACATACGCCATGAGCATTGGCGGCACTAACATCACATATCCGGAGCCACGCGCCAAGGTTGGTGCCATGATCTTCAATCCGGAAAAGACCAAGCCTGTACAAGCGAGCGATGACGGACTCTTCACTGCCCCAGAAGGAACGAAATATGTCATGTTCTCGTCTGCAGAGCAAGGCAAGAGCGACGACTGGCTCATTGCGCCACCAATAACCATCTATAACGACTATGTCTTCCGCTTCACAGGCAAGAGCTACACAGCTTCTTATCCTGGTACGTTTGAGGTTGGAGCACTCTACGACAACGATCGCAGCACATTCAAGAAGGTTGCCGGCATCACGTTCAATGAAGAATGGAATCGCTTCGAGGTGGATCTCTCCGAGTTTGCAGGCTCAACAGCACAAATTGCAGTTCATCACATCAGTCACGACATGTGGATTTCAATGCTTGATGACGTGTATATTGGTCCACGTGAGGAACAAGCAGCTGGTTCAGCCTCATCACTTTGCACATTCGAAATATACGTAGATGGCAACAAGGTAGCAACTACCAGCGACAACACCTTCACACTTGAAGAACTCACACCGGGCACACACACCATCAGCGTGAAGGCTATCTATGCTTCTGGTGAGTCGGAAATGACGGAGATAACAGTCATAGTCAACGAAACTTCATCTATTCAGTCTGCTACCATGGCTTCAAGCAACAAGCTACAGACAACAAGCCTCTACAACCTCAACGGTCAGAAGGTGGGCAAGAACTACCGTGGCATCGTAATCAGGAACGGAAAGGCAATGATACTCCATTAACCAATTATATCTACGCCCCTCCTGTAATAAATCTGGCGTGAATCTTTGCATAAACAGTAAAGCCAAGATTCACGCCGGATTTCATTCTGTCTCTAAAGTACAGTTTCCATGGGAATTGTACAATTACACCCTCACTCCCTTCCAGCAGCGGATAGCAGTACCATCCCAATTATTCCTGTTGTTTTCTGTGCAATTTTAATAATCACTGCTGGCAGAGGTGCCATTACAAGTGTCGTTGGCAAGGAGTTATGTTCTATTTCTATTGGTGGAATGCTTGAGAAGCTGCTGCCAAAGATATAATTATGTGTGCAGCATAGCACAAACACATTCAAAACCCAGATTGTAATGAGGTTCCATGCCAGTCGCCCCATTGTGAAGCCGTCTTTCAATGTCTGGAGATACACCATCAGCGTATCCGAAACAATAAACAAACCGGTAATAAGGATAAACACCGCCAACTTTATATTATGGTTATTGCCGAAGTCTATCCTCACATCAAACAGTTCCAGGAATCAGCACCCACACAAAGCATATTCCTTAGGATTATGAGTCAAAAAGCATGGAGTTATGAGTCAAAAAGCATAGAGTTATGAGTCAAATCTGATACAAAAATATGCAAGGATATCACGCGCAACTCCTCACTCATCACATACCCCCAATAACGCCCTGATTATCAATATAATACAAGCGTGATGAGTTACAATCAACTCATCACAACTCATCACAGCTCATCACGTTTTTTATGTTTTGAACACGAATTACACGAATAACACGAATCTGCTACGCAACTTTTATAGATTCAAAAGATGTGACGACACTCATCACACACTCGTCACACCATATCATACTGGTTATCAAAGTATTACAGCGTTTTGTGACGAGTGAGGAGTGTTTTAATTTGGTTCTGGTTCTTTCGTTTTTCCCGTCGTAGCCTCACTCGGTAACGCAAGGATACGCTTGCAAGACATCGTGGAGCAAGAAGTGAATCCCACAACGCTTGTCATAAATGAAGCCCGGCATGAGTCATTAGTGGTGACTGCTTGTTTATGCAATCCTTTCCCAGGTCTTTTTACCCCCAAAAGGATAAAAATAGCGATAACTCATCCTTAACTATGTATTTTTACAAAGAAAAGGATGGATTATAGCTTGTTTTTAGATTTTTATTATTACCTTTGCACCAACATTTTCCATAAAAATGCCCATTGGGGCGAAAATCCGTAATGAACCATGCAGTTTAACAGGCAGAAATATATAGATAAGTTATTGTCTCATAGACATAACGGACAGATAAAAATCCTTACCGGAATAAGGCGTTCCGGCAAGTCGTACACGCTATTCACCCTTTTTTATGAACATTTGAAAAGCGAAGGTATAGATGATGAGCACATTATCATGGTCGATTTGGAAGATCGCCGCAACAAGGCTCTTCGCAATCCTGATACTCTTCTGGAATACATTGACAGCAGGATGAAGGATGATGGTATGTATTACATCCTTTTGGACGAAATCCAAAAGGTTGAAGAGTTTGAGGATGTGCTCAATAGTTACCTAAAGGTTAAGAATGCCGACGTTTACGTAACTGGTTCTAACTCAAAATGTTTATCATCGGACATCATCACTGAATTCCGTGGAAGAGGTGATGAGATACACATCTACCCCCTTTCCTTGGCAGAGATTTTGGAGGCTATGCCCGATGCTGATTGGGACATGCAGCTCAGCCTCTACATGACCTATGGTGGCTTGCCCCTTTGTGTACTGACAGAATCGGAGAAGGAGAAAGCATCCTATCTGAAGAAACTGTTCAAAAAGACTTATCTGACAGATATCAAGGAGCGACATAACATCCAGAACGATATGGAGATGGAGCGATTGCTGGACATCATATCGTCCTCCATCGGTTCGCTGACCAACCCGCAGAAATTGGAGAATACGTTCCTCTCTGCTGGCAAAATGCGACTAACAGCAAAGACCATAAAGCAATATCTGGATTACCTTGAGGAGGCATTCCTGGTGAGGAAGTCCGAACGCTACGATATAAAAGGAAAGAAATACATTTCCACACCTTTCAAATACTATTTTTCCGACATGGGACTTCGCAATGCACGTCTCAACTTCCGGCAGATAGAGGAAACCCACCTCATGGAGAACATCATTTACAATGAACTGCTGCGTCGTGACTATAGCGTGGATGTCGGTGTGGTGGAGATTCGTGAAAAGGACGAAAACGGCAATTCGGTACGCAAGCAGATAGAGGTGGATTTTGTGGTTAATCAGGGCAGCCAGCGCTATTACATCCAATCCGCCTTTGCCCTTCCAACTCCCGAGAAGGTGAAGCAGGAAGAACGCCCGCTGAAGGCTATCCCCGACTCTTTCAAAAAAATCGTCATTGTCAAAGAAAATATCTTGCTCCGCAGAAGTGAAGATGGTATAGTCACCATGGGACTCAAGCAGTTCCTACTTGATGAGAATAGCCTTGGTCTGTAAAGTTTTCTTCTTCGACATCATAAAATTTGCCACATCACGTGGAAAGAATTGCAACCTCGCGATGTAGCAAAAAGTTTGGTGGCTCTACTTATCCATTTTTGAGGAATAAGCAATGACTAATATCTGTTATAAATTATTTCCCTGATGTCACCAATCGGTAACTGGTATGAACAATCTGTGATAATTCATGCTTGCCATGTTTTCAATGTACCTAGCCGTTGCTATTTTGAGTTAAACGATTACAAACTATGGAGTAACACTCGTTGTCTTACTTGTAATAGTTTGTCCTGTTTTTAACTTTACATATCCTTCAATTTTATAATGAATACCATCAATCAACTCCAATGTTTTTGAATATGATGTTTTACTTGCTGTTGCCGATGATGCGTATTGATTAGTTGTACCCTTTCCCCAGTGTACTCCGATAACCTTAACGTCATCTGCTTTTCCTGAGTATTTTACACTGACAGAATATTTATAGCGTGCTTGTGCTGGTACTTTAGCCCCTTTTGTACATGATATAGTAACTTTGCCCGATGAAGATGGCTCATAATCATCTTCGTCGTCATTGCTGCATGAAGATGCTACGATTACGGTGCTTAATATAAAAATGAACATCATCAAAATGTTCCACGCTTCTTTTATTTTCTTCATGATTTTTAATTTGTTTGTAACCCAATTTAGCATTGTTTTAATCATCTATCGACGAGTAAAACTTGCACTCCAGCCATTTCCAGTTAAATAAAGTTTGTTACTTTGTATGCTGTATTTAAATGTTGGATCAAAGAAATTTGTAAGGGTTATAGTTCCATTACCGTTGTCTTTCCAATTACCGTTAAAACTATTGTAGCCGTGTCCAGAGCTTTCAAAATATGTTCCATCAGCCTTTATCACAAGAGATGCATCAAAAGTTTCTCCATTAGATGTAATGGTTCCATCCCATGTTCCTATGAGTTCTTGTTTCGATTCTTCAGATCCTGTATTGTTATTACTTTCCGCAAGAACTGGGCGAATAGATCTAAAACGATGCTTGCCATTAAAAGATACTTTGTAGCCAAAAGAAGGAACTTCATGGAAACCAAGATTGTATGCGTTTGAAGAACTTTCGGGTGTTGAAGTCCAGTATCTACCATAGACCTCGCCTTCATCATATTCGCAAGCAGGAAGGAAAATGCTATTATTTGAATAATCACCTATACCAGTAATTGTAATTCCAGGGATGTCATTAATTTTTGTCCATTCTATTTTACAATTGTTCAGTAAATATTCAAATTCATCTTTTGTAGGGATGCGCCAATTGTTACCCCATGGGAAATTTGAAATCTGGTCATTCTCGTCAAAAAAAGAATACCATTGGTACTTACCACCAAAACTTTCAGGTTTTCCATCAACAACTCCCAAATTATATTCTGCAAATTTTGGACCATTCTTCCAAAGTTGTATCCACTTGACTTTTGCTTTTTTGCCATTCTCAACATCTATAATAGCTGTAGCAGTTCCTTTGTCTTTAGACATGTCAATATCATCGTCGCTATCACAAGATGACAAGCCAAACAGTATTGTAACGACAGGAATAAAAAACAATAAAATTGTAATGAATCTTTTCATTTTTTAGATTTGAATAAAAGAAGGAGCGCGAACTTCCCGACGCATATCCTTCTTTCCTGGTACGGCCAAGCACCTTGACAATAGATAAGATACGGAGAAGCTCACGCCCCATACGAGACGTGAACCCACCGCTGCTTATTCTCATTGTCTTTGAAATTGGCCGTTTCGGAAAGAAGAGAACAAGAGCAGTTTGCTCAAGTATATTTATAAGTATCGAATTTGGTTGTCGCCTTCCTCCATAGTTTGTTAATAGTGGTTCATTTAGCTGAAAAGCTGAGTTGAACCTTTAACTCATCACTGTGGAAGTGGCAGAGACGCGTAGTCTCACCAAATAATCGTTGTACTGTCTGTTTCGTATCGTCTGCGTGCCTGTTCTATATTATAAAATAAGGAGTAGGTGCGTGGACTTCTGTTTTCCTTTCTTTGCTATAAGTTACTATTTCGTTTTTATTATATTTACAGAGGTACTTTCTTTGTTTTTTACAGCGAGTTGATTTCTTCAAGAGAAAGTCCTGTCGCTTGTGCTACTTGTTCCGCTGATAGCCCCATAGTCAGAAGATTATGTGCAATCGCAATAGCTTTCGAAGCCTCTCCTTCTGCACGACCTCTTGCCAAGCCTCTTTTGAGTCCTCTTTTCTCAGCAGCATTTGTATGTTTTGGGGAAGCCCTGCCGATAACGGCTGGGAATAGTCCTAGGATAGTCGGGGAACTGCTGTTGCTTTACTTCACTGTTACGAGGAAGTAGTTCTTCTTGCCGCGCTGTACAAGGATGTACTTGCCTTCAATGAGGTCTTCCTCTGTTATGGCGCGGTCGAACTGCTGGAGCTTTTCCTTGTTTACTGAAACGCCGCCGCCCTGAACCATCTTGCGCATCTCGCCCTTTGAAGGGAAAATCTTTGCGTCCTGTGTGAAGAGTTCCACTGCAGGCTGACCGAGACGCTCCTTTGAAATCTCAAACATTGGTACGCCGTCGAAGATGTCGAGGAATGTCTGTTCGTCGAGCTTTGCAAGGGAATCCTTTGTAGCCTTGCCGAAGAGGATGCCTGAAGCCTCGATTGCTGCGTCGAGAGCCTCCTTAGAGTGAACCATTGTTGTCACTTCCTCAGCGAGACGCTTCTGGAGAACACGGCGACCTGGATCCTGCTTGTGCTCCTCTACGAGTGCGTCGATAACGTCCTTCTCAAGTGAAGTGAAGATCTTGATGTACTTCTCTGCGTCGTCATCGCTCACGTTGAGCCAGAACTGATAGAACTTGTATGGAGTCGTGCGCTTTGGATCGAGCCAAATGTTGCCGCTCTCTGTCTTACCGAACTTCTTGCCGTCAGCCTTTGTTATGAGTGGGCATGTGAGTGCATAAGCCTCGTTGTCGTTGCCAAGGGTACGGCGGATAAGCTCTGTACCAGTAGTCATGTTACCCCACTGGTCGTTGCCACCAAGCTGCATCTTGCAGTTCTTTGCACGATAGAGGTGGAGGAAGTCGTAGCCCTGAAGGAGCTGGTAAGTGAACTCAGTGAAAGAAAGACCGTCGCGAGCAGTACCGTTGAGACGCTGCTGAACGGAATCCTTCGCCATCATGTAGTTCACAGTGATGTGCTTGCCAACGGTACGAGCGAAGTCGAGGAAAGTGAAGTCCTTCATCCACTCGTAGTTGTTTACCATCTCAGCTGCGTTAGGTCCTTCAGCTTCAAAGTCGAGGAACTTAGCAACCTGAGCCTTGATGCACTCCTGGTTGTGGTAAAGAGTCTCTGCATCGAGGAGGTTACGCTCCTGAGACTTACCAGAAGGGTCGCCAATCATACCTGTAGCACCACCCACGAGGATGATAGGCTTGTGGCCACAGCGCTGGAGATGACGGAGCATCATGATACCACAAAGGTGACCGATATGCAGAGAGTCTGCTGTTGGGTCAGTGCCGAGGTAAGCAGTTACCATCTCCTTCTGAAGGAGTTCTTCTGCACCTGGCATTATCTGCGCGAGCATTCCGCGCCACTTGAGTTCTTCTACGAAATTTTTCATATTTAGCCCCACCCCGACCCTCCCCGAGCGGGGAGGGGGATTAGATTACACTTGTGGGTATAGTGTTTTATGTTTTAATGAATTCTTTTATATTCAATGTTATGCAGCCTTCAAGCCAGTTATCTTCTCCTCCCCCCGTTCGGGGGAGGTTGGGAGGGGGCTACGGTACGGGGTCATACCCCGAGCCTCCCCATGGGTGGCATCTGCAGATGCGCTTTATTGCGAGCCAAAGTCCTTTGAAGGGACCGTGCTTAATTATTGCTTCCTTGGCATACTGCGAGCAGGTCGGAGTGAAGCGGCAAGCTGGCGGCGTGAAAGGCGATATGCAGGTCTGATAGAACGCTATGGGAGCGAGGAGCAAGGCTGTGAGAAGCTTTTTCATTTTTCGATTTTGTTATTTATCGAAACTTCGACATTTCGATATTTCGGATTTTCGAATTATCGGATTTTCGAATTATCGACATTCTGATTTACAGCCTACTCAGCAATTCCTTTATCTTCTCGTGTATCACCTTTGAGTCTTGCGGTTCGTTGGCAAGCCATACGAAGGCGATGTTCACTGCACGTTCTCCAGAAGGCTTGTTCAGACGATAAGCTTCGCGCATTTGTCGCTTTGCCCTTACGCGGTCAACGGCACGGCGCAGCCTTTTCTTGGAGACGCTTACCATAACCTTCACTTGCGGTTCTGCCTCGTTTTCCCTTGTCACATAGCGATATACCATACGAATCGGATAATTCGTAATGCCCTTTGCATTGCCGGGAGTGAAGAGTTCTTCTATCTCCTTCTGCAAGTATATGCGTTCAGTCTTAGGGAATTTCATGTTCTTAAGTATTAAGTATTAAATATAAAGTATGATTACACTTGTAGTATGTCCGTATCAAATAGTCCGCTTGCAAAAGTAATCATACTTTATACTTAAAACTTTATACTTCACACTTTATTCTTTATTCGTCATCATCGTCCTCAATATCGCGGAGATACTTGTTGAGTGCTCCGGTCATTGAAGGATACTTTTCCGTTGGCGCTTCCACAACGACATTCAGCTCTGCATCGTGCGCTGCCTTGGTGGTAGCAGGTCCGAAAGTAGCCACGGCAACTTTGCCTCTGAGTTCTTCAGGCACGTTCTTTTCGAAAGAGGCGATGCCTGAAGGCGAGAAGAATACGCACATGTCGTAGTCAAACTGCGCGATTTCCTCCTCAGTAAAGTCGTTGCTCAGTGTGCGATACATCACACATTCCGTATGCTTCAGTTTCTTGCCGTCGAGCATTGTCTTGATCTTGCCGTCGTGAACGTCAGAGAGTGGCACGAGATAAAGCTCAGCCTTATGCTTCTGCATGATGGTCACGAGGTCCTCAATCTTGCCTGTTGGCGAGAAGAACACCTTACGCTTGCGGTAAGGAATGTACTTCTGGATATAGAGTGATATGGTCTCTGTCACGCAAAAGAACTTCATATCCTCCGGTATTGGCTGATGGTTTTCCTTCGCAATCTGGAAGTAGCTGTCAATGGCATGACGGGAAGTGAACACAACTGCCGTATAGTTGAGGATGTTCACCTTCTGCTTGCGGAACTCCAGTGAAGGAATTTTCTCTACCTTGATAAATGGACGGAAAACAATCTCTACTTCGTAACGATCCGCCATGTCATAGTAAGGCGACTTTTCGCTGCTTGGTTGCGGCTGTGAAACGAGGATTTTCTTAATCATCTTTACCTTAAATTATCAAAGAATTATTCGTCTATCTTAGTTCGTTTAGTGTGTGGGTTATACATTCATTAGCACCATGCTTTTAAACACGTAACTTGCTGATTACCTGCGCTATAACACCATAAAAAGCAAGCACGGGCACTAATTCAAGTGTGCAAAAGTACAAAAAAATCTGCATTCGAGGGCGATTTTTGCTGAAAAAGATTTCGTAGCAACGGTAAAATGTCAGTATTTTGATGAATATCAGCACCATAACAATCAGCACTATCGCCGCCGTGAACGTCATAGAGAAATAGCACAGCAGCAAGACTATAGGCAGCAGGGGCAGACCTTCTACAGCCATCAGGAAGAACTGCGACTTCTGCCACTGCTTGTTTTCCTGCGGTTCGAAATACACCCAGCCCACAAGCCACTGAAGCAGGAACTTCATTATGAAGTATGCTATGAAGCATCCCAAGAGAAGGAGTATGAAGTTATGCTGCGCGGTTGCCGTAGTCTTGCCGGGCAAGTAGTGGGTGGCGAAAAGGAAGGTGGAGAGCGCCAGCATCAAACAGGTCTGGAAACCGAGGAAGAACTGGAAGCGCACCTCTGTGGCTGTCTCCGTATAGAAGCCGTAGTCGCGGCGGGAAGGACGGAAAAACAAGCGGAACTCACGGGCAATGAAATCCCTTGACTGCGCCATAGCCACAATGGCTACCAGCACAGTCACATAGAGCAACGACGTGATGAAATCGTCGCTCTGTATGGTATAAGGCGCAAGGACGCCCTCTGTCAGTGAGTCCATATTTACTTCAAATATACAATGTAAAGTATTAAGTTTAGAGTCCAAACTCCTTCTTGATCTCGTCCACGCGGTCAAGCTTCTCCCATGTGAAGAGTTCGCACTCTATTTTCTTCGTCTCGTGATAGCGTGACTCAAACACCTTGACTTCCTTTCTGTACTCCTGTCCCACATGACCGTAAGCAGCTGTCTCTGAATAGATTGGATAGCGGAGCTTGAGATTCTCTTCTATAGCCTTTGGTCGGAGGTCGAAGAGCGTGCTTATCTTCTCAGCAATCTCACCGTCTGTCATGCTGACATTCTTCTTTCCGTATGTGTTCACATAGATGCTTACAGGCTTTGCCACACCGATGGCGTATGCCACCTGCACGAGCATCTCGTCGGCAACGCCCGCTGCCACCATGTTCTTCGCAATATGGCGTGCTGCGTATGCGGCTGAACGGTCCACCTTTGAAGGATCCTTGCCAGAGAATGCGCCGCCACCATGAGCACCACGACCGCCGTAAGTATCCACGATGATCTTACGACCTGTAAGGCCAGTGTCGCCATGAGGACCGCCGATGACGAACTTGCCTGTTGGGTTCACCAGCAGTTTCTCGTCGGCATTGAAGCCGTTGAAGAGCGCAAGAACCTTCTCGTTCTTGATCTTTGCCATGGCACGAGGCAGAAGAATGTCGCGTACATCCTTGCGAATCTGCGCAAGCATCGCCTCGTCAGCCTTTGCCTGGGCATCGTCTGTCTGTTCTGTTGGCAGTACGAACTCATCGTGCTGGGTAGAGACCACGATGGTATCTATGCGCTGTGGGATGTTGTCATCAGAATATTCCACTGTAACCTGACTCTTTGAGTCCGGACGGAGGTATGTCATCTCCTTGCCTTCTTTGCGTATCTCGGCAAGCGTCTTCACGAGAAGATGTGCAAGGTCGAGGGTCACAGGCATGTAGTTGTCTGTCTCATTCGTTGCATAGCCGAACATCATGCCCTGGTCGCCAGCGCCTTGTTCCTCTTGGCTTACGCCACGGTCTATGTCGCCGCTCTGCTCATGGATGCAGCTGAGTACACCGCAAGAATTGCCATCAAACTGATACTCTGACTTTGTGTAGCCTATCTTGTTGATGGCATCACGAGCCAAAGTTTGCAAGTCCACATACGCCTCTGAGCGGACTTCACCGGCAATGACCACCTGTCCGGTAGTGACAAGCGTCTCCACAGCAACGTGCGACTCTGGAGCATAAGCAAGGATCTGGTCGAGAATACGGTCTGAAATCTGGTCGGCTACCTTGTCAGGATGGCCTTCTGACACAGATTCTGAAGAGAAAAGATATGACATGTATGGTTTTAGTTATAAATTATTAATTATTAATTATCTTGCCCTCAAAGTAGCCTTGGGCGTTTACTTGGGGTAAAAAACGGTGCAAAATTAGGAAGAATTATTTTAACAGCAAAGGGAAAAACTCTAAAATATCATAAAATCCCACATTTAATAATAAAGAATAGGAATAACAACTCCATGAGTTACTGACAATAACTCTATGAGTTACGAGCAATATCTCCATGAGTTACGGACAATAACTCTATGAGTTTTGAAAAAATTCGTATACAAACTCCAACCGGTTTTGTATACAAACTTGAAGTGAGTTTGTATACGAAAATTTTTGCAACTCCTGAAGTTACTGATTATAAGTAAGATGGAAACCTACCGAAACCGCCACTAAAACGAAGCGGAAACCTATGGAATGAAATCACGAAAAAGGAGGACTGAATTTCCTTAAAAAGCATGGTAAAAATGTAAAAAAATGTTTAAAAATCATGCAATTAGGGCAAAAAATCGCTGATTTTCTGAACTTTTTTGCGATTTTGCTTGTATATTAATAATGAATAGCTTAATTTTGCATCACTAAAGGCGTTGGTATCCAATGCCAACTCGTTATTGGCATTATATCAACTATCAAACATTAATATAATAACAAATACAACAATAATTATGAAAAAGATTTATTTAAAGCCAGACATGGAGACAGTTCTCCTCAACACAGAGAACACTCTTCTTGCAGGTAGCGACGGTTCTAACGCACAGGCAGATGCTGGCGGCATTGTAGGTACTGGAGATAATGGTCCTAACTACGGTAGCTTTGTACCTGGAGCAATCAATGGCGGCGGTAACAATCAGACACAAGATGGTTCAGAAGGTCCAATTGAAGAAGATTGGTAAAAAACAAACACGACAAGCAATAACCAGATCTAAACATTAATCAGATATGAAGAAATTATTATTCTCTTTATTCGCAGTCCTCACAGTACTCGCAAGCTGTACTTCTGACGACTTCGGCACAACAGGCAACATACAGCCTAAGAAATTCAAGTTCGGATTCTCGGTATCTTCATCTAAGGTAGACGAATCTCGTGCCCTCAAAGGCGACTGGGAAGACGGTGATGTTGTGTACTACTGCTTCAAGGGCATCTCTGACGGTGCGCTCAAGATGGTGTACAAGAACAACACATGGAAATCATACGTTGTAAGCAGCAAGTTCTCTGACGGCGAAGGCGGCGTACTTACAGGCGACGAGCTCTCTGCTGCAATGAACGAATTCGCAAAGGAAGTTGCGGAAAATTCAGACAAGCGCTACAAGGCTATCTGGGTAAGAGGTCAGCACGAACTCACTTGGGTAGGCAAGGCCGACAGATCTGAAGGATACTGGTCTATCGGCGATAGAGGCTGTGAGTACTGGGAGTCTGCAGAAGACAACCTTGAGTACGCTATCAAGGCTGACGAGGTAGATCCTGAAGTTGGTATCATCCTCCCTGTTTCAAACTACACTTGGAAGATGGGTGCCTTCACAAAGATTTCCGTTTACAACCTTCCTGAAGGTCACTGGACTCTCTATTCTCCAAACATGAACCCTCTCAAGGGCCAGGGTATCGACCCTCACGCACTTGCTACTACTAAGGAAAGTGCTGACGTTAACGGTCGTTACATGCCTGTATCAGAGGAAATGGACGGTGGCGTTCCTTACGGTGCGTTCTATGGTACTCCTGATGGTGGTGCAACTACTATTCTCTACCTCACTAACGGTACTGATACATACGTTAAGAAGTACAACAAGTCTCTCCCTGCAGCTGTGAGAATTTCTCAGGGTCTTGCTGGATTCGAGAAGCTTAATGAGACTATCAACGGTCATGGCTATGTTGACCTCGGTCTCATGCGCAAGGACCTTGACCCTACTTCAAACTCTACAACAAGAATCATGATCGGCGACCGCAACATTGGCGCTGAAAATATTTCTGACTACGGTCTCTACTTCCGTTGGGGTGAACTTGAGGGTTGGAACGTTACTGCACATACTGACGTTACAAACATCTTAGCAAACTACTCTGTTGCAACTGCTGCTCAGAAGGTTTCTCCTACAGGTGAGGTAAAGGCTGACCTTTACGACTCTAAGGACACTTACATCTATGGCACAACTTCTGTTGCCGATTTCACAGGACAGACTAACCTCACTGCTGGCAATGGAAAGGTTTACGGTGACGCTGCAACCAACTATTGGGGCAACGGCTGGCAGATGGAGCCACTCCTCAGCGAACTCGAGGAATTCAACTTCAAGAGTGATGGCGACGTTCTCAAGGTTACTCTCGGCGCTGTCAGCATCACTTGTACAAGATACAACGACTACGAAGGTACTGGTGTAGCTGGATTCGAGCTCAAGAACGACATCACTTGGAGAAAGACTTTCGTTCCTGCAGCTGGTTTCTTCGTATGCAACGGAAAGGGTATTTCTGTTGATAAGAGCTATAGCGACAGCTCTTCACAGATGCTCTTCGGCTTGATGAACTTTGGTAAGCGCGGCATCGGTGCTGCTTATTGGGCTGCAAAGTCTGACGACAACAACAATGGTGTTGCTTCTATCTTTGCAACTGTTGACTTTAGAGGTGCTGGTATGAACATCTATAAGACTTTTGCAGTAAGTACTGCAAGAAAATATGGATACTCATACGGTCCAATCTACGATGGTCGCATCAAGCTTGACATGCCAAAGAGCTGTATGCTTCCTATCCGCGCATTCGCAGAAGTTGACATGTAAAATAGATTGTTAGCATAAACAAATTCTGTTGACAAACTTATAAACAAAACGGCTGGCATTCCTTGTATGGAAGCCAGCCGTTCTGCTGTTTATAGCTATCTTGTTTGATTCGTCTCCGCTGTCTTTTTGACGATTCTTAACATCTATTTGACATTTTTCACATATCAGTTTGATGGTTTTACAAAATAAAATAAAGAAAATTCGGTTTTCTCTTGGTGCTTAAACAAAAAATGACTACCTTTGCAGTCATAATAAACATCAACCATAATAACACAATTAATTATGAAAAAACTTTTTATTCTCTTCTTTGTTAGCATCTTCACATTGACTGCAAGTGCTACACTCACACCGGCAGAACGCCAGTTCCTTAACACTATCAAGAACTATCTTAACAACGAAGGCTACAGAGCGTCCATCGACGAGGATGATGACCTTACATTCAAGGTTGAAGGTGAAAACTACTGGTATTCTATCGAAACAATGAGCGAAGGCTTCTTCTATGTTAGTTTCCACAAGGATGGCATTGGAACAGAAGACGCTAACATGTACGCCGTTTACAAGGCTGCAAACAAAGTGACTGCTGAATATAAGGTTGTAAAGTGCTACGTACGCAGTTCAGGCACCGGTGTGTCTTTCGCTATTGAAAGCTTCTACAACTCAGCTCAGGACGCAATAAAGTTCTTTGAGAGACACGTGAGCATCCTTCAAACTGCAGAAGAAAAGCTTAAGGAATACTACGCTGACTTCAAATAAGATATGAACAAGCACTTAACAAGTTCAAATCACATATATTATAAATAAAAAATGGGCAGACTTCACTAATTGTTGAGGTCTGCCCATATTCTCTCAAACTCCTCACGCAATCTCGTCTTATCATTCACGATATTGCGCAATTCATTGAGGCGTTTCTCATTCTCTGAGCCGGGAATCCACAACTTTATATACCCTGACTGCGAGTATTTATTCTCCAGATGCTCAAGGAAACGTTTAAACTGGCCTTCGTGGTCAAGCTCAGGATAGTTATCTATACCATATTGTATAGTGCGACGCATTACGGTTTCTGCCTCCAGTTCCCTGTCAGCTTCTGCTACAATCTTTCCGTACATGCTACGAGGAGCCTTGGCTGCAGAGGCACGATGATCCTCCACTGCTTCTTTCATGATCTTTATCTGCGCTGGCGAAAACCATTTGCTTAAGCGTTTGTCAGCAAGCAGAATCTTGCCGGAAGTGACATGATGTACTGCACGCGGACCTTCCAATCCGAGGTCATGATAAGCGGCTATTGCATAACACATATTGACATCAGCACCAAGTCGCTTGGCAAGTGCGAGCGATTCCTTGATGACATGTTGCACATGCTCCGAACGATGGGCAGCATCAAAGTGCTGGTATCGTGGCAGTATCTGACTCTCTATGAAGGTCATGAGGTCGAGATTAACGGGAGAACTGAATGAGTTGTTCATTTGCGGTATATGCGGTTATGGGGCTTTTCGGCTTTTCGGGGTTTCGGCTTATCGGGTTTTCGGGTTTTCAGATTTCGGATTTTCGGATTTTCGGATTTTCGATCATTTGAACGATCGGGGTATAGATCTTTCGAAATTTCGATTATTCGAATATTCGAACGTTTGACGATTCGGTCTTAGTATCCTCGTGAGCCGAAGATTGCTGTTCCTATGCGTACCATCGTGGAACCTTCTGCCATGGCGACAGGATAGTCATGACTCATGCCCATAGAGAGTATTGTCCATTTTGGAAGTGCCTTGTGCTTAACTTCCTCAAAGAACATCTTGGCTTTATGAAACTCTTCACGCCACTGTTCTTCATCATCGCAATTAGTTGCCATGGTCATTATGCCATGAAACTCGACACCTTCCATATCCTTCCACTCGCCACTTCCCAGAAACTCACGGCATTCATCTATCGAGAAGCCGAACTTTGTCTCCTCCTGAGCGATATGAAGCTGCAATAGAACAGGTATCTTGCGACCACATTTCACACCTTGCTTATTGATTTCCTTTATCAACTTCAGGGAATCAGCAGAGTGAATCAAGCTCACAAAAGGAGCTATGTACTTCACTTTATTAGTCTGCAGATGTCCAATGAAATGCCATTCTATATCCTTCGGCAGTACAGCCTCCTTACGAACAAGCTCCTGAACATGGCTTTCACCGAATATTCGTTGTCCTGCATCGTAAGCCTCCTGCAGCTCTTCCTCTGGATGATATTTGCTTACAGCACAAAGGGCGACGCCCTCTTGGAGCGTAGCCTTTATGCTTTTAAGGTTCTCTGAAATATTGCTCATAATGTATTCTAAGAACTTCCTCACCCCTCGAAAGGGATTCGGTGGGGGCTTTATTCAATGACACCTGGTGCTTGAGGTTCTTCTTCCTGAAGGTATTCTGGCTTATCTTCCTTGTCTCCCTTCTTTTCGGAAATCTTGTTGTGCTCAAAGACATCCATGATGGTAGTCTCCTGAAGGGTGTGGATAGTATAGTCTATCATAGTGCCCTGCATTACTTGATGGATATATTCTACTGCCTGAGAGAAGGAATGAGCCTGAATAAGATGGAAAACATTGGTTTTCTTTTCCTTCTCGGTCTTCTCATCCATAGTGATATACTGGAGCTTCACCTTGAACCAATAGTCATCAGTCTCCTTGTCAGAGAAGAATATCTCGTGATAAGAAGCCTTCTTTATGTTAGTAATCTCAAATTCCTGATAGTATGCTGACATCTCTTCTGTCATAGCTTCCTCAGCCTCAGTGAAGCTAAGGGCATCCACTACATACTGCTCAACGGCAGGCTTTGCTGTTCCATCTTCTTGCATCTTGGCAACTCTTGCCTTGCATTCAAACCAATTAGCGTTTCTTGATCTCATGAAAATTCAAATTATTATTCAAACGTAAGTGACATGACATAACGATTCTGTGAAGTAACCATGACCCCAAAAAGCTTTTGGAAGGTGACCATAACAAAACGATTCTGCGAAGTAATCATGACCACAAATGTTTCTAAATCATTAAAATTATTTGTTTGTATTATGTAAAACACTGCAAAGTTAGGAAATAATATCAAAGATAAAAAGTTTTTCATTGCTTTTTTCACTTTTCATTCCTCATTTTTCAATTTAAAGTCGTACCTTCGCATCCGATTATGAAAAAGATACTATTCGTTTGTTTAGGAAATATCTGCCGCTCCCCGATGGCAGAAGAAGTGTTTAGACAATACACAATCCAGAAAGATGCCGAGTTTGACTGGTTTATTGATTCTGCAGGAATAGGCTCATGGCACGTGGGACAACTCCCTGATCGTCGTATGAGAAAGGCAGCAGAACAGCATGGTTATAGCTTAACAATGCGAGCAAGACAAGTAAATCAAAGTGACTTCGACCGCTTTGACTTTATAGTAGCTATGGATCGCGAGAACATTCAAGACCTTCGAAGAATAGCTGCAAGCAAACAACAGGCAGACAAAATCATCAGCATGGCGGACTTTCTCACAGAGCATCCGGGACAAGAAACCATTCCAGATCCATATTACGGCTCTGAACGTGATTTCCACTTTGTAATAGAACTACTCGAGGATGCTGTAGTCGGCTTATATGAAAAGGTAGCTTTCTAATCTAAAAAGCCACACTTAGACTATATGTTTCCAATACTTGTACTACAATAATGTTTCCAATATTGTACTACAATAATCGAGTAGGAGGTAAACACTAATCGTAGGTGTTTATCTCCTACTTTCGTGTTTACCGACCTCTCACACCACCGTACGTGCGGTTCCGCATACGGCGGTTCCTATTTTGGATTCCATTCGAGGTACGAATCCATCAAGC
>JAZRXS010000210.1:0-8604 GCA_045600325.1 Prevotella sp.
TCGTCAAAAACAACATGTCAATGAGTGGATAAACGAACGCAATCGACAGCCGAAGTCCTCTGATGAGCGACTGATTCCGAAAGATTGACTCTAGCGGAACGGCTTCCACTCATATTTATGAATTTATAGAACACCCCTTAAATAAAAATGTTTGAATGGCAGAAACATTCTGCCATTCCTTCTTATAGAGCTATGATTGGTTCAATAATAGAAATTGCAATTGGGTACTTTGTCACTTATCATGTTCCTGGTATGGCAAAGATAAAGAAAGGTGCTCTTGCTACCATTATTAGATTGATTGGAATATTGCTTATAATAGGAGGCTTTGTTAGTCTAGCACGCAATGTGTTTGGTATATAAGTTAACTATAAAATCGTGTATGAGTAGAAACATCATATTTGTTTTCTGCATATTAGTTCTGTTTTCCTCATGTAGACGGAGAGCCTATTCTATGTATGATGAATCGGGTTATTACGAGGATGATACAGTTGAAGTTCTATATGTTTCTGATGATATACAGGAGGTTCCGAAAGCTCGTACTGATCAAAGACAGTCCAATTCTTCTCTTGAGTTCCCTCGTTTAACCTCTTCCTTGCCAGAGCAGATTCTTCGTCGCGTTGGTTATACCACATCGTATAACAATCAGACAAAGAATGCAAACTGGGTGGCATGGCATCTGACCGCGGAACATACCGAAGGTGCTTGGAAACGTAATGGCATTCCTTATATGGTGGATGATGAGGTTAAAGGTGCTCGGCAGGAGCTGGAAGATTGGTATGACTTGGATATGGAACTGGATCATGGGCATCTTTGCCCTGCTGGTGACAACAAGTGGAGTAGGGAAGCGATGGAGCAGACTTTCCTTCTTACAAATATGTGTCCGCAGAATAGTGCTCTTAATCGAGGCGACTGGGAGAAGTTGGAAAGTAGATGTCGTGGTTGGGCAAAGCATTATGGCGAAGTCTATATTGCGGCAGGTCCGATATTCTATGGTCCAAATTACAAGACTATTGGAAATAATAAGGTCGGAGTGCCCGATGCGTTCTTCAAGGTTGTGCTTCGTATGGGCAAGAAACCAGCTGCACTCGGCTTCATTTATCCTAATGATGGCACGCATCATAACATGAGCGATTACGTTCTTACTGTGGATGAAATTGAAGAAAAATCCGGAATAGACTTCTTCTACAACCTTCCAGATGAAATAGAGGATGAAATAGAAAGTCATTCGGAACTAAATAAATGGTAGCTTCAGCTTGGCTGAGGGCTATTTTTCCGTACATATAATGAATAAGACGTACAGTTTGTGAAATTCACAGATTGTACGTTTTGTTTTCATAATGTGTTTGTAAAGAGTTTGAAAAACACCATACCTTTGCATCGTCAAACAAACCAAAAGCCCCCTCCCAACCTCCCCCGAGCGGGGGAGGGGACAAACCAAAAACTAAAGACCCCCTCCGACTCCCCCACAGGGGGGGAGGGGAAACCCCAAAAAACTAAAAACATTAAACTTAAAACTTAAAAACAAAATTTACAAACTCTTTAAAACATTAAACATTATGAAAAAGTTTCTCTCAAAAATCATGTACGCAGCAGTAGCAGTTCTCTCAGTAGCAGGTTTCACTTCTTGCAATAACAGCGACGACGATCCTTATCTTTCAGCACAAGCGTCTACCCAGGAAAAGCCTATGTACAAAGAGTTTCCTACTTATGCAGCAACCCTTTCTGATGATATTCTCGATATTTATGACGTAACGCTTGTTCTCCACAATGGCGACCAGTCACAGGAAGTAGTTCTTACAAAGGCTAATGGCGAAGCTAAGGAATATAACAGCGATGAGACTAAGACAACCTACTATAAGTACTCCTTTACAAACGTGAATGGCGAGGACGGTGTTTACTCTGTAGAAGCCAAGGTTACTCCAAAGGCAGACATCAAGACCATTGTTGAAAACAAGCCAGCGAATGGCCTTATGATATACGGAGCAGATATTGTCAAGGCTATATACAATAATACAAACGGCAAGAGCGTAGGTGAAGTGTACAAGAGAGAAAATGTACAATATGGATTCTATACTCCAAGCGATATGTTGGAACAAACGGAAGAAGGTATATTCGCATACGAGCGTCAGGGAAAAGTACTTGAAGACTATCTGACACGCAAGATTCAGTAATTCCAAGACAACAACTTTTATAAACAAGAGCCACCCGCAATAGCCTATAGGAAAGGCATTACGGGTGGCATTTAATTTCCAATTCCCTGAATTTTCTACAAATATCCGAAAAATTCAGAAATTATTTGGTGGATTGAGATAAAAAGGGTACTTTTGCATTTGCTAAGTGATTTCTTACCAAGAAAATAACCGACCCTATGGAAACTAACTACGACCAGATTGTTCAGGAGGCTGCCGAAAAGGTATTCGCCTCAATGGAGTACAGAGTGCAGCCAGAGCAGTTGCAACAGTTGAAGGACGCCTTTGAATTTGCACGCGATGCCCACAAGGAGCAGCGACGCAAATCGGGCGAACCGTACATAATCCACCCTATCTCGGTGGCAATGATTGCTGCTGAGGAACTGATGCTGGACACAAACTCCGTGACGGCTTCCTTCCTTCATGACGTCGTAGAGGATACGCCTTATACCATAGAGGACATAAAGGAGCGCTTCGGCGATGACGTGGCCTATCTCGTTGACATGGTAACGAAGCGCAAGAAGGAAACATACCGCATGTCGAAGCAGGTGGATAACTATGAGCAGCTCCTTGAGTCCGTACAGTATGACATACGCGCCCTGATGGTGAAGATTGCCGACCGCCTTCACAACATGCGCACGCTCGACTCCATGCGTCCTGACAAGCAGATGAAGATTGCCGGAGAGACCGACTACTTCTATGCTCCGCTTGCCAACCGCCTCGGACTCTTTGACGTAAAGACTGACCTTGAGAACCTTTCCTTCAAGTTCCGTTGCGGCGGGGAATATACCGACATCGTGCTCATGCTCGACAAGGATATGAAGGACAACAAGGACCGCTTGAAGGTGTTTACGGATAAGATAGAGAGCATTCTTTCCGACAATGGCATCACGGCGCGTGCGGAAGTGTTCTGGCGCAAGCCTTACAGTCTATGGCGCAGGATGAAGAATCAGGAGAAGGACTTCTGGCATCTTGACAATCGCTATTATGTACGCATCACATGGACGGACTGTGCTGACAAGACGCTCAGCGAGAAGAACGTCTGCATACGCATCTACTCCCTTCTCACAGATGTTTTCCAGGAGAAGCCAGGTTCGTTTGTCAACCAGATAGACCAAGCAAAGGAAAACTCCTACAAGAGCATCAACATCATGCTGCTTTCCGGCGAAGGTGTTTGGGAAGACGTGCAGATATGCTCGGAGAAGATGGTCAACGAGTCGCGTTTCGGTTGTCTGGCAGAGGTGGCGGAACGTGCCATAACGCGCCATGTGGGCAATGATGTGAGCCATGAGAACGTCACACAGTGGCTGGAGAAGTTCCGCAAGATACTCAAGGAGATAGCCGCAGAGTCGCACAAGCAGGGCTTCATAGAGAGCGTCAAGACATCGCTCTATTATGACGATGTACTCATCTTTACGCCTGATGGTCGCGGCATAATATTGCCAAAGGGCGCCACAGCCCTTGACTTCGCCTTCGAACTGCATACTGACATTGGCATGCACGCAAAGTATGCCCGCATAAACGGCAAGCTCTCTTCCATAAAGACAGAGCTGAAGCGTGGCGACTGCGTGGAGATTGGCGTTGACGAAAACTCCTCCCTTGTGGGGAGGTCGGGAGGGGTCGAGTGGCTCAACCATGTCTGCACATTCAAGGCAAAGCGACAGTTGCGCCGCCACTTTGCAGCACAGCTGGCAAGGCAGCAGTTCAACCGTTGTCCACACTGTCTGCCGCTCCCTGGAGGCGAAACAATCGGCTTCCGTAATGAAGAAGATGGCAGCATAACAATGCACCGCCGCAACTGTCCGGAGGCTATACGCTTGGCATCAAAGCTCGGTGACTCCATCGTTGACACGCCTTTCCCAGAGGATCCGGACACGCAGTATCCTATAAGCATATCGATAAAGGCCATCGACCGCTACCATTTCCTCATCGATGTTGTTGACATGATCACCAACGACCTCCATCTTTGCATCGATTCGCTCCACACCGTCACTCGCGACGACATCGTTGACCTCACCGTAGTCTTCTTCGTCCATTCCGTTCGCGAACTTGTAGCCTCCATGAAGCAGCTCTACACCATTGACGGAGTAGATGAAGTAAGGCAGAACTTTGATTAGTATTGTAAAAACACGCCCCCCAAAATGTATGTCACCACATACGTTCTCTCGTGTCTCTAAAATGGACTTACATAACTCGGATCCAGAGTGTAATTCTTTGGCATCTCCTTTAGTTGGTCGTCGGTCATTCTGACGAACTGCGACACAGCCCAGACGTCATAGTGTGTTCCGTCGGGATTCGTCCTTTCGCCGATAATCTCAAGCCAACTCATGTACCATCTGCCCGACAGCTTGTAGATTGTCCAGATGCGGAAATTACCCCTGCCATTAAGGATGACGCCAGTCTCAGGGTTGAAAGCGCAATTATACGGATAGTACAAATTCTTGTTCTGGGCATCGCTGTAGAAGTATTTTATGTATTCGCCGTCCGACTTCATGTAATAGAAGTCAGGTGGGTTTTTGCCGAACAAGCCCTCGTAGTAGCCTTCCGATTTCACGTAACCATTCTCAAGAATCTCGTTTGTCTGCATCCATTTCCATCCGTAGCCAATGAATTCCTTCTTCAGCGTCTCCTGTATATCTTCAGGAATGGTCGGATGGCCATAACGGTAAGGGATTCCCGACTCGTTGAATTGGAACATTGGGAGTTGTTCCGGATCTATTGGTAATGGGTACTGTGGCTCATCGTTTGAGTTGAGATAATCTCCGCATGATGTGGTCACCATCATCATGATTGCCATAATAACCAATGGCAGCAAAGTTCTTTTGTACATAGTCTGTAGTAAAATTAAACTTCTTATTCTTGCAGCAAGGTTATAGAACCAAAAGCGTCGCCACATTCCACGGCAAACCTAAGGCTGCGTGAAGGAACGTCTTCACTCTTAGGCTGCACATCAACGACGATGTTGCCCGCCTCGTCATATTGTACCTTGTACCAGTCGGAGGCAAGGTTTATGTTCTTGAAATCACTCCAGTTGTTGTCCTTAGGCCACACAACCTTGTCATTTTCCTGAACGCTGTTCAGCCAGAGGGAACCATAGTTCTTTGAGAAAATCTTGAATTGCCCTCCAGCAGCTGGCACTTTGTGTATGGTCTTGCTTTGGGTGCCGTTGACGGTAATCTGTATTGGATTCCAGTCGCCATCATTCTCATTCAGTTCACAACCAGTGAATACGACGGAGGTGAGTAGGCAAATGCCTACGAGAAATTTGTTCTTCAACATAGTTCTGCGTTTTATTTATAAAAGTTTCAATAAAGGTTTCAGTAGTTTCAACGGTTTCAATGAAACTTCTGAAGCCTTTTTACTTATATAATGCAGGAATGCCCGGAATACTGCATCCGCAATGAACTTTTTGCTGCAAAGGTACGAAAAGGATAACGGAAATCAATAACTCCGTGCCACGAAATATAGTTTTTGCCCAAATAGTCCTTATCACTGACCATGAAAAGATGGATATGGAGGTAGAAGGCTACAACATAGCTGTAAGACCGGCATACGAATGGCTTTGCGAACATGAATAATAAGATTTTTTCCCGTACATTTAGAGTGCAGGGATTGACATTATATGAAAAGAACGTACAGTTTGTGAAATTCACAGATTGTACGTTTTGTTTTCATATAGTGTTTGCTAAGAGTTTGAAAAACACCATACCTTTGCATCGTCAAAAAACAAAAATGACACTCAAACTTAAAACATCAACAAACAAAAACAGAGTAAAAACATCTTCATCTGTTTTCTTCTGTTGATACTTAAAAACTAAAACTCAAAACATTAACACTCAAAACTTAAAAACTAAAAAACAAAATTTACAAACTCTTTAAAACATTAAACATTATGAAAAAGTTCGCTACAATCCTCGCAATCGCAATCATGTTCATCATGTCAGCAACACGTGCAAACGCACAGATGATCAATCAGACAAACCTCGAGTCATACGCAAAGCAGCAGTATGGTGCAAGCTGGGAAAAGTCAGCCGTACAGGAACTCGCCGGCAGCACTCTCGACAATAACGGCAACCTCGTATTCACAAAAGAGATCTCTGCCCCACAGCTCTCAAAGGACGAGCTCTATTATGAAATGGCAAACTGGTTCATCTGCAACTACAACAACGCCATCCAGTTCGCCGACAAGGAGCAGGGTCTTATCGTCGCCCGCCCATACCTTGAGAACATCGCACGCTACTCAGGTGGCTTCAACGCATACGACATCAGCATCTGCCCAACAGTCCGCGCACAGGTCATGGACGGCAAGGTGAACGTAACATATACACTTGGTGACTATAACGTAGTAGTGGAAAAGGGAGGCGGCAACACAGCAGCCGGCATTGGTCTCGGCATTGCTGCCCTCGCCGTAACAGAAGCTGTAGTAGATGCTTCAAAGCCAAACACAACATACGTGGAGCACCGCAGCTACGGTCGCGGTTACCACACAACAACAGTCTATCGCGACTATCGTCCACGCACCACATTCTCAGATGCCCTCCTCATCTCTTGCATCGCAGACGCAGCAATGTATAACCCAGCAAAGGGCGAGACATGGCACATCGCCGACTGCTACCCATTCGCATCAAAGGACAGTCACAAGAAGACTTCATCAAAGGCATTCGTCATGGCAAACGTTTATTCACAGGTAGTGATGAACACAATCGAAGCCGCAATCAGCCAGTGCAACGAAGTCTATGCAATGAAATAGAGCGAAACTTTTCATAAAATAATGTTAGCCATCCGCAGAATACCGTGAGGTACCAGCGGATGGCTTTTTGTGTAAAAAGTGGAATTTATTCGCACTAGAAATTACTGAAAAGCGGCATTTATTCGCACTGGAAATTGTTAAAAAGCGGCATTTATTCGCACTAGAACAAAGAAAAAGTAATGAAAACTTGCTGATTATTACAAAAAAACGCTATCTTTGCACCCAAAATAACAAGTAAAATGAAGCAAGATTTGATAGAAACCGTACTGCTTGAACAGCAAGACGAACTTGAAGTATTGCGCGAAAGAACGCTGGTGCATAGAAGCGAAGAGGCGCTAATCAACCTGAAAAGCAAGTTGGCGCAAGTAGTTGTTGGCGTAAGAAGAAGTGGAAAATCAACCCTTTGCTTCAACGCACTTGAAAGCGCAAGAGTAAATTATGCATACGCAAACTTCGACGATGAGCGTTTCTTTAGTTTGAAAGCCGAAGATCTTGATAATGTACTAGCCACTCTTTATCGTATCTACGGACAGTTCGACTATCTCTTTCTGGACGAGATACAGAATGTTGAGGCGTGGCCTCTATTTGTGAATCGTCTCCTTAGGCAAGGTCTGCATATCGTCCTGACTGGCAGTAATGCAAAACTTCTTTCCTCTGAGCTTGCAACGCATCTGACAGGTCGTCACCATAAGATAGAACTTTATCCATTCTCGTTTACAGATTGGTGTACGATAAAGGGGGTGAATTTTACGAGAATGACCACAAAGAATCGTGGGCTTCTTCAGAAAGCTTACGACGAGTATATGCGTACCGGCGGTTTCCCGGAGCTGCTTTATGAAGAAAATGGGAGAGAATATGTAGCCTCTCTTTTTGACAATATAATAAACCAAGACATCCAGAAGCGTTTCAAGGTCCGAAACATAGACGAACTGAAAGTAATGGCAAACCACATGCTAAATGAAGCGCCAGCCTTCATCGTAAAAGAGGTCTTGGAGCGTACGAGTGGAATAAAGAGTGATCATACCGTAGTGAAATTCCTTTCCTATCTTGAGCAGACATATCTCATCTCTACTGTCAGCAAGTATTCCTCTCGTAGCAGAGAAAGGGTGCGCAACGACAAATACTATGCAATAGATGTTGCTTTCATGGACAACCGTGATAATGCTTTGGCAAAAGAGAATCTCGGATGGCGATTGGAAACCATAGTCTATCTGGAACTTCGTCGTAGATATGGTAGTAGCGGTTGTGACATCTATTATTATAAAGGGAAGTCGGCAGAAGCTGATTTTGTAGTATGCGACAGGAGCCGCACTGTAGCTGTTTTTCAGGTGAGCCATGATATCTCTTCAGAAAAGACTTTCAAACGAGAGATTCGTGGCTGTATAGCAGGAGCGAAGGCTACACGATGCGACCAGATATTCCTTATCACGGACCATGATAGGATGGATATGGAAGTGGAAGGCTACAACATAGCTGTTAGACCAGCATACGAATGGCTTTGCGAACAAAAATAACTCCATTTTCCCGTACATGGAATGAATAAGACGTACAGTTTGTGAATTTCACAGATTGTACGTTTTGTTTTCATATAGTGTTTGTAAAGAGTTTGAAAAACACCATACCTTTGCAGTGTCAAAAATAAAAAAATAACTCTCAAACTTAAAA
>JAZRXS010000211.1:0-6494 GCA_045600325.1 Prevotella sp.
GCGACTCTTTCCTTATGATCCGATTCCCCGTGTGATTACCGCCCAGGACTGGGAGAAACTTTCAAAAGGTCTTGTCCAGCGAGTTACAGCCCTCAATCTTTTTCTGGCTGACATTTATTCAAAAAAGCAGATTATTGCTGACGGAGTTGTTCCTGAAGATTTCGTTTTTTCTTCTTCGGGCTATCTGGCTCAGTGTGAAGGAATTGTGCCTCCACATTCGATTTACAGCCACATTTCAGGAATTGACCTTGTTCAGGCCAAAGACGGCAACTGGTTCATTCTTGAGGATAACCTGCGAATTCCTAGCGGTGCGTCTTATCCGCTGATTGCAAGAGGTCTTAGCCGCCGCTGTTGTCCCACAACTTTCGTGAACAATAAGGTTGTGGACTATATTCTTGACCTGATGAAGTATCTGAATGAGGATGCCAGCAGGAAGAGTTTGACTTTGAGCGACCTGTTCGACATAGAGTTCCGAGTAGTGGAGAACGACAATGATACGCAATGGACATCGAAGCTCTCGCATGTGGGTAGTGAAGGTACGGATACATTGGTGAAGGCTATGATCAACATCATGCTTATCAATGTGTTCAAGTCGCAGGTCAGCAAGAAGTTTGGTGATTTCAAAGTGCATTGCATGATGGATGAGATCGGAAAGCTTCATCCTCAGAACGTGAAGGGTATTCTGGAGTTTGCCAATTCGAAGAACATTCTGCTGATCAACTCTTCGCCTACCACATATAATGTTTCGGATTATCGCTATACCTATCTTTTGGATAAGGATAGTAAGTCGAGAACTATTGTCCGACCGTTAATTACTCAGAAATGAAAGTAACTAAAGGTTTGATAGATAAGCTCATTGCCCTTATAGATGGCGAGTCATTACCATCCAGTGGCTTAAAGGGCGAATGGGTGGAGGATTTGATCAGAGATGGTATTCTGGTCAGTTCTTCGAGAGGTAGCAAGAGAAGCTTGAAAGCGGTGGATGGTGAGTCGTTTGCGAAGGCTATAGCGAGAGTTGACGAGCGCTTTGCTGACCTCGAGAGTTTTCGGGATATGCTGATGGGAGGAAACTCATCGGGAGAGGCGTTACGTGCGTCTCAGGCTTCGGATTCAGGTAATTCGAAGTTGAAGATGAGGAGGTCTTTCCCTGGTTTTCTTGTGAATTCATATGAGACGATTGAAGCTCATTTGAATGGCAGGTCATGTGTTATCTTGCCTGAAGAAGGGAGCAGTATGTTCGTGTCGGATTGGGAGCGTTTTGTGATTCCGTCTGATGTGATAGTAGTGGGCATTGAGAATCCTGAGAATTTCAGATTCATACGCCAGCAAAGGCATCTGTTTGAATCGTGTCTGCCAGGTAAACGGCTGCTGTTTGTGTCGCGCTATCCGCAATCGACAGACCTTCGGAAATGGTTGATGGGAATAAGTAATCCGTATGTTCATTTCGGTGACTTTGACCTTGCTGGTATAAAGATTTTCTTGAGTGAATTCCATCGATACTTGCCAGAACGGTCATCGTACCTGATTCCTTCTGACATAGAAGAACGATTGAAAAATGGCTCGACAGAACGCTTCCAAGGCAACTATTACGAGAACCGCCATCTCTCTTCGGACATCCTGGAACTGCAAGCTTTGATCGACCTGATTATGAAATACCATAAGGGGTATGATCAGGAGGGGTATATAATAAAAAATATGACATTATGAACATCTCTACTGGTATATACGAACAGATTATCAACCGCCTATTTCAATTGAAGTTGGAACAGGTGGATTCTGAGCGTTTCTATATTGGAAAGAAGCCCATTGCGAAAGATGACGCTGTAAAGATATTGAGCAAGTATCTGCAACATCTTATTGAGGTGGCTTTCATTGGGACTCCTGAGGATCAAGATGTTGACAAATACACGGATTTCATCAATTCCGTAATTAAAACACTGGGCAGAGAGTTCAATGTGGAAGATACCGAACTGGATTTGATTGATGCACAGAAGAGCATCCTGACAGCTGTTGTTGACCGCACAAATTGTGAATATCCCGATATTGAGGAACATCTTCGAGCCATTACGCCCATCACTTCTTTGAGCAGAAGCGCATTGTTCTTTGGCGGTAGAGGTCCTGCCGACATGGAGAGCGAACTGAATCGCGAAATCCTTTGTGCCGACGAGATTTGCTGGGTTGTTTCCTTTATCAAAACAAGTGGTTTGAACTTGCTGTGGAATAGTTTGCGGAAATTTACGCATGAAGGTAAACATCTGCGAATCATCACCACTACCTACACGGGCGCTACGGATTATGACGCCATTGCGCGATTAGCAACATTGCCCAATACGGAGATAAAGATTTCGTATGATGGAACACAGGATCGCCTGCACGCCAAGTCGTACATCTTCTTGCGCAACTCGGGATTCCATACGGCTTACATTGGTTCGAGCAACCTTTCGCTCTATGCCTTAAAGGACGGCAAAGAATGGAATTTCAAGGCCACTCAGTTTGAATTGCCACAGGTGATTGAGGAGGTTCGTAATTCGTTCGAAGCGTATTGGTGTGACGAGACGTTTGAGAACTTCATTCCTGGCATCAGCGACGAACGATTGAAAAAGGCATTGGGTGCCGATTGGGAAACGCCATTGCTCGATTTCTCTGCTCTTGACCTGATGCGTGCCAAGGATTATCAGCAGGAGATTTTGGAGAAACTTGACGTAGAACGCAACGTTCATGGTCATTATCGTAATCTTGTTGTAGCTGCAACGGGTACGGGTAAGACGGTCATTGCAGCCTTTGACTTCAAGCGTTATCGTGAGGCTCATCCAGATTGCCATTTCCTCTTTATTGCTCATCGCCAAGAGATTTTGCAGCAAGCCATGCTGACATTCCGTCTCGTGCTTGAAGATTCCAACTTTGGAAGCGTGTGGGACGGTAATAACGAACCGACCAGCTACCAGCATGTGTTTGCAAGCAAGGACACGTTGCGCAATCGTATTGACAATCTGCAGTTGACCGAGGATTACTACGACTACATGGTGGTGGATGAGGTTCACCACATTGTGGCTCCTACTTATGTAAAGCTGATGACCTGCTTCAAGCCACAGATTCTGCTTGGTTTGACGGCAACACCAGAGCGTACCAATGAGCAAGAGGATATTACCGTATTCTTCGATGGTCACATCTCGGCAGAAATCCGCCTGCCTGCGGCATTGAATGCAGGTTTGCTTGCCCCGTTCCATTACTACGGAATTCCTGATAATGTTGACCTTTCGGAAGTAAAATGGAGTGGCCACGGCTATGATGTGGCAGAACTTTCGCGCATCTACACACAAAATGACTTCCGCACAGGTCTAATCCTGAAGAAGATGCAGGAGTACATTGGCAATAGCCACCTGCAAAAGGTGCGTGCACTATGCTTCTGCGTTGATAAGGAACATGCCAAGTTCATGAATGCCAAGTTTACGCTTGCGGGATTGAAAACGGACGTGCTGACAAGTGATGACAACGATAATCATCGAAAGTTGGTAAAACGCCAGTTGCAAGAGGGCAAGATCAACTACCTATTTGTTGTTGACCTCTTCAACGAAGGTGTGGATATTCCAGAAATTGACACGGTATTGTTCCTCCGTCCCACTGAGAGTGCTACCGTGTTCCTGCAGCAGTTTGGTCGTGGTCTTCGTCTGCATAAAGACAAAGACCACTTGACTGTTCTTGACTTTGTTGGTCATTCGCGTGCAGAATTCAGCTATAAGGAACGCTTTGAATCGCTTATCGGACGTCACTCACGCGACATTCTTACCGAGGTGAAGGAAGGCTTTCAGAATGCGCCTTTCGGTTGCAAGATTATTCTCGAAGAGAAAGCTAAGGAGGAGATCATTGCCAACATTGAAGGTTATCTCCGCGGCTTGAACAAGAACCGTATCATCAAGGAGATTGCTGCATACCATGAGGCTTGTCGAGATACATTCTCTCTAAGTGGATTCCTGGCTTACAGTCATGTGCCTTTGCATAAGGTGTATGGTAGCTTGACCTGGGGCGAGTTGTGTCAGTTGGCAGGAGTGCAGAAGGAGGTTTCTCCCCATGCATCGCTCATCAAGTTTGCCGTAAGTAAGAAATGGATAGCTACTGATTCTTATTCCTATTTTGGCTCATTGCTAAAATTTGTTGACAACGAGTTCAATATCGTTGAGTCTTCTCTTTCTGAAATGGAAAAGAAGAATGCGATTATGTTCTATTATGACATGTTTGAAAAGGCAGGTCAATATGAATCGATACAGGCAATGTTCGATGATTTGCACAATGATACATTGTTCATTTCTGAGATTAAAGAGGTTCTTACTATTTTTCAAGAGAGATGTAATGCTCCTGAAAAGGATGACAATTCCGTCTATAGCGATTGGAATCCTCTTCGCCTCCATGGCGTATACACCAAGGCGCAGATAGAAGCTGCATTAGGAATTTCTAGCTTTGAGCGTGAATCAACATCTTCTCGTGATGGTGTTGAACGCGTACGCGAAATAAAACTTGAAGCAATGTATGTAGACATTATTAAGAAAAGAGAAGAAGGCTCTCTTACTAACTACAAAGATTATGCAAGAAATAGAGAATTCTTCCAATGGGAAACTCAGCATAAAGTTAGTGCAGATTGTCCTACAGCACAGCAATACCGAAATAGAGAAAACCATCAACTCTTATTTGTTCGCCAACAATCTACACATCCAGAATTTAAACATACACTTGGTTACACTTACCTTGGCGAAGTAGTAATGCAGGAAATGGAGGGATCAAAACCAATTAAAATACTTTGGCATCTCAATACTCCAATGTCAGAAGCCACCTATGCTTTTGCAAGTCAGTATAAAGCAATCGGATAATCATTATGATTGAATCAAAGAAAACCATAGAAGTTGTTGCCGCTATCATCATTCGTGATGGCAAACTTTTCGCCACCCAACGAGGATATGGCGAATGGAAGGATTGGTGGGAGTTTCCTGGTGGAAAGATTGAGCCCGAGGAATCGCAGGAAGATGCCCTGAAGCGTGAGATTCGCGAGGAATTGGCGACAGAGATAGAAGTCGGTACGTTGCTCTCTACCGTAGAATACGATTATCCCAAGTTCCATCTCACCATGCATTGCTATCTTTGTACCATCATCAGCGGAGAGCTATCACTTCTTGAGCATGAGGATGCACGTTGGCTAACCACGGACGAATTAGATAGTGTGAAATGGCTACCGGCTGATAAAGACGTGATTGAAAAACTAATTGCCATTTGTGTGAAGTAAATCGGATAAAGAAGAAAAGACAATGAACGAAGAACACAAATATATTGACTTTGAAACTTACGAACGTGTGGCAGAACCACATAAGCGTGAGAGAATCTCGGCTTGGCGTACCGCAATAGGACTTCAGGACGTGGATGGACTTCGTGTGTCTGAATATCTGAAGGAAACAGCAGTAAAGCACATTGAGGGTGACATCACTATCGATGAAGTTAGAGAACAACTTCGCTCATACTATGTAAACAAGACAACGCACGATGCTGAAGATGCTGAGAAAGAAGAGGCAGACCGTGTTGCTGCCAATATTACGAAATTGCTGAATGAGCAGTCTTTCTCGCTTACTCCTTTGGAATTTCTGAATATCCATCGCCATCTGTTTGAGGGCATCTTTAAGCATGCTGGGGAAATCCGACCTTTTGACATCAGTAAAAAGGAATGGGTATTGCAAGGAGATACGGTTGTGTATGGACGTGCAGCAGACATTCATGCAGCATTGAAATATGACATACAGACAGAACGGGATTTCTGTTATAAAGGCTTGAACACAGATGAGATTATCTCGCATGTTGTGGACTTTGTGACTTTGCTTTGGCAGAATCATCCGTTCCGCGAAGGTAATACACGAACAACTGCCGTATTCGTCATCAAGTATCTGCGTTCTTGTGGCTTCAAGGTTAACAATGAGTTGTTCGCTGATAATTCCTGGTACTTCCGTAATGCCCTTGTACGCGCCAATTACCGTAATCCTCAGAAAGGCATACAACCAGACAAATCCTTCCTCGTGAAGTTCTTCCGAAATCTGTTGCTCGGTGAGGAAAACGAACTGAAGAACCGTTATATGCTGATTGGATATAAAGACAATGAGGACGATACCCATACAACCACCCATACAACTACCCATACAAGTTCAACCGATATACAGCCCTCATCAGATAATGTAAGACGCTTGGTATTAGCAATCGGCAAAGAAGAAATGAGTGTTAAAGGTATGATGGAAGCTGTTGGTTTGAAGAATCGCCCCAACTTTCTGGATTATTCACTCTCACCAGCTATTAATGAAGGATTCGTGTGCATGAAGTACCCAGATAACCCTCATCATCCTCGTCAACGATATCTGCTGACCATAAAAGGATTGATGCTGTTGAACAATAAGCAATAGTCAATTTCAAATATCAAGGACGTATATGTCAAAAGCAACGATAAAGAAATTACTTCAGTCTATGCC
>JAZRXS010000212.1:0-7868 GCA_045600325.1 Prevotella sp.
GAACGGCAGTCAAGACGCATCACCTTGCCCTTCTGTCCGAAGCAGCTTGCAAACTGATCCATGATACCGCAGTTCATGCCGAGATACTTGTGCTCTGTAGCCTGTCCGATGAGAGCCAAGTCCCAAGTACTCACAGCGTTATCGCCACCGAAGAGATCGTTGAGAGCGAAGCCGAAACAACTCTCAAGAGCAGCCGAAGAAGACATTCCTGCGCCGAGAGGCACATCACCAGAGAAAGCTGCATTGAAGCCTTCCACCTTCACGCCCTTGAGCTGAAGTTCGCGCATAACGCCGAAAATGTAGCGTGCCCAAGAAGACTTTGGGCCATTCTCATCATTAACAGCAAACTCCACTCTATCTTTCAAGTCGATAGAGTAGAGTTGCACGGTGTCAGTTCCGTTAGGGCGGATTTCGCAAAGGATGCCGTTGGAAACGGCACCCGGAAGTACGAAACCATTATTATAGTCTGTGTGCTCACCGATGATGTTTATGCGGCCAGGGGCAGCGTAGATGCTGCCGAGTCTTCCATCAAAGTGCTTTACGAAGCGTGAGCGAACATGTTCTATTGTTACCATCTTTTGTCTTTATTCAACAACACCAAACTTATAGATTGTCTTTGACTTGAGACGCTCACCTGGACGGAGAACTACTGATGGGAAGTAGTTGCGGTTTGGTGAGTCTGGGAAGTGCTGAGTCTCAAGACAAACAGCAGAGCGGCGTGGGAATGTAGCACCTTCTGGACCTACGATGTCGCGTACGAAGTTGTCGCAGTAGAGCTGGCAACCAGGTTCTGTAGTGTAAACCTCGAGAGTACGTCCGCTTTCTGGTTCAGTAAGACGAGCTGCGAATGAGAGTTCGCCTTCCTCGCGCTTGTTGAGAACATAGTTGTGGTCGTAGCCAGAGCCGTTCTTGATCTGCTCGTGGTCAGCATTCTGCTCAAGACCGATAGCCTTAGGCTTGCGGAAGTCGAATGGAGTACCTTCTACCTTGAGGATTTCACCTGTAGGAATACACTCTGTATCAACAGGGAGATAGAAGTCTGCGTTCATCTCGAGGATCTGGTTGTCAACGGTTGCTGTTGGATTCTTGATACCGCCGAGAGAGAAGAAAGCGTGGTTAGTGAGAGCAGCGATAGTAGTCTTGTTTGTAGTAGCAAGATATTCGATGCAAAGCTCGTTATCCTCTGTGAGTGAGTAGATTACAGTAACCTTCATTTCGCCAGTGAAGCCTTCCTCACCGTATGGAGAAGTGTACTTGAGCACGATAGTCTGGTCGTTCATAGGAGTAACGTCCCACACCTTCTTGTTGAAGCCCTTCATACCGCCGTGGAGAGTGTTGTTGCCCTCGTTCTGTGGGAGCTGGTACTTCTTGCCGTTGAGGTAGAACTGGCCGCGAGCGATGCGGTTGCCGTAGCGACCGATAGTAGTGGAAAGATACTTCTGTGAGCTGTTGAGAATAGCCTCGATGCTGTCGTGACCACCGATCACGTTCTCGAAGTTACCGTTCTTGTCTGGTACATAAATACCGATGATAGCTGCACCATAGTTGGTGATGGCTACTTCCATTCCGTTACTGTTCTTGAGAGTGTAGAGGTCTGTCTGCTTGCCATCTACTGTGGCCTGAAATGCAGACTGCTGAATTCCTGGTATCATACTTGTTTTATTTAGATTTAGTTATTAATTTTTTTGATGATTATTATAACGTTATTATATGGCTGCAAAGTTACAAAATCTTTAACGAAAATCAAACAAATTGACTTAAATTTTGTATTTTTGTTGCAATTATCGTTGTTTATGTTGCATTTCTTTGCGCAAATTAGCAAGTGGAGTTTGCAGAATAAGGGGTATATATATCCTCAATAGTATATATGTGTAAAGATGGATTTCTGCCATGAAAGAAAAATGGAAGTGGTAGGAATCCATCATGTATTTCTTGGAGTTTCTGGAAAGAATTCTATTCGTTTCAAGGAATAATTCTATGAGTTGAAATGAATAACTCTATGAGTTTTGAAAAAATTCGTATACAAACTCCGACCGAGTTTGTATACAAAACTGAAGTGGATTTGTATACGAATTTTTGCGTATCTCCTATGTGTTTGATTATCAAAGCATTGAGAAAGTGATGAAAAAAGCGTGATTTTGGGAGCTGAAAAACATGGATTTTGTGGGCATGAAGCAGTGGTTTCAGGGTGTAAAACAATGGGGGATTTTCGGATATGATAAAAATGTTGGACGTTTTGTTTGATAGTATGATTTTTTTATTTAATTTTGCAGCGGAATTCTAACTAACCTCACGCAGAATATGCACAGATTATCAAAGGCAATCCTTGCCATTCTAACCCTTATACTTCTCCCAGGGGCATCATTCGCCCAGGATACTCAGGACGTGAGCAGTTGGCTCAACGCAGACGAGAACGATATGCGCGGATGGACAACAAGCAACTTCTGGCTCAACACAGGTGCCGGTGGCAGTCACTACAATTCGGCGGATGGCTCGTATCTTGTGCAGCCTTTCATTGAATGTTGGAACGGCAACGGCAGACTGAACCTTGACCAGCTGAAGCAGACCCTTACGCACATACCGTACGGAAGATACAGCCTGAAGGCTTCCATCGTGGCTACCGACCAGCGCAAGAAGCGTGAGGTGAAGGGCGTCTCGCTCTTCCTCGGCAATGCTTCGGTGGAACTGAACACTGGCGACGGCGTGCCACAGTGGTATCAGGTGATGAACATAGTGTCTGGCGGCACCGTGGACCTTGGCATCAAGATTGAGCAATACAACGGTGATCTGCCTTACTCGAACTGGGTGGCGATAGACAATATCTCACTTCTTTTCCACGGCACGAAGCAGGAACTCATAACCATTGAGAAGAAGAAGGTGACGGAGGAAGGTTTGCAGATATACTCACAGGAGCAGATAGAAAAACTGATAAGCGAGGCGATAGCGGGCATCAGTGACCTCAGGGCGCAGTTCAATGCTCTTGAGAAACTACGCAAGAACATTGCTGACAGAGTAGTTCTGCAAAGTCTTATGCCAAAGGAAACTCCCCTGGAAACGGCTATCACGAACCTGAGGATAAACGGTCTTGGCATGGCTTACGACTTCAGCAACAGAATTTATCTGTTCTCAGCACCAGAGGCTGCTTTCAACGATAGTTTCACAGCAACAATCACTTACGACAAGAAAGACGGCTGGGGCGACCTCGTCATCGGCGGTCGCGTTGCGGCAAGTGGTGCGCAATACACATTCACCAAAGCTCAGGCAGAGAAGAAGTACACTCTTTCCGTGAGCAATGCCGACGGCAGGCGTGTCACTTCCACAATGACAATGACGCAACTCCCTGTAGTTGAGATATATGGAGACTTCGGCAACGAATACAAGGATGGCTACATCCGCGTCTATGAGCCTGGAGCAAAGCAGCCGGCGCTCATCGCCTCAAGGAAGAAATGGCGTGGGGGCATTACGAACAATGCCGACAAGCATAAGAGAAACTATGCTGTGAAGCTCTACGATTCTGACGGCAATAAGCTTGATCAGAAGTACTTCGGACTTCGCAAGGACAACAAATGGATTCTCGAAGCGGCGCAGGTGGATATGAGTCGCGTGCGCAACCGTGTGCTGACAGACCTTTGGAACGATTTCGCAGCAAAGCCATACTACTTCGACCGTGAGCCGAAAGCCCTAACGGGAACGCGCGGTGCTACCGTGGAACTTCTTCTGAACGGTGACTATAACGGCATCTACCACATGACCGAACGCATTGACCGCAAGCAGATGAAACTCAAGGATTATGATGAGGCAAACGGCGTTCAGCATGGTCAGCTTTGGAAGGGAAAGGACTGGAGCTACGAGATGTTCATGGGACATGATTACGACCAAAACTACTATCCTCGCAATCATGCAGCTCCCTTTGACCCGAATTCCGACACTTGGCAGGCTTTCAACTGCGAATATCCTGATTTCGACGATGTCCAACCGGCTGATTGGCAGACGCTTTACGATGCCGTGGATTTCATGTGCTCTGCTTCCGACTCAGAGATAAAGGCGCATTTCTGCGAATATTTCGACTTCCCGGTGTTCATGGACTACTACATCTTCATGGAGACTCTGCTTTCTACCGACAATCATGGCAAGAACGCTTACTATGCTGTCTATGATAAGCAGAAGGACAAGAAGATTACTCTCGCCGTGTGGGACCTTGACGCGGTGATGGGTCAGCGTTGGAGCGACTATTATTTCCATAGCGACCTGATGAAGCCGGAGCAGGATTATGCGCAGTACATCATTCGTAATGAGCATGGCGACTGGAACTTGTTCCGCAAGCTTCGTGACCTAAACATCAACAACTTCAATGAGGCTGTGCGATACCGCTATCGTGAGTTGCGCAACGGTCCGCTTTCAACGGAATCCATCAACGAGCGTTTTGCCGTTGCTCTCAACCGTCTGATGGCGTGTGGTGCAGAGGCGCGAGAGAAGAGACGTTGGGATTATGATAGCGACTTGGAATATCATGCGCTGGATTTCCAGGACGAGCTTGAGTTCCTTCAGGATTGGATCACCCGACGCATGAACTACCTTGACAAGACGCGCTTCAAGATTGCTTCGCTTCCGGATGCGATAAATGACGCTACCATAGCGCAGTCTTCGCCTGATGATGTTTGGGTAAGCGGCGGCTCTCTCTATGTTCACGCTGATAGCGACCACGCCATAACCGTCCGTTCTATAAGCGGTGTGGCGGTCAAGACATACAATCTTTCCGCAGGAACAAACAATCTCGGACAACTGCCACAAGGTGTCTATGTGGTTGAAAACAAGAAGGTTGTGGTGAAATAAGCAAAAAATCAATCTCCAAATCCTAAGGATTTCGGAGATTGATTTTCTTATAATAATGCTTGAGGGAATTCTTTGGAACGCCAGCCTTTAGCAGATTGTCAAGATTGCGCTTGGCTTCTTCTTTCTTCTTTTGACGGATTTGCAAGTCGATGGCTTGCAGGATATAGTCTTTCTTTGATGTGTCAAGCTGGTAGGCTTGCAGATAGTCGAACTCTGCAAGTGCCAGATGCCCTTGTTTCTCTTCGATGTCGGCACGTACCACCCATGCCTGAACGCTGTCCGGGTATTGCTCCACAAGGAGATTCGCGTCGTCAAGAGCTTCGGTATGGTGGCTGTCCTTCTCGTTCAGAATGGCGCGACCGGTGAGTGCGTGGTAGTTCTCTGGCTCTTTCTTGAGTATTGCGTCATAGTCGGCACGAGCGAGTCCGTAATGATAGAGTCGCTCGTTCGTGTATGCGCGGAAATATAGCGCACGAAGGTTCTCGGGAGACAGATATAGAATATTGTCATAAATATCCTTTGCTGCCTGCCATTTGTTGTCGTCCATATAGTCGGCAGCCTTGGAGAACATCTGTTCAACAGAAACTCCTTCCTCCTTCTGCTGTGAATAAACAGAAAGAGAAAGGAGTAACAATATGAATAATAGTGCTTTACGCATTGAATTATGTTTTTATTCAACACGGGTTTGTAATGAAATAAACACAAGTTTGAGATGAAATAAACGCAAGTTGCACGAGTTACGCTAGTTTTCTTCTGCGCTTATGGTTCAAAGAAGTTGCGCAAGTATTCTTTCCAGTCGTGAAAAACTTGTGAGACTAATGACCCCCGTGTTAAAATCTTATAACACTTGAACTTGTGTTACTTGCGTAACTTGTGTTTTTTGTTTCTGTCATTTTTATAACATGAAACCCGTGTTTAATTATTATGCGTTCTTGATGTAGTTTACTACCCAAGCGCCAACTTCCTTTGTGCCGTACTTCTCGCCACCTTCTACCTGGATTTCTGGAGTGCGGACATTGGCATCGAGAGAAGCGTCAACAGCCTTGCGTACGAGAGCGCCTTCTTCCTTGAGGTCGAAGTACTCGAGAAGCATAGCTACTGAGAGAATCTGTGCGAGTGGGTTGGCGATGTTCAAACCCTTAGCCTGTGGCCATGAACCGTGGATTGGCTCGAAAACAGGAGTAGAAGAACCTGTAGATGCTGATGGAAGAAGACCCATGGAACCTGAGATCACTGAACCTTCGTCTGTGAGGATGTCACCGAATGTGTTCTCTGTAACCATTACGTCGAAGAATGTAGGCTCCTGGATCATGCGCATAGCTGCGTTGTCAACATACATGTAGTCGCAGTTTACTTCTGGATACTGTGGTGCCATCTCCTGAGCAATCTTTCTCCAAAGGCGAGAAGATGCGAGGACGTTAGCCTTGTCAACAACTGTGAGGTGCTTGTTGCGCTTCATGGCATACTCGAAACCAACCTTGAGAATACGCTCTACCTCAGGGCGAGTGTAGTAGTTTGTATCGAGAGCTTCCTCAACGCCGTCAGCGTTTACTGTTGGCTCAACCTTCTTGCCGAAGTACATACCGCCAGTAAGCTCACGGATGCAGATGAAGTCAGCGCCTTCTACGAGTTCCTTGCGGAGTGGAGACTTGTGGAGAAGACACTTGAAAGTCTGTACAGGACGGATGTTTGCGAACAATCCGAGCTTCTTGCGCATAGCGAGAAGACCCTGCTCAGGACGAACCTTTGCCGATGGGTTGTTGTCAAACTTAGGGTCGCCTACAGATGCGAAGAGCACAGCGTCAGCCTCCTCACATACCTGGAAAGTTTCCTCTGGGAATGGGTCGCCCACCTCATCGATGGCGTGAGCTCCACAGAGAGCTTCCTTGTAACTTACTTCGTGTCCGAACTTCTCGGCAATAGCGTTCATTACGGCTACGCCCTGTTCCATGATTTCTGGTCCGATACCGTCACCAGCGAGAACTGCAATCTTGAGTTTCATATTTGTTTTTGTGTTATTGTTATCAAAAATAGTTGTGCAAATGTACGAAGTTTTTTGGAATATATCGGCAGCAATCGCAATATTATAACACTTATTACGATTGTTTTTGATATTTTACAATTAGTACTAATCCAAGGATAAGTACATGAACTTGAGATTTATGTTAAACACGGGCTGCACGAGTTGCACAAGTTCTCTAATTCTCATAGTCTTAAAAGTGTCACAAGTTGTCTTAAGCATGAAACTTCTGAAACTCTTGAAACTTTTGAAACCTATACTCAAAAACTCGTGACTCTCGTGAAACCCGTGTTTAAAAATAGCAAAAAAGAAAAGTGCCTCCTTGTGTGGAAGCACTTCTCGTATATTAACTATAAAAAGCCGTGTCTTAGGATTAAACGATACCCTGAGCCATCATAGCCTTGGCAACCTTCATGAAGCCTGCTACGTTAGCACCCTTCACGTAGTTTACATAGCCATCTTCCTCAGTACCGTACTTCACGCAGTTCTCGTGAATGTTCTCCATGATCCAGAGGAGCTTAGCGTCAACCTCTTCTGAAGTCCAGTTGAGACGCTGAGAGTTCTGAGCCATTTCGAGACCTGATACAGATACACCACCTGCGTTAGAAGCCTTACCTGGAGAGTAGAGGATCTTAGCGTCCTGGAATACCTTGATAGCCTCTGGAGTAGTAGGCATGTTAGCACCTTCAGCAACTGCGATTACGCCGTTAGCAACGAGAGCCTTAGCAGCCTCTTCGTTAAGCTCGTTCTGAGTAGCACATGGGAGAGCGATGTCTGCCTTCTCGAACCAAGGCTTAGCACCTTCTACGTACTTAGCGTTTGGATACTGCTCAACATACTCCTTTATACGTCCACGCTCAACATTCTTGAGCTCCATGATGTAATCGAGCTTCTCACGATCGATACCTTCTGGATCGTAGATGTAACCATCAGAGTCAGACATTGTCATTGGAGTACCACCGAGCTGGAGAACCTTCTCAGCAGCATACTGTGCTACGTTACCAGCACCAGAGAT
>JAZRXS010000213.1:0-41361 GCA_045600325.1 Prevotella sp.
TCGTCGTTGCCAACGATCTTGAAGAAGTGAGAGTCACGGAGTGGCTCGCCCCACTTAGAGTCGCTGATAGCCTCGTTGAATACGTCCCAGCAGTAGATAACGTCGCTGTAACGCTTAACGACAACGTCGATGTGCTCCTTCATACGCTGGTAGAGCACTTCCTTGCTAACGTACTTCAATCCTGCGTATGGGCTTGCTGGACGCATGCCGCGCTGGCCAGGCTGACCGCCCTGTGGACGCTGGCGTGGCTGAGTAGCAAGGTCGTTGAGTTCCTTTTCCTTCTTCTTGTCATAGTCGTAGAACATCCATTCAGCCATCTGTGAGTGCCACATGAGGTTATGGCCACGGAGCTTGATGCCGTTCTTGCGACAGAAGTCAGCAATCTTGTCTGCACGCTCGAAGTTCCAAACGCCTGGAGCTGGGTGCATTTCGCCCGGCTTCATGTCGTTCTCGGCAGTGATGCTGTTGAACTCAGTCTTGATGAGCTGAATCTGTTCGTCAGTAGAGATGTTGCGCTGGTTAACGGCAACACCAATCATAAAGTAATCTTTGTACGCCTCTTGGAGGGTCTTAAGACCTGCAAAAGGATCTCTGCGCTGACGCTGAGCGCTTGCTGTGAGAACTACTGCACACAGCATAAGAATAGTCAGGATTCTTGTTTTCATAGATATAATGGTTAATAGTTTCAATAGGTGTATAAAGTTAAGAAACGTCAAAGGGATGATAGTAAAGTGGAAAGCGAAAAAATATTACTGCGCTTTCAAAAACCATCCAAAGCGTCCAGCGCATCGCCGTAGTCGAAGCCTCGGGAGATGGCGAAGCGCAGGAGTTTCTGCTTCTTCTTGTACGGATCAGACTCGTTGCGCAGCGAGCGGGATTTCTCTTCCAGAAGTTTTCGGAGGGTGTCTGTCTGGCTTTCCTCGTCGGCAAATTCCTCTATTGCGGCGGATATTACGTCGTCATCAATGCCTTTTGAGCGAAGCATCATCTCCACCTTCCGTACACCCCAGCGGTTGTATTTCAGCTTATCCTCCACGTATGCGCGGGCATAGCGTTCATTATCTATAAATCCGTACTGGACAAGCTGTGCCATAATCTTGGCTTGCTCCTCCTCCGGCACTTGCCATTGGTAGAGCTTCTTCAGGGCATCCTGCTCACATATCTCGCGGCGTGCGCAGGTGTTGGAGAGTCGTTTGAGGGCAACCTCTGGTGATATGGTGGCGTTTTTGTTCATTTTTATAGCGCAAAACTACACTATTTCCTGCACTTTTGGAATAAAAGTGTATGAGTTTCAAAATTTTTCGTATACAAACCCGAACCAGTTTTGTATACAAACTCGAGGTGAGTTTGTATACGAATTTTTTTATAACTTCAGATCAACGCTCTGAACATCGCGGCTATTAGGACCTATCATGATGTTGAAATCGCCCGGTTCAAGTATGGTGTTGCCTTCGCCATCATAGTAGGATAGCATTCCTTTGGTGATGTCGAAAGTGATGACCTTGCTTTCACCAGCATCGAGATGAATGCGCTGGAAACCCTTGAGCTCCTTTACAGGGCGAACGATCGTAGCGTCTATGTCGTGTATGTAGAGCTGGACAACCTCGTCTGTGGCACGAGAGCCAGTGTTTTTGACCGTGAGAGACACAGCCCCCACCAACTCCCCCACAGGGGGGAGGGTAGTTTCGGAATGTCCGGATGCCCCGGATGCCCCGGAGTTTCCTTCTGAAACCATCCTGAGCTGCGGCTTGCCGTATTCTACGGTAGTGTAGCTCAAGCCGTAGCCGAAAGGATAAAGAGCGCCGTTGCGAACTTCGAAATAGTTGCTCTGGTATTTGCGGTAGCCGTCGGCATCGTCTGGCACAGGACGACCGGTGTTCATGTGGTTGTAGTAGAGTGGTACCTGTCCGAGACTCTGTGGCATGGTCATCGTGAGACGGCCGGAAGGACTCTTGTCGCCGAAGACAACATCACAGATAGCATCAGCAGCCTCAGAGCCACCGAACCAAACATTCATTATGGCAGGGATGTTCTGCTGCTCCCAAGTGAGGATTGTTGGGCGACCGGAGAAATTGAGCAGGACGATTGGTCTGCCGAGAGTGGAAAGTTCCTTGAGAAGTTCCATCTGTTCGTCCATGAGTTCGAGTGTAGCACGCGAAGAACTCTCGCCACTCATATCGGCAGTTTCGCCCATGGCGCAAACAATGACGTCAGCTTGCTTTGCAATATCAATAGCCTCAGCCTTTGCCTGCTTGTAATCCACTCGCGGAATGCTCTTGCCGAACTCAGCGGCAGTCTGCGTCTTCTCGTCGGCACAGATGTTTGAACCCTGGGCATAGAGTAGGGTAGCGCCAGTGCCCTTGAGAGCCTCCGTCATGCTTTCGCGTAGAGTGTTGTAACGCTCGTGAACGGCAGCCACACCCCATGTGCCAGACATGTTGTTCTTAGTGTCGGCAAGAGGACCGATGAGTGCAATCTTACCCTGCTTCTTGAGAGGGAGAAGATTGCCTTCATTCTTAAGGAGGACGAAAGTCTCTGCTGCGAGGTCGCGTGCAGCCCTGCGGTTTTCGGCGGTGAATACATCTGTGGCGCGACGCTTCTCGTTGCAGTATTTGTAAGGATTGTCGAAAAGTCCGAGAGTGTATTTTGCCTCAAGAATGCGGCGAACAGCTTGGTCTATCTCTGCCATAGTGATCTTTCCTTCTTCAAGCGACTGCTTGAGAGTGCCGATGAAGCCGTGGGCACACATGTCCATATCAGTACCTGCTTTCAGTGCGCGTACGGAAGCCGTCTGGAGATTGCCAGCGCCATGAGCCTGCATCTCGAAGATGGAAGCGTAGTCAGTGACAACGAACTTGTCGAACCCCCACTGCTTGCGGAGCACGTCGTCAACGAGCCATTTGTTTGCAGTGGCAGGAATGCCGTCAACGATGTTGAAGGAAGTCATAACAGAACCGACACCTTCCTCAACGGCAGCCTTGTAAGGAGGGAAATACTGGTTGTACATGCGTACGCGAGACATATCCACTGTGTTGTAGTCGCGACCAGCTTCTACAGCACCGTATAGTGCGTAATGCTTCAGACAAGCCATGATGTTCTCAGGCTTAGAGTAGTCACCCTGATAGCCGCGAACCATGGCACGAGCAATCTGTGCGCCGAGATAAGGGTCTTCGCCATTGCCTTCCGACACGCGCCCCCAGCGAGGGTCCACGGAGATGTCAACCATCGGTGAGTATGTCCACATGATGCCGTCGGCAGAAGCCTCCTTGGCAGCAATGCGAGCACTGTTCTCTATTGCCTCCAAATCCCACGAGCATGAAAGGGCAAGAGGGATAGGGAATATTGTCTCGTAGCCGTGGATGACGTCCATACCCACGATGAGCGGAATGCCAAGGCGGCTCTTCTTTACGGCAATCTCCTGAAGTTCGCGAATCTCCTTCGCGCCCTTGATATTGAAAACGCCGCCGAGTTCGCCTTTTGCTATGCGTTCGGCAACGGCAGAAGCTTGCGTGCCACCAGTGACAATGTCGCCGGCAACATCAAGATTCATCTGCCCGAGCTTCTCCTCGAGCGTCATCCTTTGCATCAGTTTGTCAATGAACTTGTCTCGCTTTGCATTGTTCTGGGCGAAGACTCCCTCTGTATCCCCCACCAAGGGATAGAGAAAAAGGGCTGCGAGAATTAATGCGCAATGCGTAATGCGCAATGTGTAGTGTGAGGTTAATAGTGTTCTTCTCATGTTTTTTTTGACTGGATAATAGTGATTTAGTGCAGCAAATGTAAATAAAAAAAATGAAATAGGGAGGCTGTTCCGGGAAAAACTTCAGAAAAGAAGGTAAAAGATGAAATTTTAGCTGTTTTTTATGTCATAAAAACAAGAGGGCTGATTCCCGGATTAAAGGAATCAGCCCTTGAATACTTCATTTTATTAACCTCTAAATTTTAACCTGAGTGGGATTACAGCTGTATTGAAACAGCTACGTTAAGCTTGTCAAGTTTCACGTTTGAACCATTGCCGCCAATGTTGTTGAGGCCTGTGCCCTTGGTGATTCTGACCTGCAAACCTTCTACTGAAAGACCACCGCCGTATTCAAGTGTGGCACCGAACTTGCTATAGTCTTTTGCGCCGTAAGCATCAGTGTTGCTAACCTTTCCCCAAGTAGTGGATTCGCCCTTCTCGCGAATCATCTCAGAAGAGTTGAGAACGTAGTTGACGCCAATACCACCGAATGCGAAGAAGCGGAAACGCTTGCCGAGGTGCAGGCTGTATTCTGCGTGGAGCGGTACGTAGATGTCATGCTCCTGGAATGTGCCCTTGCCGGAACCTTCCTGATGGAATCTCTCAGGTATGGCAATCTCGCTTGCTGCGTCGTAGTAGTACTCGTAGTAGAGACCTGTGTTGAAACCAAAGCCATGGTCGAACTGTGGATTAACCTTTACACCAGCCTGGATACCAGCCATGGCATTGCCTTTCCACCAACCGTGATTCTTTGTTTCGCCGCCAACGGTCTCCTTGAAAGCCTTCTGGGTAAAGCCTACGCTGATGCCCCAAGTGTAGCGATGGAGAGGAGAGTTCCAAGGAAGCTTGATGTCCTTGTCCTTGTTCGTATTGCTGATCACGCCGTGTGTGATGTGCATACGATAAGTAGGGTTGTACACGTATTTCTTTGTAGGAGCAGCTCTCACAACCTGAGTTTCAGGTGTGCGCTGAGCTCTGATTTCGTCTGCCTGGTATTCGAGTGGAGCGAGTTCCTTCTCAACAAACCAGTACTCTGCGATAGGGCAAGTCTGAGCATCCTTGAAATCATTGCCTGAAGGAGCCCAACCAACAATACCGAGATCATAATAGCGCTTTGCTCTTATGTAATCCTTCTTGTTGAGCTTGAGGAAGAGTGAAGGCAAATACTTGACAGCCTTCTTGTTGCCTCTGTCATACGCCATCTCGTAATACTCGAGTGCCTTTGTCAAACGCTCCTGATTGTCAGAAGTGAAAAGCATCTGAGGTTCAAGAGTCATGCGATAAAGGTCACCGAGACGATTGTACATCTCAGCCTTGTCGTTGTAGAACAAGTCCTGGATCTGGTACTCGGCCTTCTCCAGTCCGTACTCTTCAAGGCACAGACTGCACAAGTCCTCGACAGCGAGGTCGACATTGCTGCCCCCCTTTTTACAAGCTTTTTTGTACCAATAGATAGCCTTTTCGTTGTCCTTTGTTGTACCTATTCCTTTGCGGTACATTGTAGCAACGTCATACATAGAGTTCGAATTTCCAGCTTCCGCTTTCTCAAGCGCCGTACTGAATGATGAGCTCTCTGTTTGAGCAGATAGTATGATACAGGATAGCAGTGCGTATAAGAGGGTGAAGATTCTCTTTGACATATCAGGTTAGTTTTTTTGTAATAGTTTTTTTGTTTGTTTATGACCGAAGTCATTTCCTGTTTTCACCACTGCAAAATTATGAAATATTAAGAGTTCATGCAAGCATTTTTATGAAAAACTGTGTTTTTTTGTGTCAAATAGAACTATTTTTGCCAACAAAATGTAAATCAAGTGTCCTTTTGATAAAAATTATGTGTAGAAAGCGAAAATCACATAAATCACTGATGTATAGCAAGGAAAATGGTGTGTGGGCACACAATTAAAGCAAAGCCAATTCTGGAAAAATGGTGTGTGGGCACACAAAAAAGATGTTTTTTAGTGCAGAAGAAGGTGTGTGGGCACACAGAAAAATACACAAAAGCACAGAAATGCACAAAAGCACACGGCAGTGCGCACAAAATAGATGGGGAAAGCTCTTTAGAACTTCTTTCCGGAGATGATTTTCATGGCTGTAAGATACATGATCTTGAGATCCAAAAGCATGGAATGATGCTCAAGATAGTAGAGGTCATACTCAAGGCGCTTGAGCATTTTCTCCATAGTGTCGGTGTAACCGTTGTAGAGAGTTGCGTAGCTTGTCACGCCTGGACGCATCTCGTAGAGCTGGACATAGCGGTCGTCGTGTTCCATGATTTGGTCGATGAAGAATTGGCGCTCAGGTCTGTAGCCTATGAACGACATGTCGCCCTTGAGAACATTCCACAACTGGGGAAGTTCGTCAAGATGGTGTGCGCGAAGAAAGCGACCGATTTTCGTGACGCGTTCGTCGTTTTGTTCCGTAAGTTGCGGAACATCTTCCTCTGCATCAACAATCATGGAGCGAAACTTGTAGATGAAGAATGGCTTGCCGTGTAGTCCGATGCGTGCCTGCTTGAAGATGACAGGACGGCAGCCGCCACAGATCATGCTGATTATGATGGCGGCAAACAATGGCGAGAGCAACACCATCGCCAAAAGGGAAAAAAGTATGTCGAACAGTCGTTTTGCCATAAAACGGCGGCAAAATTACAATTTTTCCTTGAAAAACGTGCCTTTCTCTCTTTATATATAATGTAAAAGGAATAAAAAATGACGAGTTTGTATGTAGAGTACAATAAAAAGGCTTTTATAGCGTTATATTTATAGAACGATTACTATGAAAAAGATACTTCACATATCCAAGTATTACTTTCCCTTCAAGGGAGGCGTTGAGGACGTCTGCAAGAGTCTTGTTGACGGAATGCCTGAGTATGAGCAAAAGGTTTTGTGCTTCAATGAGGGGCCAGAAGACTCAATAGAGACAATAGACGGTGCGGAAGTCATTCGCAAAGGAATCTGGAAAGAGCTTTGCCGCCAACCGTTGTCCACAGGATTCTATGCCATGTTGAAGCGCACCATCAAGGAGTACAAGCCGGACATCATTCATATCCATGTGCCGAATCCGCTTGTTTCCCTTTGCACTTGCATGCTCATTCCGAAGCATACGAAGCTCGTAATACATTGGCATTCAGACATTATCGTGCAGCCGGTGCTCTATTTCTTCTTCCGTCTGATAGAGCAATGGAGCTTGCGCCGTGCTGACAAGATAATAATTACCAGTCCGAACTATCTGACTCTTTCAGCCCCTTTGGCAAAGCATAAGGACAAGTGTGTGGTAGTGCCGAATGTCGTTTCGCTCGAAAAGCTGAAAGCTTCTCCTAATGAAGATGCAAGAATCGCGGAAATTAAGGCTGCACATGGCAACAAGCCAATCGTCTTTTTCATGGGTAGGCATGTGAGTTATAAGGGTATACCGCAGCTCATTGAGGCTGAACAGTACATGAAATCCGATTGCAAGATACTAATTGCAGGCAGCGGTCCGATGACTCCTGAGCTGAAAGAACAGGCGAAAGACAAGGAGCGTATAGTGTTTTTGGGTAGAATACCTGATGAAGACATCACTGCCTACATGCGCGCAGCCACAGTGTTTGCATTCCCAAGCATTACGAAAAACGAGGCTTTCGGCGTCGTTCTCGCAGAGGCAATGTACTGCGGTGCGGTGCCAGTAAGCTTTACTATACCGGGATCCGGCGTGAATTGGGTGAATGTGAAGGACGAGACCGGTCTTGAGGTGGAGAACCGCAATGTGAAGGAATATGCAGCGGCGGTAGATAGACTCATAAACGACGAGCCATTGCGCATGAGACTCTCCAAGGCTGCAAGGCAAAGAGTGGAGAAAATGTTCGTCATGGAAAGTGTGAAACCGATGCTGAATAAGGCTTGGGAATAAAGGTGTCTGACTAATATTAAAATGAAGAAAGTTCAAAGCGTGATGGAAGATAAGGTCTTTAATACAGGAGAAACGGCAAGTGAACTGAAAGCAAAATATAATCCTGAAGGTTCCACGCTACGCAAAGCGCAGATGAGAATGCTGGAGATGCTTGTGTTCATCGACAAGATTTGTCGTCAGGAAGGCATAAAGTACTACATAGAAGGCGGTACTATGCTTGGTGCTGCCCGTCATAAGGGATTCATTCCATGGGATGATGATGCAGACATTGTCATGCCTGAAGACGACTTCAAGCGTTTCTACGACTATATGACAGCGCATCCGCATCCCCAGTTTGTCTTGCAAAATCATGAGACTGACCCGGGTTATTTCGGCTTTTGGACTGTGCTTCGTGACCTGAAGAGTGAGTATATCCAGGATTCTGCCACGCATAATGCAAGAAAGTACAGGGGATGTCAGGTGGACATTTTCTGCGTGACAAAGCCTGCGCACTTCGGATTGCAGCGCTTTGCTGGTGCTTTTACTTTTGTGAACCAGAAATTCTTTATAGGCAGAGCGAATATTGTTGCCTATATGGTCTATCAGGTTCAACGCTGTGTGATAATACCTTTCTGTAAGGCTTTGGCGAAAATCATTGGAAAGAAAGACTATTATATGTATCCGTGGGGTTCTCTCTTTCGTGAACAATGTCCAGCGGAAGTAGTGGAAGGTCCAACGAAAGATATTGAATTTGAGGGTGTAATGCTGCAAGGTCCCGGGATGGTAGAGCAATATCTGCTGCATCTGTTCGGCAAGACGTACAATGAATTGCCGCCTGTAGAGAGCCGCTTGGGGCACAAGACCCAGATTGTTTTTAATGAAGAGTGAAGAATTCCTTGATCAGGCTGTCAGCACTAAGCGACCAATTGAATCGCTTGATGTTCTCGTATCCCTTTTCTATGAGCTGGTTGCGTAGTGAATCGTCATTGTAGAGTTTGATAATGGCTTGCTCAAAATCCTTGACATTATGAGGGTTCCCATAAAGAGCAGAGTCGCGTGCCACTTCTGGCAGCGATGAAGCGTCGGAACAAATCACAGGACAACCGCAAGCTTGGGCTTCAACAATAGGAAGTCCGAAGCCTTCGTAGAAAGAAGGGAAAAGGAGTGCGAAGGCATTACTGTAGAGTTCTACAAGCCTTTGGTCGTCAATATGCCCAACAAAATGGATCTTTTCGTTCTGCTGGTAGCGGGATATGTCCACATCCGCAAAGAGTTTGCTATTGATATTACCGGCAATGTACAGGTGGAGGTCAGGACATTGTGCGCTGACATTTTCGAAAGCCTTCATCACAACGGGGAAGTTCTTGTTGGCTTTCACTGACGAAACAGCAAAGAGATACTTCCTGTTTGCCAACTCAGCATTTTCCACTTTGCGGAAAACGCCTGACGTGGCATTATAGACAACCGACATTTTCTCCAAAGGTATTCCGTAGTGTTCTGAGATTTCCTTCATGGAGAAATTGCTCACAGAATACACATGCTTGGATGTTTTCAGTACTGCTGGCATCAGGATGCTGTAAGCAAGTCGTATCTTCCATGTGAACATCTGTGGGAAGCGGACACTCTGTATGTCGTGAAGTACCCACGACTTGTTCTTGTAAAACACAGGAGCAAAGCCGCAGAGACTCAATAGATGATGACTGCCATTAGCCTTCATGTACTGCATCAAATCCCATTGTTCCCACAAATAGCCAGTGTGTTTGCCTACAACAACAGCCTGCAGTGCTTCGGCAGCCTCTTTGTTTACTATATTTCGTGGGCAAACAAAGAGTACTTCATCGCCAAGTTTCTTCTTCAATTGTTTGGAGATTTCGATGGCAAAGCGCTGGACACCAGTGACTTGTTGAGTCAGAAAACGGGAATTAACGATTAGCATGGGGAAGGTGGGGGTAAAGGATTAAAAGTTAAACGTTAAAATGTTTAATGGTTTAAAAGTTAAAATGTTTAAGGTTTAATGGTTTAAAGTAAGGTTTAAAGTAAGGGTTGAGGTTAAAGTTAAGGTTAAAGTTCATTATGCCGATATTTCTTTATTGCCTTGTTATAAGCCTTGTAGCGGCAGGAATATCGCTCGTATCGAGCGGTTTTGCCGGTAAGTTTGCAAAGGATCTTTGCCACTTGCATAGAAGCTTTGTTGAGGAAGTCCGCCACATTATTATATATAGGGGAGTGGAACTTATGGAAGAAAAGGTATCTTCCGTCCTGAATCCTGTCCTCGCGTGCTTGGGAAACATTGAAGCTCTTGCCTTCAAGATGGATGATTTCCGCCTCTGGCACTGAGATTATCTTATACCCTAACTTTGAAACCTTGCAGCAAAGCGCGGTGTCCTCATAGTACATGAAGAAATCTTTGTCAAAGCCTTCCACAGCATCAAACAGTTCTCTGCGTATCATAAGGTCTGCACCTGTGATGAATGCCACCTCCAAAGGCTTGCCTGTATGGTTGAATTGCCTGTTGTCCCCATACTTGATTCTTGTGTAAAGCTGTGCTGCGGCGAAATCCATCTCCTGTGTTATGGAAGGGAAGAGGCGGGAGAAAGAATGCGTAGGCTGCTTGTCTGTATCAAAAAGGTTGCCTCCTACTACGCCCACTTGCTGGTTTTCTGTCAGATAATCAAGGAGAATCGTCACGGCATCATTGCAGAGAATGGTGTCTGGGTTCAGGAAAAACAGTATGTCTCCAGAGGCTTTTGCTACTCCAAGGTTATTGGCTTTGCCGAAACCGAGGTTGGAATCTGCAACGATAAGTTTTATATCCTTGCAAGCAGAAAGCCGCTCTGCACTGTCGTCTTCCGACGCATTGTCCACAACAATCACCTCATATGAACAGCCATGCACCTTCTGAGCAATGCTTTTAAGGCATTGTTCCACAAGGTCCGGAGTGTTGTAGTTGACGATGATTATTGAGACTTGCATGATGATTGTAACTGAGTTGGTCCTTCCCAACGTAATATTATCTTGTTTTGGCAAACCAAAGCTGTAAAGAATACGAACTGAATGAACGGCACAATGCCGAGGAAGATGTATTCTTGGTAGAACTGCAATACCAGTGTATATATAAAGAATGTATAGACGCAGCGTGCCACGTTGCTGCCATTCCTGTAACTTCTATAGACAGCTCCCATCACAACGCCATAAACCATTGCAAAGAACGCTATTCCCTTATATCCGAAATCCAGGTAGAATGGCTGCATGACGGTATAGACATTGGTGATTATTGGCACCCAAACGAAGTCTTGTATCTTTGGCGGAACCTCAATGCCCGGCACTCCGAAGCGTTGCATGAACAGATATATCGTGTCAAATGTATGGACTCCCGTCTGCGGCGTCAAGTCAACGGTTATCGTCTCGAAGGCTTGGCATGGCGAAAGGACATACATTGAAAGGAAGAAGTCGATGGCCGTAGTGTCATCCTGTTCCGCTTGTGCCTCCGATGCTCGCATTACGTTGAACAAGAACATTATCAGGAATACGCAGACAGCGGCAATGATGATGCCTCGAACCTTGATGAAGCCCTTCTCGAAGAGGACGAAAAACACGGAAACGGCAAGGAAGAACAACGTTCCTTTCTCCATGATGGCTATGGCAGACATGATGTTTACGCCTACGAGCAGGAGCACTTGCCATAGCGGAATCTTAGGATAATGCCACAAGGCAACTACTAATAGCACCTCGTTTACAACGTGTGTATAGCTCAGGAAACCGAAACTCTGGTTGCCTTCCACGGCAAGAAGTCGGACATTGTTGAGCATGTCTGTGGAGTCAAACATGGAAACTACCGAATAAACCTTGTACGCAAGTATTGGAGTACAGGTTACGGAGAATACGAACAGTATGGTGAATGCCAGTTTGCTGTATTCGTATGTCGGTTTATATGCCTCTGTGTTGGCTGTGGTTTCCTGTGCGCTTCTTGTAGAAGGCATTATGTTGTAGAATGTGATGGCGAAGAAACAGAACACGGGAATCCATATTGCCAAGCCATAATATATCTGTCCTGTGAGCGGTTTGAGGAACTCAGGATTGCGGAATTGCATGAGTATCATTATGAAAGCCCACACGAGAATGGTGATGGACCAAGGCGAAGCCAAGCGCCCAAAGTCTATCCTGTATTTCATTTTTAGTCTCTTCCGTAGGCACACAATCATTACCATCAGCACATTTATGATAGTGAAACAGGCGATGAAATTCACGAAAGGTGTAGGCTGATACTTGTTTTTTGATACGAACACAGACTTCAATTCGGTGAATGGGCGAGTTTCCTTGTCTTGAAGTGCAAGCGAACGGATATAGATAGTGTTGAGCTTGTTCAGCTGTGTTTGCTTTTCGTCCCTGTCCTGTTTCAGTGCTTCTATGGTTGATTTCACGGCAAAACTCTCCGCATCCACGTTCTTGTCGCAATAATCCTGATACTTCTTTAGGGCTGTCACGTATTCTGTGGCAGCCTTTTTTCGTGCGTTTTCAATGTCTTGCGTTATGGCACTTCGCTTCTGGTTGTAAACCTTCTGTACCTCATCAGCAAGGATTTCGCTCACTGACTGGCACATTTTCTCTGCCACTTCCCTGTCGCCATCAATGAACTTGATGACAATTGTGAAGTAGGTACGCTTCACTTGGCAGCTGAGTGATTGGCGTAAAGTCTCCTGGACATAGTCGCTGTCTTCAGGGGAAAGCGAGCTCCACCAAGGCTCTTTTTTGTGAGTTTTGATATACTCCTTGTATGAAAGGTGGTATTTATCGAGATATGTATCCTGAAGTTTTTCCAGGAAATCAGTCGATTGCAGCAGTGAAGAGTACATCTCCGGGTCGTTCTCAAAACCATCATTGACAGGCTTGAGGTCGCGGAAAGCCACGGAAAGTGTGTTCAGTCCGACGGCGAAGTCAATGGATTCCTTGTGTTCATCCACCAAATCCATCCTTGCAGCATAGACATCCGGCTGGCTCTTTGTCAGACGTACAGCAAGCACCACCGACAGGATTATTCCCGCCAGGAAGAAGTATTTGCACTTCCAACATTCCTTTATGATGCTATATGTCTGCATGAACTTTTGAGTTTATAATCTTCTATGTTTTAACGTTAGGGTTAAGGTTAGCGTTAACGTTAAGGTTTTGAGCCTATTCAATGGATATTATTTCCTTTCTTCTCCACAGTATCATTATTAGTAGCCACAAGAACACGCCCAAAACGGAGAATACGGCTAAGAAGAATATCTTTGACTTTGTGATGGGCTTTATCGGCACTGTCGGGTTTGCCACGAGCGTAAGCGAGGTCTTGTCCTTGCCCATATCCATCTTAAGCAGTCGTATCTGGTCGTAGATTTGCGTGTAGATGTCGTACTTTAGGTTCATGTCGTTCTCGATAGCCTCCACCTTTGCTACCACGGATTGCATTTCAGCCTCCATGTCTTCGTCCATCACCTTGGTGTATCTTTCGAACGCTTCGTCGTAATCATTCTTCGCCTTTATCATTATTTTATTAAGGAAGCGAAGGTCAGCCTCCGCCTTCTCCATGCGATAGTCCACCAGACTCCACTGGAGATGCTGGAAAACACTGTCTGCTACGCATGCAGCAACAAAGGCGTCTTGGTCGGTAACGTCGATGGTTATCAGCTGCGTCTGCTGGTCGAGCGTGCAAGTTATCTTCCCAAGAGCGATCATCTGTGCGCTGTACATGCTGTCCTCGACCTCCTCGTCTGGCATGTATTGCCTTATGAGATGCGACTTGTAGGTCATTGATTCGCCGTTCTTGGTGGTTATAGGCATGGCGCAAAGTCCCCTTACGAACGTTGGAGAGCTTAGGAAATCTGGGAATATCTGTGGAAAGATTGCGTCATCTTTCGTGATGAATGTGCCCGTAAGTCCCACAAGTCCAGCAATGGATTCCACGCCAGAGTTCTCTGAAGACTCATTGTCTATTATCTTTATGGACGCAGTGTATTCCTTGATCACCGTGAAAGACAGTGCCAAACCGCCCGCAGCTGACAGTATTATGCAGATGCAAAGCAACAGTTTTCCCTTGCGAAGATACTTCATCAGGGAATACATGTTGAATACTATTTTGCGGTCTTGGGCTTGCATCTATCGGTTTTTATGGCTCTCAGTCTGCCAATGATTTTTTGTTCAACTGCTTGATATTGCGTTTGTAGCGTGCCTTGTAGTACATGAACTTCAGGAAACTTCCATAGTTCAGTTGGCGAAGCATCAGGTAGTGACGCTTTATCATTCCGTACATCTTCTTGATGTGCGCCACCCTGTAGCTGAGTGTCAGCGTGTTTACAGGTGTCGCGGCACCGAGGGTATTGCTTGAATGCTGGCGATAGTAGATGAGTTGCTTGCTGATAGGACACATCACTCCTCCTGCCTTCAGTGCGCAAAGGCACACCCACGAGTCGTGCATCGTGGCTTTTCCGTTGTGCGGAATCACGGCTTTTGCCGCTGCATTGTTGAATGCCATCGCACAACCAGTGCAGCCATTCGCTGCTGCTGCCTCGTTGAAGTTCTTCAGGAACTGTGGGTAGATGCCCGCAACCTTCCAGAACGACTGGTCGATGATGTTGAGTTTCTCGTCGGTTATGAAGAGATCCGTATTGGCAACAGCTGGCGTTCCAACCCCGTTTTCCTTCTCTGCCGCCTTTAGTGCATTGACACAAAGCTCCACTTTCTCTGGCAACCATACATCGTCTTGGTCGGAAAAGAAGTAGTAAGGCGCGTCCACACGTGCCAAGAGGCTGAGGAAGTTGTTCATGGAACCTCCGCAAGGCACGTATTCCAGTTGTATGATGTTGGGATATTTCTCCGTATATCCCGAGATGACAGCTTGGGTATTGTCCTTCGAACCGTCATCATGTATGTATATCGTGAAGTCGGAATAAGTCTGGTTCAAGAGCGAATCCAGCTGTTCCGCCAGGTATTTCTCGCCATTGTATGTGGCCATCAGTATGGCGACCGAAGTATTGCAAATCATTCTTTCCATATTCCAGTAGCCTTTCCGTTAAGTAGTTTGTTGAGTTGTATGCGGTTAGCGATGAGTCCAGGTATGTTGATGAGCACCATAGCAAGCACAACGGCATAGATGCTCTGCTCCACATTCGACAGCAGATAAGCCAAAGGAATGAACAGCACTGCCGCCGAGATGGTGAATATCAGTTGGATCTTCAATGTGCCTATTCCGAAGATGAAGTTCGAGTAGCTCATACTTATGATTAGTACCAAGAGGTATGTCGCCACGAGGATGGTCAGCGGCAACGGGATTGTCACTGCGTCGCCAATCCAAATCCTATATACTATAGGAGAAGCGGCTACCATCGCCGCGGCAATGGCGATCATGCCAAGCAGGACTTTCTTCATTCGCTGCCTTGAGTTCTTTATCCATTCCATGTCGCCTCGCTCGTAGGCATCAGTTGTTGCGCTCCAGTAGGGGGTGCTGATGATGTTGAAAAGTATGAGGCAAAGCGTGAAATAGCGGTAGGCTATCTGGTAAGGAGTGACTTCCGCTGGGTTCAGAATCTTTGATATTACTATGTTTGACGACATGAAAAGCACCACTCCTGCCATTTGCAACACGAAGAACTTCACGCCGACAGTGAACAGCGAGCGGGCTGAAGCAAGGGTGAAACATCTGTATGACGGTGCCAGTTCGCGGTACTTGTGGAAGAACGTGAATGGATAAGCCGTGATGTAGATGAGCAGCGGACCAGCCGTGTTTATTATGGCTATGGTCATCAACGAGCGGAAGCCAGTGGAATAAGCGATGTAAGTTGCTATGAGTGTCAGCGTGTGGCCGATAGTCAGGAACAGGTTGTTTACCGCAGGCAACTGCATTCCCTGATAGAAGCTTCCTATGAATTTGAAGATGAATGTGCTGCATATAAGTATTGTGGCAACGGCAATGACGTCAGGAAGATTGCCGATCTTCGCGGATTCCACGTTCATGAACGAATACATGTCCATCGTGAATATCAGCGCAATGAGCACCAAAAGCACCGGAATTATGATTATTATCAGCATGAAGAACGTGCTGCTGACCACTTCCTTCGCACGCGTTTTGTCGCCATGGGCAATGGCGGAGGCAAGCTGGTTGCGCAGTCCGTTGCCCAATCCGATGTCCATCTGGTCTATCCAGACAAGCATCGAACTGATTGTCAGCCACACTCCGTTGGTGTATTCGCCCAGGCATTTCAGCGTGATGGGCACAAGAAGAAGCATGACCAGTGCCGACCATCCCTTGATAAGGAAAGAGAAAACTATGTTTTTCCTTACCAGAGCCGTACGGGAATCCGTGTTATGTGCTTTTGAAAATAAAGACATTACTTCTCTTTTTCCTTCTCTTCGCTTGCGTTTTCTGCCGATTCTTCTGCCTCAGACTTTGGCTCTTCCTCCGTTGCAGGCTTCTCTTCCACCTTCTTCTCAGGTTTCTCTTCCGCCTTTTCCTTGACGTTTTTCTTAGCGCCAGAGTCTTCGTCTGCGTCATCTTCCTCGTCGGTCACAGGTATCATCTGCATTGGCTGCGCAATATACTCGACAATGCTCTTTTCATGGACAAGAATCTCCTTGCCATGACGGAAGAACATGCCTATGTTGTGAAGTATGAAACCGATGAACATGAAGATGGCAAGTATCAGCACCTTAGGCTTGTTGCTGTGCTTTGTAGGTACAGATGCGTTCTGCACGATGGTATAGACAGGAGTTCGCTCCTGCACCTTGGCTTGTGCCATCTGGAGTTGTTCCGAAAGCTGTGTGTAGGTGTTGTACTTCAGCTGCATCTCGTTCTCCATTTCCTCCATCTCCGACTGCACCTCCTGGAGTATTACGTCCTGGTTTGCGTCGCAGAAGGCAGCGTATTCCTTGCGTGCCTGTGTGTAGTCATCCTTAGCCTCGTTGTAAAGACTCCTGATGTATTCACAGTCGCGGATAGCCTTCTTAGTACGATAGTCCGTGATGAACACCTGGAGGCGGTTCATCAAGGTGTCGGCAAGCGATGCCGCTATGACAGGATCCTGGTCGGTTACCTCTATCGTTATGACGGAAGTCTTCTTGTCAACGGTACAGTCGATGCTGTTGGCAATGCCCTTTGCTATCTCGTCTTGCTCCTTTGTCAGGTAGAAAGGGTCAGGTGCATCGTCCTCGCCACCAGCTCCCTTAGGCTTTCCGAGCTCCTCCTTTTGGAATTTCTGCATGAACTCTGCAAGCTTGATCTTCGGAATGTCAAGCAAAGAAGTCTTCTGATGCTTTCGCAGATAGGTGTAGTAGTCGCACTTCACCTTGCCGTCCCTTGTCTCCACTTGCACAGGGAAAAGGTCCACAATAAAGTTTGTGGATTGCACAACGTCAGGATATATCTCAGGGAAGATGGCGTCTTCACCACCCATCATGCTCTTGTTCAGGCCCACGAGTGATGCCATGGACGAAAGACTTGATGAAAGAGAGTTGCCATCGGACGATTCCGGCGCAAGCATTACGCTCGACTTGTAGATGCGAGGAATGCTGAATGCCACTTTGACACCTAATGCACCGAACAACAGGAGCATTATCATCAAGGTCCATTTTGCCTTCTTCAGTCGGCTGAAATAGGTGTATGCATCGAATGCTATGTATTTCTTCTTTTTCATTTCTTTTATTTTGGCAAAGAGCCTTTTGCGGCTGTTTTGCATGATAATCAACTCCAAAATTGACAATTTTTATTGAATTTTCACCCATTGCACCACGCCGAGTTGGGATTTTTTGCGTTGAAAGCCTAATTTCTTTGATTTTCCTTCACTTAATAATAAAAAATTATTAATTTTGCACGAATTATATTCTAAACAGAAGACCATTAACCCAATCGGCTAATCAAGAAAACTGACAAAATATGTTCTCAAAAGAAACCTACACAAACCGCAGAAATGTGCTCAAGGGACTCGTCAACGACGGCGTTCTCATCCTCTTGAGTGGCAATGAAGTGCCTAACAACTACCCTGCGAATGTATATTATCCGTTCCGCCCGGATTCATCATATCTCTACTATTTCGGCATCATTCGTGACGGCTTGGCTGGCGTTATCGACGTTGAAAGCGGCGAGGTCGCACTTTATGGCGACGACGTTGACGTGGCAGACATTGTTTGGACAGGTCCTGTTGAGTCGCTTGCTTCCCAAGCTGAGAAGGTTGGCGTTAGCAAGACCGGTACTTTCCAGCAGTTCATCGACTATGTCAAGGCTGAGCAGGCAAAGGGCAGAAAGATTCATTTCCTCCCACCTCACCGCCATAAGGAGAAGCTTCTCATTCAGGATATGCTCGGCATCCACCACACGAAGCAGACAGAGGCTGCAAGCGTTGAGTTCATCAAGGCTGTGGTTAAGATGCGCTCCGTAAAGGAAGAGCAGGAGATTGCCGAGATTGAGCAGGCTTGTGAGATAGGCTACAAGATGCACACTGCTGCCATGATTGCCGGCAAACCAGGCGTTACTGAGAAGTATGTTGGTGCTGTTGTCACTGGCGAAGCGATGAAATACGGTTGGCAGGTGTCGTTCCCAACAATCCTTACAATGCATGGAGAGATAATGCACGGCGGTCCACAGTTCAAGGATATTGAGGACGGACGACTCATACTCTGTGATGCAGGTTGCGAGAATGAGGAATTCTACTGCTCAGATCACACTCGTACCTTCCCTTCAAACGGCAAGTTCACACAGAAACAGCGCGAGATATATTCTATCGTTGAGGCTTGTCACGACTATGTTCTCGATGTGGCAAAGGCTGGCATCAAGTGGCGCGACGTACATATTGAGGTATGCAAGCGCATGACAGACGGTTTGAAGGAAATCGGACTTATGAAGGGCGACACTGAAGAGGCTGTTGCTTGCGGTGCTCACGCTATGTTCATGCCTCACGGTCTTGGTCACATGATGGGCATGGATGTTCACGACATGGGAGGTCTCGGTCAGCGTTATGTTGGTTTCAAGGATACTGAAACACCATCAGACCAGTTCGGTCTCTGCTATCTTCGTTGCGGTCGTGAGGTGGAAGAAGGCTTCGTAATGACTGACGAGCCAGGCATTTACTTCATCCCAGCACTCATAGACGATTGGAAATCTCAGCATAAGTTTGAGCAGTTCATCAACTATGACTTGCTTGACACCTATCGCGATTTCGGCGGCATCCGCATAGAAGACGACATCCTCATCCAGAAGGACGGCTGCCGCTTCCTCGGCACAAGCCGCATCCCTTATCATCCAGATGATGTAGAGGAATTCATCGCGAAGAATAGATGACCCCTCCCAACCTCCCCACAGGGGGAGGAGAAGTCCCAATGAGGGCGTTTTTATGAAACAGAAATAACAATAATAACATACAACTGCCCATCCCCATTCCGCAGGCAGTACTCCCCTTGTGGGGGAGTTAGAGGGGGTCAATAACATGAAAAAAATCTTAACTATCGCACTCTGTGCGCTCCTTTCTGCAAACGCATTTGCAGCAAAGCCAAAGAAGGCTGCGAAGGTTGACAACAACCCAGTCTTCACTACCATCAAGGAAAATCCTATCACTTCAATCAAGAACCAGAACCGTTCAGGTACGTGCTGGGACTACTCTACACTCAGCTTCTTCGAGAGCGAAATCCTCAAGGCTACTGGCAAGACTTACGACCTCTGCGAGATGTTCGTCTGCAACAAGAACTACATGAATCGTGCCATCGTGAAGGTTCGTATGCACGGCGATGCTCAGTTCTCTCAGGGCGGTGCAGCAGAAGACGTTCTCTCTACATTGAAGATCTATGGTATCTGTCCAGAAGAGGCAATGCCAGCTCCTGGTACTCTCCAGGGCGACTCTCTCGCAAACTTCAACGAGTTCTTCAACGCAATGGAGCCATACGTAGATGCTGTTGCAAAGTCTGACGCAAAGAAGATCTCAAACCAGTGGAAGGTTGGTCTCCAGGGCATCCTCGACGCTTACCTCGGCAAGTGCCCAGAGAAGTTCACTTACCAGGGCAAGGAATACACTCCAAAGTCATTCGCAGCAAGCCTTGGCATCAATTTCAACGACTATGTGTCTATCACTTCATACACACACCACCCATTCTACACAGCATTCCCTGTAGAGGTTCAGGACAACTGGCGTCAGGGCATGAGCTACAACGTTCCTGTTGACGAGATGATGGCTATCATCGACAATGCTATCGCTAACGGTTACACTGTAGCATGGGGTGGCGACGTTTCTGAGGAAGGCTTCACTCGCGACGGTCTTGCCATTGCTTATGACGACAACGGTATCCGTGACCTCGCTGGAAGCGACCAGGCACGTTGGCTCAAGCTCAAGGCTGCTGACAGAAAGAACGTCATCGACTCTCTCGGTGCCAAGGCACCAGAGATTGACGCTACACAGGAGATGCGCCAGGAGCGTTTCGACAACTGGCAGCTCACTGACGACCACGGCATGCATCTCTATGGCGTTGCCAAGGACCAGTTCGGCAAGGAATACTACATGGTCAAGAACTCTTGGGGCGAGACTGGCAAGTACAATGGCATCTGGTACATGACTAAGGCGTTCATCAAGCTCAACACTATGGACTTCATGGTAAACAAGAACGCCATCCCTGCTGACATCCGCAAGAAGCTCGGCATCTAATCTGACAAAATAGTATCACTGTCAACGCCGCCTTTGTATGGTAAAGACGGTGCCTTCCTAACCCTTTTATAATCAAAGGATTACGGAAACGCTGAAAAAACGTGGGAGTTTTGACCCAAAACTCATAGACTTTTGACCCAAAACTCATAGACTTTTTGGTCAAAACTCCCATGGTTTTTATCCGCTTCCCATAGAGAAACGAAAAAGAAGGCATAAACTGACAAAATAGTATCAATGGATTCGCAAGCGTAAAATTGCGATATTTACACAAATGCATTACTCCTGGAAATATGACTCTCCCACTCCCGAGCGACTGGAGGCGGTAGAGAAACTGGCGCAACAACTGAACATTGCGCCACTGCTCGCCGACATCCTCGTGAAGCGTGGCATAACCACAGAGGACGCGGCAAGGCGATTCTTCAAGCCTCAGCTCAACGACCTCTATGATCCATTCCTCATGAAGGATATGGACGTGGCTGTCGATCGCCTCAACGAAGCCATGGGACGCAAGGAAAGAATCCTTGTGTACGGAGACTATGATGTGGACGGAGTAACTGCCGTGACACTGGTATATAAGTTTCTCAACCAGTATTATTCTAACATAGACTACTACATTCCCGACCGTTACGACGAAGGCTACGGCATCAGCACGCAGGGCTTGGAATATGCCGTGGAGACAGGCGTTACGCTGATCATCGTGCTTGACTCGGGAATAAAGGCGTTCAATCAGGTGGACTATGCACTGGAAAAGGGCATAGACTTCATCATCTGCGACCATCATGAGCCCGACGAAGACCGACTCCCGAATGCTGTAGCCATACTCAATCCCAAGCGTCTGGACTGCACTTATCCGTTCAAGGAACTCTGCGGTTGCGGCGTTGGATTCAAGTTCATGCAGGCATTTGCCAAGAACAATATGATTCCTTTCGCAAAACTCATTCCGCTACTCGACCTTTGCGCAATGAGTATTGCGTCAGACCTTGTTGCAGTGACCGACGAGAACCGCATCCTTGCGTATCACGGTCTGAAGCAACTTAACAAGAATCCTAACATCGGAATAAAGGCTATCGTGGACATCTGCGGACTCAGCGGCAGGGAACTCACCATGAGCGACATCGTTTTCCGTATCGGTCCGCGCATAAATGCCAGTGGACGAATGGAGAACGGCCGTGAGAGTGTTGATCTTCTCGTTGAGAAAGACCTCAACCTCGCCCTCGAGATGGCGAAGAACATCAACGAGTACAACGAACAGCGCAAGGACATCGACCGCCTCATGACAGAGGAAGCGAACATCATCATCGAACTTCTTGGCGAACAGGAGGAGAAGCACTCCAGCATCTTCCTTTATGACACCGACTGGAAGAAGGGCGTGATAGGCATCGTGGCATCACGCGTGACCGAGATGTACCATCGTCCTACCATAGTGCTCACACGCGATGGCGACCTTGCTGTCGGTTCTGCACGCAGCATTGTCGGCTTCGATGTCTATTCGGCAGTGAAGAGCTGTCGTGACCTATTCATCAACTTCGGTGGACATACATACGCAGCTGGCGTAACACTGAAGTGGGAAGACCTGCCGGAATTTGAGCGCCGTTTCCAGGAATACGTCGATGAACACTTCGACGAAAAGAAGATGGAACCGTCGCTTGTCATCGATGGTGAACTCAGTTTCCGCGACATCAGCAAGAAACTCCATAACGATCTCCGCAAGTTTGCACCATTCGGACCGCAGAACCCGAAACCCGTATTCTGCACCCATAACGTGATGGACTATGGCGCCAGTCGCGTTGTAGGTCGCAATCAGGAGCATATAAAGCTCGAACTTGTTGACCCGTCTTCCACATACGTGATGAATGGCATAGCGTTCGGACAGAGCCAGGCTGCCAAATACATAAAGTCGCGCCGCTCTTTCGACATCGTTTACACCATAGAGGACAATCTCTATCGCCATACGCCACAGCTCCAGATAGAGGATATCAAGGAGGTGGAATGAGGTTGAAGGTTTAAAAGGTTAAAGGTTTAAAGGTTTAAAAGATTAAAGGTGAAAGCCACAGTTCCCGAAGTGTCAACTTCGGGCCAAATATATAATATGACTCTCTATCCAAAACTCATAACAGACGCTCTCGCTACCGTCATCTACGCCGGCACGAAGAAGAATCTCATTGAAAGTGAGATGCTTGCTGACGATGTGCGCATTGACGGCATGAAGGTTGAGTTCACGCTCATCTTCCCGAAAGAGACCGACCCGTTCCTGAAATCTACGGTAAAGGCGGCTGAGGCTGCTATACATTATAATATAAGTAAGGAAGTAGAAGTAAACATAAAGATAGAAACCAAGCAGAAGCCACGTCCGACGGTTGACAAGCTCCTTCCGGGAGTGAAGAACATCGTGGCTGTCAGCTCTGGCAAAGGTGGAGTGGGGAAGAGCACAGTCTCTGCTAACCTTGCCATTGCCCTTGCACGTCTTGGCTACAGCGTAGGACTTCTTGACACTGACATCTTCGGTCCATCCATGCCTAAGATGTTCAGCGTGGAGGAAGCTCGTCCATACGCGGTGGAGGTTGACGGTCGCCAACTCATCGAGCCAATCGAGCAATATGGCGTGAAGCTGCTCTCCATAGGCTTCTTCGTGAACCCTGACACAGCTACTCTCTGGCGTGGAGGCATGGCATCAAATGCACTGAAGCAGCTCATAGCAGACGCAAACTGGGGCGATCTGGACTATCTCATCCTCGATACTCCTCCTGGAACTTCCGACATCCATCTCACTCTCCTTCAGACACTTGCCATCACTGGCGCTGTCATCGTGTCAACACCTCAGCAGGTTGCACTCGCTGATGCCCGCAAGGGTATTGACATGTACCGCAATGAGAAGGTGAATGTGCCTATACTTGGACTCGTGGAGAACATGGCGTGGTTCACTCCTGCCGAACTTCCAGAGAACAAATACTACATTTTCGGTGAGGGCGGTTGCAAGAATCTTGCTGCGGAAATGCAGGTGCCATTGCTTGCTCAGATACCAATAGTGCAGTCTATCTGCGAGAGTGGCGATGCCGGACAGCCGGCAGCCCTGCACCCGGAGTTGCCTACCGGTCAGGCATTCCTTGCATTGGCGCAGTCGGTAGTGACTGTCGTCAACAAGCGAAACCGCGAACTAGAGAAGACAAAGATCGTGGAAACGCATAAGTAATTCTTTGCTGATTCGTATCAATACTGCTGCATAAAATCTTGTATTTATTGCATAAATCGGTTCAATATATCTAATTTTGCACCGTTTTTATGGAAAAATATGCATATTTTGCATAAATATTCAACAATAAATGCAAGAAACAAAGGACGATAAAACCAGGGCTGACCGCCTGCAGAAGATATGCGAAATACTGGAAAGTATGCGCGTGGAAAGTCAGGCTGAACTGCTGTTGATGCTCGACCAGCAAGGCTTTGCTTGTACGCAAGCCACGCTGAGCCGCGATTTCCGGCAACTTCATGTGGTCAAGCGAAGGCTTCCTTCGGGCAAGAAGTACTATGCTGTACAGAGGCTGAAGGATAAAGGCTACAGGATTGTGACGGAAAACGGTGGCGACAAGTCTCCTGCATTGCCTGTCCCTGGCTTCCGTTCCATAGCTTTCTCGGGCAATATGGCTGTGGTAAAGACCCTGCCGGGATATGCTTCGAGCGTAGCTTATCATATAGATGAATGCGAATTGCCGGAGATTCTCGGTACTATCGCCGGCGACGACACCATCTTCTGCGTGATACAGGAAGGAGCCATACCGATGGAATTGGTACATAAGCTGGAAGCTACAATGATGCAAGGTTCGCAATAAAAAGAAACCAGTTCCCGACGTTAACGCCGGTCATATACCCCCAAAAAACAAAAACTATAAGCTAAAGGCTAAAAAACAAAAACCCTAAACCAAAAACTAAATTGAAAGAAGTTGAAGTAATGGTGGCTGACGAAAGCCACGAAATATATGTTGACACCATCCTCCACACCATCACGGAGGCTGCAAAGGTGCGCGGAACGGGTATCGCTCAGCGTACGCATGAGTATGTAGCCACCAAGATGCGTGAGGGAAAGGCTGTCATTGCGCTGTCCAAGGAAGGACAGTTTGCAGGTTTCTCGTATATTGAGACTTGGGGCAACAAGCAGTATGTCACCACTTCCGGACTCATCGTCCATCCGGATTTCCGTGGACTCGGCTTGGCAAAGCGCATCAAGGACATGACGTTTACGCTGGCTCGTATGCGCTGGCCTAATGCAAAGATATTCTCACTTACCAGTGGTGCCGCAGTGATGAAGATGAACACTCAGCTTGGCTACCTGCCAGTGACCTTCGCCGACCTCACCGACGACGAGGCTTTCTGGCGCGGTTGCGAAGGCTGTTGCAATGTCGATGTGCTCCATCGCACTGGCAGAAAGTACTGCATCTGCACCGCAATGCTCTTCGATCCTGCCAAGCAGCATGGTGAGGAACAGACACTTAAGTTCTCCATGGAGTCGCTTAAAGAAAATCCATAAATCATAAATCGAAAATCATAAATCCAATAATATGTCAAAGAAGAAAGTTGTAGTCGCTTTTTCCGGCGGTCTCGATACAAGTTACAATGTAATGTATCTCACAAAGGAGATGGGATACGAGGTGTATGCAGCATGTGCCAACACTGGTGGTTTCTCCGAAGAACAGCTGAAGGCTAATGAGGAGAATGCCTATAAGCTCGGTGCTGTTAAGTATGTTACGCTCGATGTTACACAGGAGTATTACGACAAGTCACTCCGCTACATGGTTTATGGTAACGTACTCCGCAACAACTGCTACCCAATATCAGTTTCTTCTGAGCGCATCTTCCAGGCTATCGCCATCGCTCGCTATGCAAAGGAGATTGGTGCAGACGCCATTGCTCATGGTTCTACAGGTGCCGGAAACGACCAGATCCGCTTCGACATGACTTTCCTTGTCATGGCTCCAGGTGTGGAAATCATCACTCTCACACGCGACCGCAACCTCTCTCGTCAGGAGGAAGTTGACTATCTCAACGCAAACGGCTATTTCGCTGACTTCACAAAGCTCAAGTATTCTTACAACGTAGGTATCTGGGGAACATCTATCTGCGGTGGTGAAATCCTCGATTCAAAGCAGGGACTCCCTGAGTCAGCATATCTCAAGCACGTAACAAAAGAAGGCACAGAGACTCTCACTCTCGGCTTCGAGAAGGGTGAGATCTGTTCTGTAAACGGCGTTAAGTACGACGATAAGATCAAGGCTATCCAGGAAGTTGAGAAGATTGGTGCCGCTTACGGTATCGGTCGCGACTGCCACGTAGGCGATACTATCATTGGTATCAAGGGTCGTGTAGGCTTCGAGGCAGCAGCTCCAATGCTTATCATCGGCGCTCACCGCTTCCTTGAGAAATATACACTCTCTAAGTGGCAGCAGTACTGGAAGGATCAGGTAGCCAACTGGTACGGAATGTTCCTCCACGAGAGCCAGTATCTTGAGCCGGTAATGCCGGATATCGAGGCTATGCTCGCAAGTTCACAGCGCAACGTCACTGGTGAAGTTACTCTCCAGCTACGTCCTCTCGGCTTCGAGACTGTCGGCGTTGACTCTCCAAACGACCTTGTAAAGAATAAGCTCGGTGAGTATGGCGAGACTGCAAAGGCTTGGTCTTCAGAAGATGCAAAGGGTTTCATCAAGGTTACATCCACTGCTCTCCGTGCATACTATCTTGCTCACCCAGACGAGGAAAGATAACTAATGGGGTTATTAAATTATTAAATTACTGAGTTATATTATTTATGGCAGACAACATTCTAAGATGTCCTAAGTGCGGAGGTGAAATCCGACATACAAGTTCTTTCTGTGAGCATTGTGGCACACCGGTGTCCATTACTGTCTCAGCACAGCCAGTGAATGCTGCTAACGAGCAGACTCCTGTTGACTCTGCAAAGGAAAAGGAAAAGGAAGAATACTTCAAGCGTCGTGCTGCGTCTGCAGGCGTGAAGAAAGCTGAAGAAAAAGGTGAAGACGACAAGACAATCAGCGTTAACCCGGTTCCTACATATACGAAAGCAACGGTGGTATCTGCTTTCTTGATTTTGATAACCATTTACGCGTTCGTCATTTCATACGTGCAATTGATATATCCACTGGCAGCACTTATTCCATTGAGAAAGGTTCTTCTTTTTGGATGCGTCTCTTTTATTTTCCCATTTATTGTAGTACCACTATTCAATGCCAAGGTAAAGAAGGGCGACAGAAGAGGTGTTAGGCGTTCTATGCGCTTCATATCCATTTTCAACTGGGTATCTTGCGCGGCTCCTATTTTCGTTTCCATCGTAATGCTGTTAGACTTGTTCTTTAGCATAGCGGTACCATTGCCATTTATAATATACCATTGTCTGGTGGCTACAATATGCTATACAGTGCTTGGCATTATTGGCTATAGAAAATACCTCACGGTAAAACAAAACAAGTCCATCGGAGAGTTGAATATGATGCTGCATTTCGACACGCCAATAATCTTCTCGGTTGCTGTCTGTGCATTGATCATTATAGGCTTTGCCCTCTTCCAGAACGTCTGATTGGCATAAGGATATAACAAAAAAAGATTCGGGTGAACATGGTTGGATGTTCGCCCGAATCTTTTTTATAAGGTGGTTATCTATTGCTTATAAGGTGACTGACTAATTGCCCAAGCCAAGCCCCTCAAGGATTCCATTCAGGATTCCCTTGCCCTGCTTGTAGATGCCAGCTGCCTTGTCGGCAGTCCACTTTGCGAAACTTGCCATGGCACGACCTTCCATCTCGCCCATTCTCTCACGTTCGTCCTGGGTGAAGCTGCATTTCTTGGCTTGCTTTTCTATGTCCTTGTAGTCCTCAAGCACGCCCCTCCAGTCCTCGACAGTGTAGCGATAACCATTGTTTTCCACACGGTTTGTGAGTTTTTCCATGCGTGAAAGAGTACGATACTCTGCGCTGCAGCTACTCATAGAGGCAACGAGCAGCATGCCTAAAAATATTCGTGAAACGTTCTTTTTCATAATCGTAAAGTTTGATTTCTGCGGACAAAATTAGAAATTTAATCCATAAAAACGGCATTTCTGGGAATTTTTTAAAACTTTTTTATAATTTTGCACACAAAACAAAAGCAAAAGCTCATGAAATCAACAATCAAATCAATTATTGCTGCTGTTGCCGTGGCACTCGTTTGTGCTTCTTGCGGCTCAACAGGTCTTGGCACTCTCGGTCAGGTGGCTGGCGCTATCCTTACAAATGGTGCTACAAACGGTCAGACAGGTACAACAACTACATCCAACAATGGTGGCGGTATTATTGGCGGGGTCATCGGTGCCGTTACCAATGGTGACGCTCTCGGCAATATCCTTGGTAGTGTTATCGGACTTGATAAGATGACGGAACAAAGCATTGTCGGCACGTGGAAATACAAGCAGCCAGGTGTTGCCTTCACAAGCGATAAGCTCCTTGCAAAGGCTGGCGGTGAGATTGTTGCCTCTCAGATCAAGGAAAAACTTGCTTCTTACTATAACGGTGTAGGCATCAAGAGCAGCAACACTTACTTCCAGTTCAATGCTGACCATACATTCTCTGGCAAACTCCTTGGCACATCTGTTAGCGGTCAGTGGAGCTACAACGAGAAGACTACAGAGCTTACCATGAAGACTCTCCTCTTCACCCTCACTCCAAACGTGAAGGCGAGTACTTCCGGCATGAGCATCCTCTTCGAGTCAAAGAAGCTTCTCACCGTTCTCCAGACAGTGGCTTCCGTTAGTGGCAATGCTACACTCCAGGGTATTGGCGATCTTAGCACAAATTACGACGGCGTTCGTATGGGCTTCGATATGAGCAGATAATTATTTGGTATGCAGAAAGTAGTAATTTCACAGAATCTCCAGAAAGATATTCTGGATGCTTACAATGCTTGTGAGCATGATAAGACCTTCATCCTTTGCGATGAGACAACGGCGCAGCTATGCCTTGACACGTTGCATGTAGAGCGTTTGGCTGACAGCCGCATCTGTCTTTTCGGAGAGATAAACGCCCAACTCATAGTAATCCCAGCTGGCGACGACAACAAGACGATAGAGAGCATCGCCTCTGTTTGGGAGGCAATGTCGAAGGGAGGTGCCACACGTCATTCGCTCTTGATAAACATTGCGGGTGGTATGGTCACCGACCTTGGTGGCTTCGCAGCGGCATCTTTCAAGCGCGGCGTAAACTTCATCAATATTCCTACCACGCTTCTGTCACAGGTGGATGCGTCTGTAGGTGGTAAGACCGGCATCAATTTCTGCGGTTACAAGAATGAAATTGGTGCTTTCTGCGATGCAGATACAGTGATTATTTCAAGCGAATTCCTCAAAACACTTGATAGCGACAATATTCTTTCCGGCTATGCTGAGATGCTGAAACATGCCCTTCTTAAGGACAAGGAGATGCTCTCCGAGCACCTCGGCTTTGACTTTGACGCTCTCCCCCGTTCGGGGGAGTCGGAGGGGGCTTATGGCAAGCTTCAGAACATGGTGGCAGAGAGCATAGCTGTGAAGCAGAAAGTCGTAACGGAAGACCCTCACGAGAAGGGCATCCGCAAGGCTTTGAACCTCGGTCATACCTTCGGTCACGCCTTTGAGAGCTGGGCAATGCGCCACAACTGCTCAGTACTTCATGGCTATGCCGTGGCATGGGGCTTGATATGCGAACTCTATCTCAGCGCAAAGAAGTGCGATTTTCCTACGGAAACGCTCCACCAGGTGGCTTCTTTCATAAAGGAAAACTATGGGAAACTGGGCATCACTTGCGATGATTACCCGGAACTCCTCGAACTTATGACTCACGACAAGAAGAATACTTCAAGTTCTTCCATCAACTTCACTCTTCTTGGCAACGTCGGCGACATTCGCATCAACCAAACTGCCACCAAGGAAGAAATCGAGGATGCCCTTGATTTCTATCTCTTCTAATCCCTTCCCAAGCCACAGTTCCCAGCCAGAAATGGCTGGTTCTCCCTCTTATCCCCCTACTGCTCCCAGCCATCTTTGGCTGGGCTTTTTATTTCTTCAAAACCTACTCTAACTCCAATTTTCTCCCCTTTCCTTGCATTTTCCTTCCCTAAAATTTTGATAAATAAACAATTATCACTAACTTTGCCACGATTATATTAGGTATGAAGTGCCCATACACATCATCCCTTTTGCGTAGCAAAAAGCGTAACACCTTGAACCATAACGTTTTATCCTATGGCTTAAGGAAATAAACTGTTGCATTTTTGCTTAATGGGTTCTTGCTTCTGCATTGAAATTTCCGTGTAATATGTCTGAAAGTCTTAGCTCAAAACTTGCTACTGCCCGAAAACTCTTCTCTGAGATTTCTACGGATGATACCCAGGTGCTCTCTGATTATGGCTGGACTTTCGTTAAGGCGATCCTCCAGAATTTGTCAGAGATAGATTCTGTAACTGCACGACAGCTGCTTGCAGACTGCATCAAGCTCCCTTTGGCTCGACCATCGAAGTTCCATTCGGCACTCCTTGCGGCAGCTTTGAAAGTAGCTCAGACATATCCTGAATTCCATTTCGCAACGTTCCTCAAGATGTGGGGCTTGGAGAACTTGCGACCAGAAGACAAGATAAATCAGAAGTCTGCTGACGGCAAGGTATTCCTTTCCTTGGAGGAGCGAACAATTAGAACCCTCGCTCAATCACTTCTACTCCATCCAGAGGATAGGCAACTCTTGCAGACATCAGGCTTTGGCGCACTTCTCGCATCACACGGGCTCTCTATCCTCCCGATGCTTGTCACACGCATAAAGCAAGCCACCGGCAAGGATGGACGCAAATATACATTCGTTACACTTACGTCTGTGGAAGGCATGGAGATAGAGTGCATCTCACATTCACTCCAACCATCTCCCCTTCATCCGCTGCCAGAAGGCAAACGTCATTATGTTAACATCGGACAACTCTACGACGTTCTCCTCCGCTCCAAAGGCATCGCTCCAGATGTAGCCCCCGTTCCCAAAGTCACCGCTCCTGACTTAGCCTCCGTTCCCAAAGCGTCCGCTTTGGTCCAAGCTACCGTTCCCGATGCTTCTACATCGGGTACAAAGAATGCGAGCGCCATCCTCTCCTCTTGCCTAAGCACCCAGCACGCCTCAGACATCTTCCCAACAGAAATCGGCTACATTGAGCATATTGACACAGAGCATTCCCACATGCATGTCTATGACAGTTACTCCCGCCATTTTGTGGCACCTGTCCAGCGCTTCTCTCGTGAAAAGGAAGGCAACTTCGTCCGCTTCATCCCAATAATCCCACAAGCCTCGAAGTTCAAGACCGCCATCCTCATCGCCACCGTTCCCTCAGATTCATCTGATGCTCAATCCATCCTCCGTTCCATCCGCATAACCTCTATAAACAAGGAAAAAGGCTATGCCGCATGGGAACTGGTAAACAAGGAAGCCCCAATCACCGAACAGCTCTCTCCCCTCCAACTATCGCAAGGCGAGACAAGCCCAAGCTTCACTTCCGGCTATCTCAACCTTACTTCCGTTTCCCCTGTCCCTAACCAAGCTACCGTTCCCGATGTATCGGGCCTAACTGTAGGCCAAACCCTCCAAGCTCTCATTTACCTCAAACGAGGCAAAGACAAGCAGAAGCGCCCTTACGTAGCTAAAGTTCTCTAAACGAAATCCCTTTAATAAAATATGGCAAAAATTGTGTCGCTTCATCCTGAAGCAGAAATAACTGAAGAGCAACAGATTGAAGCTCTTCAAGCAATCTCGCGCATGACTCCAGAGCAGAAGGAGGAATTACTCGCTTTCGCTGAAGAATTTGAGCAGATGTCCGAAGAAGAAAAAGACCTCATGCAAGAATTCCTGAATTTGGCAGCTATTGTTCCCGAAGACGAAAGAGAAAACTTCCTGAAAGATCTTCTGCAGCTTGACGATACGGTGGACGAAGATGACCAGGAAGAAAAAGACACAGAATACGATTATACTCCATTCCTTTCTCGCGGCAATGTACAAAAGTACACTCTCCGTGTTACACTCAAAGGCATCAAGCCAGCTATCTATCGTAAATTCAATGTACCTTCAAACATCTCTTTAAGACATCTCTCTGAGCTTCTTCTTGAACTAATGGGTTGGATGAACGAACACCTCAATCAGTTTCGCAAATACGATAGATACTATGCTCCAGCATATCAGCGTGAGCATGAGATGCCCGTTCTATTCGGTCCTGCTAGAAACTATAATCAAGAGGATTATACCATTTCCGACCTACTTAATGAAAAGGGCAAGTCTATAGAATGGGAATATGATTTTGGCGACTCATGGCTTCATGAGGTAAAGCTTTCATCTATAGGCGAATACAAAGAAGGCGAACCACTTGTGTCCTTCGTCAAAGGAGCCCGCGAGTGTCCACCAGAAGATTGCGGCGGCATCTGGGGCTACCAGAGTTTGTTGGAACTATATGCCAAGAAGGAATCAGGCAAGAAACTCTCAGATGAAGAGGAAGACCGACTAGATTGGTACGACATGACCGACGACTTTGATCCTGATTACTTCGATACCGACTTTGCAGAAGTTATTTGCGAAGACTATTGTGAGTAAAAATGCAGAAAAATTTTAACCTTACCTCTCTGTATTTTACGATCTACACATCCACTATTACGATAACGATTCGGCCTTTACTTCTCATAAGAAATTCAAGCAATTGGATTGAGATATCCTCGACCAAGGTTTCCTTTGTGAATTTTAGATGTAATATATGGCAAGCGCCAATAACAATATACAATCCGTTTCTGGCAATGATAGTCATATTGTCATTTATACCACAGCTGATGGTAAGGTAAATATTGATGTGCAGATAGATGCCGATACCGTCTGGCTCACGCAACAGCAGATATGTCTTTTATATGGTAAAGCAAAATCTACAATAAGTGAGCATCTTACGCATATCTTCGAGGATGGAGAACTAGACCCACAAGTGGTTGTTCGGGAAAACCGAACAACCACTCAACATGGAGCCATTGATGGCAAAACGCAGGAAAATCTAACTCGTTTCTACAACCTAGATGCCATCCTTGCCGTGGGGTTTCGCGTTCGTTCAAAGCAAGGTACACTTTTCCGTCAGTGGGCAATAGAACGCCTAAAGAACTATATAGTGAAGGGCTTTGATATCGATCCCGAACGCCTCAAAGGCAACGGAGGCGGACAGTATTGGTACGAACTTCTCAATACCATCAAGGATATACGCTCATCCGAGAAAGTCCTCTATCGTCATTTCTGCTCAACAGGCTCGTGCAAAAGCCCTGGCCGAATACCGCAAATACCAACAACGTACACTCTCCCCTGTAGAACAAGCCTACATATCACAACTTGAAATGGAGGCAAAAAAAGCAAAAGGTAAAAAATAACCACTATTAGCAAAATATCACGATGGCAGCTCACAATGATTTCGGACGATGGGGAGAGGATAGAGCAGAAGAATATCTTCGTCAGCAAGGCTATTCCATCATGGCACGCGACTGGCATAATGGACACAAGGATCTCGACATCGTAGCCTATGACAATAAGGAAGACGTTCTGATAATAGTCGAAGTGAAGACAAGACACCGCGAAAACGTGACGACAGCATTACAATCCGTTACACTGAAAAAAGAAAAGAACATCATCGGCTCCGCCTTTGCCTTCGCACGTTCCACAGGTCATTTCTTCCCAAACATCAGGTTCGACATAATAACAATCGTCGGCACAATGGAGAATCACAAGCTCACTCATTATCCCGGAATCCTCAAACCTGGGAATCGTGGGGGGATTAGGAGAATGTAACCCTCTTTCCCTTGTCACCCTTCAAAAATATGTCTGACAAAGATATACCTTGTCGAAACAGAACTCGCACAAATGATTGAGCAAGAGTTCGCCCTCCCATACTTTGAATTTATCTGTGACATCCACTGGGATTTAGGTCATGGCTGGTCAGGCGACCTCTAACATAGAATAACCCGAAATTGGACGAAATATCATTCTACGTGCAAAATGAGTCGGAGAACAGTCACCTGGCCCTCCATTAAAGAGCAGTATGGCGTATTGATGCTACCATCTACAGCTGTTGGCTACTCGGGAGCTGGACGCTGTCTTGATAAATGTGTTTAATTTGGGCGCCGGAGTACAGAATTTATCCTGAACTTGCGCATGTCCTGAGCCTGTCGAAAGGGTCGAAGGAGTTAAATCGTCTGACAGGAGTGAGTTATTCGGTGGTGTATAAGGCAACGAGTGCAGCCAATGATCAGTACCTGCAGATACTATACAAGCAGATGCAAGCAGCTAACATGTCATGCGAGTATGAACCGGAAGATTAAGAGTGGCTGACGTATGTGCAAGAAGATGAGTATGCAAAGTATTTGGAATACTGATTCCGATCGCGGAATAATGACTGACGAAAAATCTCTGGAGACCGCCGAATCTGTCCCTGATGGTCTCATTGTGGTAAATCAATAATGCTTTGTATCAATAATTAATAAAGTACTTGTCTTGTTGTTTGGTTATTCTGCTTTGCATCCTTTTACATTCTTAACTGGATGTATTAGTGTTTTTAACTTAGTAGAAAAATTAAATAATATGGAAAATAAGAATCTCTTTTATCGAATTATCTTTGAGTGGGCTGGAGCGGTTCTGGGCAGTGTTAGCAAAGGCAATTAGATAAGCAACTATTAATTAAAATGATATACAGAGAAACTGCTTCCACTGTAAAGTGAGGGGTTCAAATCCTCGCTGCCCACAAAAACATAAAGTTTATTTAAATGCTGTCGTATGGTTAACGAGAATGAAGTGAACCGTCCCCTGTCCCCAGTAAACAACATAACAACAGCATATATGCCAAAAGAAATAATACCCATAACACCAACTGAGATCATACCCCAGCAGCAGATCGAGTCACTCATCTACACCGTTAGGGGCGTACAAGTGATGCTCGACCGTGATTTGGCTATGCTCTATCACGTAGAAACAAAACACCTCAACCGACAGGTGAAACGCAATCCCACGCGTTTCCCCGAGGATTTCATGTTCCAACTCACCAAGGAAGAATGGGAATCAATAAAGCCACAAGTCATCCTTTCGCATCAAGATTGGAAGTACCAAAACGGAACCTCCAAATCCGATGATGAAAGTTTAAGGTGCCAAAATGTCACCTCCAAATACGATGACGAAATTACAGGATGGATAAAGATGGGAGTTAGACGCATGCCATACGTATTCACCGAAGAAGGCGTTGGACAGCTCTCCAGTGTCCTCAAGAGTGAGACGGCAGCACTCATCAGCGTTCGTATCCAGCGCGCATTCGTTGCCATGCGCAGATACATCACCCAGAACGCAGGCCTCTTCCAGCGCATAGAGTCCCTTGAAGCCTATCGTCTTGAAACCAAACAAGAATTCCGAGCCATAGGCGAACGCTTTGACCAGATCATGGATCGACTTGATGATGGTTCCACCCGAGTTCTCCAAGGCGTCTTCTTCGACAACCAGATGTTTGACGCCCTTGCCCTCCTAGAAGAGTTAGTAGAAAAAGCCCAAACCCGCATCATCCTCATCGACGATTATGTCGATGCCCGCATCCTCAAACTCTTCCACGACAAATCCCCAACAGCCACCATCGATTGTTACGTCAAGCACATCCACCAGACCGCTACCATGCAGTCCGCCTTCACGCGCTTCCATACACAACACCCCACCATCCACTGCCAGCTCCACACCTTTGAGCTCTCCCATGATCGTTGGCTCATACTCGATGACCAACTCTACAACTTCGGAGCCAGCCTCAAAGACCTAGGCAAACGATGGTTCTCCTTCGCCCTCATCAACGATCCAGGAGTCAAAGCCCACATCCTCAACGTCCTCAGTCAGCCCTGAATTCACATCCTGGAGAGAATACCTCAGTGACGAACAGCTCTTATTACACATGAAAGAGCAGTTGTTGGATGGCTCTTTATCTAAATTTGAGGCGATAACAGATATAATGTCTAATTTTGGATATATGAAAGTAGATGAGTCTGTTTACGCTGATAAAGGCCGAAACATTTATGTGTTGTACAATGATAACTCGTTAACAATCTGCTTTGAGCATGATATGAAAAATTCTGTTGACAGACTTAAGATTGTTAGTGAGGTATTTGGAGCTATCTCCAAAAAAATAAATGTTGGAATCACAACAATATCTACAATGTATATTAATAGATATTTACTCTATAACTTTACAGAGAACGAAACAGAAAAGAAACAAGCATTAAACTTTTTCTTCACTCGTGATTTTGCAACTGATGAGGAACTTCTTTACAAAGAGGCAGAAACTATTGTGTACTCAAAAGTTGCCTTTTCGGTTAGCGATATTGATACTCTTGCTTTGGATTTTACGATAATAGCAGGAGTTCCATATAATAACGAGGGGATCGCCAACTTTATAGGATTGTTTGAGATGCTAGAAAAACAATCCTACAATTATTGGAGAACCGCAGTCTCAAAAAAGGTTTTAGATGAAATGAGGAGGAAAGACAATGGATAATAACCAATTTAGCTTCCACAAAGATACTACCAGTAAGTTAATTGATGGAAAATCAAATAATATTTCACCCATTGTTTCAAGCTTTACGGTTCTATTATTAGCATTCTTGCAGCCTTCTCAGTCACTTGCTATTAATAATATCTGCAAAGAGAGAATAAATTGTCCGCAAGTTGAGTGGAAATTTAATTCTTCCCAAAGAATAGCGATAGCTAATGAAAGTGTAAGATTACAGAGAAGACTTCGTGACATAATCAGCCTTTGTGCGGATGAAGATGACATGATGCCTATAGGTCAGGATGCTATAAAAAATATGAAGTGTATCCTTGTGGATATAAAAGATTCTTTATTAAACGGTTGGAATATCTTTCCCAACAATAATGGTACTCTTTCTATGGAATATAAGAGAAATGACAACATATCTGCAGTAATTAGTATAGGTTATAATATGATATCATATAGTCTTAAGAAAGATGATAGAATACATATTATTGGAAAGGAACCATTCTCTTTTTCTGCAATAGAAAATTTATTGGAAAAAATAGTTTAGAGTATGCATGAAGAGATTGTGAATTTTATAGACACCGTTGGTGATGATGAGTTGCTGAGACGATACTTCTTTTTAATTCACTACGATTCTCAACTTGAAGAATGGAGCTATAATACATTTCAATTACGAAATATTCCGCCACCAGAGGATTATTTGTCATTAACACGAGTTGGAATCTCACCCGATGCCGTAGAACATGCAAAAAAAAACATTCTATCCCAATAAACTAAAGAAATTAAAAGGATATACACTTCTATTGACATCAGATGTACGAAATATTAATATTGAAAGAATTAAACTAAAAGTGCTGGCAGACATAAATAGCATAGATGGACATGCAGGTATATACACTTGGCATGATGGCAAACTTGTAGAGGGTGCTGTAGAGGAGCCAGAGATTCTTGAACTAAAGAAAACTCTTTTTGATCTTGCAATACCAACCTACAAAGAATTTACCACAGGAATATTTGATGAATAATAATTGCTTTCAAGGATCTTAGGTGCAGATTCAGTGCCTCCGGATAATCCATATTTAGTTTTATCATGAATACTCCAATGAAACAAATGCAGCAAATATCTGATATCATCAAATGCTTAAATGCAAATCTTGCATACAACGAGTATAATGTGTGGCGTCAGAATAATCAGAACGGAATATGTCGTCCCATTTCTGAACAAATTCTTGACACAGTACTTGATGGCGATAAATCTGTATTTTCCCTCCTCATGGACCAAATGTCATTTATGGATGATGCACAAAAGGAATCTATAAAGGCGCTTTTCAATCATACAGAAACAGAAGTCTTGAATCATTTGAAATCAGATTTGAAGGACAAAGGACTTCTGATAAAACGATGAAGAAATATATGCCTCAAGATACATCTGAAAAAAACAAAAGTGTACCGAAGAATACATTTTGATGGGTGTATGTGATACTCCTCGTTCTCTCACATAAATAAATCATAACCATCACAATAAAGTAAAATTCACAGGTGGCTTTACCGTGCCCCTATGCCTCTAAGAATCTTAAAAACTGATAATATGTCGGAAAAAGAGATACAGCAGCAGATGGACGCAATGCGCGCCCTTGACGAACCAATGCCTCAAGTAGGCATATTCTGGTTCGATCCAAACGACCACACCTTCTTTGGTGTGCGCAAGCAGGAACTTACCCCAAAGCAAGTAGAAGAGGCAGCCGACAAAGGTCTTCCTTTTATCAATTATCCCCATCTTCATCGTCAAGTATGGGCAAAGGAATATTTCCATGCACAAGCCACTGGCAAACAAACAAAGTTCATGGGCGACTACACACAAATCCCCCGTGGTCGAGTAGCTTGGAACATCAACAAGTTCATCGTCTTTGTCGGTCAGTGGGCAAAGCCTATCGAAGCCGAACTTACACAAATGATTGAGCAAGAGTTCGCGCTCCCATACTTTGAGTTTGTTTACGACTACCACTGGGATCTCGGCCATGGCTGGTCAGGCGACCTCTAACCACCTCAGAACGCTCTCTTCGTATCACTCAAACAACGAGGAGCATCGATCAAACAACTACATAGAATCATAGGAATAGGACGAAATATCATCCAACGTGCAAAATGAGTTACGGACCCCGTTCCTCTTGCTTCTACAACAGTTGGCAATTCGGGAGCGAGACGCGATTCTGATAAATATGCTTACCCTTGGAGTCGGAGTACGTCAGCTAAACCGGCTGACAGGAATAGGGAAGAATATCATTAGTCGCTTAAACGATAAATCAGCGGTACAATGACCTGTCCCCTGTCCTCCAAATAAAATCTAACAATTATGGCAAACGATATAATCCCCATAACCGAAGCAGAGGTTGTCCTCTACCAACCCGATGATAATATTCGCATAGAAGTTCGAGTAGAGCACGATTCTGTCTGGCTTTCACAAGCACAGATGGGGCAACTCTTTGGAACTAACCGTCAGGCTATCACCAAACACATCAAGAATATATACGAAACAGGAGAGTTGAACCGAGAGGCAACAAGTTCCATTTTGGAACTAGTTCAAACAGAAGGCAACCGCAAGGTCAGACGCAAGATTGAGTTCTACAACCTTGACACCATCATATCCGTTGGATTCCGTGTCAATACTCGCCAAGGTATCCTCTTTCGCACATGGGCAAACAATGTACTCAAGCAATACCTACTCCAAGGCTACACCGTCAATCACCAACTCATAGCCCTTCAGGAGCGAATCGATAGTCGCTTCACCACTATCGAGCAAACCCTCCAGCAACACGAGCAGCAGATAAATTTCTTCGTTCGTACAAATCAACCACCACACGAGGGAGTCGTCTTCGAAGGACACTTGCTAGAAGGTCGGCAAGTAGCTGAGGCCCTGATCAAGAGTGCCACAACCGAAGTAATCCTCATCGATGGTTATGTAGGAGCCGACACCTTCCACATACTTGAAACACGCGCCTCAGGCGTACAAGCCACCATCTATACCGATAGCGTAGGCCCGCGCATACAGTCCTTCCAAGCCGATCATGAAAGCGAATACGGAACTACACGACACATCGAAGTTCGCAAGTACCGAACCGACTTTCATGACCGCTTTCTCATCATCGATGACGATGTCTATCATTTTGGTGCCAGTCTCAAGGGTCTAGGCAAACGTCTCTTCGCTTTCGATAAGATGGGACTCTCCAAAGCCCTTATCCTTTCGCAAGTATAGCCCCGGAGAGCCTAGGAACAGAAAGAAACTATAAACATCACAATAAAGTAAAGTTCACAGGTGAGTTACGGACCACGTCCCTCCAGCTTCTACAACATTTGGCAATTCGGGAGCGAGACGCGATTCTGATAAATATGCTTAACTTTGGAGCCGGAGTACGTCAGCTAAACCGGCTGACAGGAATAGGGAAGAATATCATTAGTCACTTAAACGATAAATCAGCGGTACAATGACCTGTCCCCTGTCCTCTGAGGTCCTCGAAGGAAGTGGATCACGGACTGCTTTAGCTTGATGAGCACAAATGCGAATAACCTGTCCCCGTGAGCCTTTTACCCCCCCCCCCCCCCTTAAAAAACAAATTATACTATGCTAGAACAGATACAAGAATTTGAATCCCAACTTTTTTTGCAGAAAGTACCTCTTCAAGGAAACTCAATAAAAGGTATTATGACTGATTCTGATATTAATCAGAAATATATAAAAGGGGATATACGCATTGTCACAGAGCAAGCTAGATACCCTTTGCCATCAATAAAAGATATGGTTATTAATCCGGATTATGAGCTCCATCCTGATTTCCAGAGGCGGCATAGATGGAATCGCGAGAAACAGTCTAGATTGATTGAATCATTTATAATGAATGTGCCTATACCTCCAATCTTTTTGTATGAAAAGGAGTTTTCCAATTACGAAGTAATGGATGGTCTTCAACGTCTTACAGCAATAAAGGAATATTATTGTGATGAGTATCCTTTGGAAGGTTTAGAAGAATGGCCAGAATTAAATGGAAGAACCTATTCACAGTTGCCGAGTCAAATTAAAAAAGGTATTGATAGAAGATACATATCATCAATAATTCTACTTAAAGAAACTGCCAAGTCAGAAAAAGAGGCTTTGGCATTAAAACAAATGGTTTTTTCTAGAATAAATAGTGGTGGTGCAAAGTTGGAGGACCAAGAATATAGAAATGCTCAATATAAAAGTGAGTTTAATCAAATGCTTCAAATTGCGGCAAGAAATGAAATATTCTGTGAGATTTTTGATATTCCGTTAAAGACAGATGAAGAAGATTTAGCCAATGATATAATTAGTGCAGAACTTAGAGAAAACCGAATGTTTCAAACAATGAAGGATGCTGAAACTGTATTAAGGTTTTTTGCTGTTAGACTTTGTAAACAATTGTGGGGGAATTGCCCTTTGAGAAAGTATTTAGATCAATTTGAAGCGATTATGTCGAATGCACCTTCTGACATTGTGAATAATTATCAAGAACTTTTTGAAGCAACCATTAGTTTGGCTTTTTCTATCTATGGCGAGTACACATTTTGTGTGTATAAAGAGAACAAAAAAACAGGCCGATATTTCTGGAGTAAAAAACCTCAATTGTTTGTTTATGATTGTGTCATGGCGTCTTTGGCTTCAAACATAAATAATTCACTTGTTTTGATAAAAAATAAGGACAACATTATTCAGGATACAATTGAACTGTTTTTGAGTGATGATGATATGATTAATGGTAGAAATACAACACGAAAGAATGTTGAAGAACGAATTTCAAAATTAATGGCCCTTTTTTCAAAATATCATGATTAGTGATTCTTTTGACTTGTTTAGTGCAGAAGTCCATTTCATTCTGAAACATATAGAGATAATTAAACTTCAGGAAGAACATGTGAGAGAACTGGATCTAAAAACTAATGCAGATAAGACAGGTAAAGAAAAAGCATTTCTAGGAGTGTACAATACATATCGTACGAAAGAAAAGCAAATGAATTATACTTCAAATGTGATCTTTTTGTATGGAATATTCGAGCAATTTGTAGAGTCTAGTATAAAAGAATACATAGAAGAACTTTGTTCGTTTGTTCCTCGTTATGATGATTTAGATGATGTCATTAAGAATAATTATTTGAATCTATGGACTCAATTTTTGCCTAAATTAGGGTGGGCAAAATTTTCAGGTCTTAATCATAATATACTAGTCAAGAATCTATATGAGACTCTTAATGAGAAAAGAAATAATATTTTGTTTCAATTATTTCTTAGAAATGGTGGAAACTATAATCATAGTAGTGTGAGTGATTTGATGAATAACATCATAAATAGTAGTTTTAAAGAAAATATAGTAAAGGGATGTTCTATAAATTAACTTATTAATAATTAAATATTTAGTTTGATATTTCAGTAAAAAGTCGTACATTTGTAGTAGAAATCAGATAGAATCATGCAGAAAACTACTATATACCGCAAGCCGATGGGCGAAAACCTAT
>JAZRXS010000214.1:0-3344 GCA_045600325.1 Prevotella sp.
CCAGGAGAAGGCGAAGCGAAGCCTTGTGGAACTGTCTAAATTGATGCGATATACGCTTTATGAAAGCAATAGCCGCATGGTGCTGTTGTCGCAAGAGATAGACTTCATAACGCAGTATCTCTCGCTGATGAAACTGCGTTATAGCGAGAAAGTGGAGATAGTCTGTCAGTTGCCTACCGTGACGAATGGCATACAGATTCCGCCATTGCTGCTTGTCACTTTCATTGAGAATGCCTTCAAGCACGGCGTGAGTTATCAGCAGCCGTCGTTCATCCGCATTGCTCTTGGGGTGGATGACGACAACAAGACAATCCATTTCGAATGTTGCAACAGTCGGCATCTGCTGAAACAAAGCGACGATAGCGGCGGCATTGGACTGGAAAATGTGCGCAAGCGTCTGGATTTAATATACGACAGGAACTACAAGCTTCAAGTAGAGGATGACAATCCGGAACAATATCGCGTAACACTTGAATTGAAAAAATCATGAAGTAAGTAATCAATTTTTATTATCAAGAATTAGTGAATTAGAGAATTATTATAGCTAATTGAGTTCTTATAATTCTTTTTGAATTCATAAGAAGTAGAGAACTCAACCAGAAGGAAATTCTTAAATTCTCTAATTCTTGATAAAAATACTTTTGAATAGATACATGATGATAAAATGTTTAGCCATAGACGACGAGCCGTTGGCACTCCTTCAGCTCCGCACGATGATAGAGAAGACACCATTCCTGCACCTCGTAGCAGCCTGTCAGGATGCCTTTGAGGCTATGAAAGTGCTGGGTGAGGAAGAGGTGGATGCCATCTTTGTCGATATCAACATGCCCGACCTGAACGGCTTGGACTTTGTTCGCTCGCTGGCACATCCGCCGCTCATCGTGTTCACAACGGCTTATAGCCAGTACGCTCTGGAGGGCTTCAAGGTTAATGCCATCGACTATCTGCTGAAACCTTTCGGAATGCCAGAGTTCCAGCAGTCGGCAGCCAAGGTCAGGCACCAGTATGAACTGGAGCAGGCGGCACTGAAGGAGCAGAGCCTTTCCGGCGACACTCTTTTCGTGAAGGCAGATTACCGCACCGTGCGTGTCAGCATGAAGCAGATAGTCTATGTGGAGTCGAAGAGCGAATACCTGCAACTGCACCTTGACAACGGCGAAAAACTAATGTTCCTCATGAGCATAAAGAAGCTTGCCGAGATACTTCCTGCTTCTGATTTCCTCCGCATCCATCGATCGTATATCGTGAATATGAATAAGATACAGGAGATTTCCAAGATGCGAATCAGAATAGATAATGGCATCTATCTCCCAATCAGCGATATGTACAAGGACGATGTGCAGAAATATATTGACGAAAGAACAATTGGAAAATAATAAGCGATAAGTAAGGTAACACAAATAAGCAAGCAGATTTAGGACTGAATTTTAAACACGGGTTTCATTAGTAACACGAGTCTTTAGCGCAAAAGAAAAGTAAAACGCAAGTGACGCAAGTAACACAAGTCCAGGTGTATGTCTTTTTAAAACACGGGCTTCACGAGTTTCACTAGTCTCAATAAAACTTGTGTAACTTGTGCAACTTGCGTTTTAATTTCAACAGCGTGCAACTCGCGTTTTAATTTCAGCAGCGTGCAACTTGCGTTTTAATTTCAATAGCGTGCAACTCGCGTTAGATAAAAATATTTAGTGTTCATTTGCGATTGTATTAATAATTTTAAATAGTTACCTAAGATGAGAATCCATAAATTATGTGGCATATTTGCAGTAACCCTTCTGTCGTTGCTTTGTGCTTGCACAACAGAAAATCCCTATGAAGGTTGGCAGCAAGGCGGTGGACCTGGCTTCGGTCCTGGTGGGCAAGGAGGCTTTGGCGGCAATGGTAGCATGTCAGGCAATCTGATAGACCTTGGCACGCTCAGCAGCTTTGATGTCGCAATGGACAGCAGCCCTCTCTCTGAGACGGAAGCAGTGCCAAGCGACGATAGCGATTCGTATTACAATGAATACATCGAAAACAACTTTGAGGCGAAGAACACCACAACCATTACTTTCGCCGCTGGTGGGGCAGTGATTGACAATGTCGTAAAAGGTGATACCATAACAGCCGATGGTGCTGATGTAACGGTTAAGGCTCACAGTAAAGGTCTGACGTTGAAGGTTAATGGAACTACTGCGGATGGCAGTCTGCGCATATATAGCGAGAAGAAGTTCTCGTTGCTGCTCTCGGATGTTTCTATAACCAATCCGGAAGGTGCTGCAATAAACGTCCAGAACGGCAACTGCTTCGTGCAACTTGAAGGCAAGTCGATATTGGCTGATGGCGCTTCGGCAGCCTACCAGAAGATAAATGAAGAAGACGAGAAGGCCGTATTCTTCAGTGAGGACGACCTGCGATTCAGCGGTAAAGGTTCGCTCGAGATTGCCTGCAACAACTCAGCAGGAAAGAGCGGCATAGCCTCTGATGACGCGCTTTTCTTTCGTCCGGGCATAGCCATTCAGGTCATGTCTGGTTCTTCTGCAGGTCATGGCATAAAGGCCAACGATGCTATCGTGGTTAAAGGCGGAGTGTTCAATGTCCAGACGGAAGCTGCCGGCAAGAAAGCTTTTACGAGCGATGGGGCAGGAAACTTCGACGGCGGTCGCATAGTAGCAATAACCAAAGGCGGTGTTGATGCCTCTGATCCAACAGACCTTTCGGGTGCAGCCTGCATAAAGACCGATAGCACGCTTGTCGTTACGGGTGGAGAACTTCGCCTTAAGAGCACTGGTCAAGGTGGCAAGGGTATCTCTTCCGACCAGGAAATCCATATTGCTGGCGGCGATGTCTATATCCTCACCACAGGCAATATGTATGGCACTTCATCTTCCAATAATAAGCGTCCTGGCAGTTGGGGCGGCAATGCGTCATCAAGTGCCGATACATCCGTTTCGCCAAAGGGAATAAAGGGCGATAAGGATGTGGTGATTTCTGGTGGAAACATCTTTGTGCGCACCTCTGGAACCAATGCAGAGGGCATAGAGAGCAAGGCTACGCTGAGCGTTACGGGTGGCAATGTGGCGATAAGTGCATACGACGACGGAATGAATGCAACGTCGGCTATCAATGTGTCTGGCGGTCGCGTCTTCTCCGTTTCCAATGGAGTGGGGGACGGCATCGACTCCAATGGCAGCATTTCTGCTACGGGCGGTGTCATGATTGGTATAGCAAGCACTCTGGGTAGCGAGGAAGGCATAGACCTTGAGAACAGCACCTTCACCATTTCCAATGCCACAGTGATAAGCATCGGCGGCGGTATGGGCGGCGGCATGGGCGCAAGATACAGCGGTCATTATGTCTCAGCA
>JAZRXS010000215.1:0-8175 GCA_045600325.1 Prevotella sp.
CCACAGCTTCTCACTCTCAAGGAGTGTGTTCACTACTTCGTAGAGCACCGTCGCGACGTAACTATCCGCCGCACAAAGTACGATCTCAAGAAGGCTGAGGAACGTGCTCACATCTTGGAAGGTTTGCTCATCGCAGTAAACAACATTGACGAAGTTGTTCGCATCATCCGCGCTTCTAAGAGTCCATCTGACGCTCAGCGTGCTCTCGAAGCTCGCTTCAACATCGACGAGATTCAGTCAAAGGCTATCGTGGAGATGCGTCTCGGACAGCTCACTGGTCTCCGTGTAGAAGAGCTGAAGGCTGAATACGAGGAACTTGAGCGACTCATCGAATACTACAACAACATCCCCACTGACCCAGAGCTTTGCAAGAAGGTCATGAAGGACGAACTTCAGGAAGTGAAGGAGAAGTATGGTGACGAGCGTCGCACAGAGATCAAGTTCACAAGCGAAGAGTTCAACCCAGAAGACTTCTATCCAAACGATCCTATCGCAGTGACTATCAGCAACCTCGGCTATATCAAGCGCATGAACCAGACAGAGTTCAAGCAGCAGCACCGTGGTGGCGTTGGCGTAAAGGCAGCAAGCACTCGCGATGCCGACTTCACTCGCTACATCGTGCCAGCAATGACTCACGACTGGATGCTCTTCTTCACTGCCAAAGGTCGCGTGTTCTGGACTCGCTGCTACGAGATACCGGAAGGCAACAAGCAGTCTAAGGGTCGTGCTCTGCAGAACTTCCTCAACATTGATTCTGACGATAGCGTAAAGGCATTCCTCACTGTCAAGGACATCAAGGATCCAGAGTTCATCAATAGCCACTACATCTTCTTCGCTACGAAGAACGCCATCGTTAAGCGTGTTTCTCTCGAACAGTTCTCTCGTCCACGTGCAGCAGGTATCATCGCTCTTGACTTCAAGGAGGACAACGACGAACTCATCGGCGTAGCACTCACTGACGGTCAGAGCCAGGTAATGCTTGCAAGCTACCACGGCAAGGCAGTCCGCTTCGACGAGAACGAGGTTCGTGCAATGGGTCGTGGTGCTGCCGGTGTTCGCGGTATGACTCTCGACGAAGGTGGCGAAGACCGCATCGTAAGCATGGTTGTAACAAACAATCCTGACGAAGAATCGGTAATGGTAATCTCTGAAAACGGCTTCGGAAAGCGTTCCGTTATCGCTGACTATCGCCAGACAAGCCGTGGTGCCAAGGGTGTTCGCACTATCAATATCACCGACAAGACTGGCTATCTCGTAGGCTTCCGCAAGGTTACTGACGACAAGGACCTCATCATTATTAATAAGAGTGGCGTTTCCATCCGCTTCAAGATCTCTGACTTTGAGGACAAGGGCCGCAACACTCAGGGCGTCAAACTCGTAGAACTCAAGAAGCGCAACGACGTTATCGCAGACATCTGCGTAGTCGATACCGCCGAAGAGGAGGAAACACCGGAAATCCCGGCAAATCCAGAAACTCAGGAAATCCCGGTAAATCCGGTAGCTCCTGAAAGCTCTGAAGCTCCAGAAACATCAGCCCCTGAAGCCTAATAGCCACAGTTCCCAGCGGTTTTCCGCTGGGTCCCCCCCCCAAAAAAAAAGAACAAAACTTAAACCTTATAAAACTATTATGAAAAAGTTAACTATCCTTGCTCTCGCTGCACTATTTGCAGTTAGCGCATCTGCTCAGGACGTCTTCAAGCAGGTCAAGAAAATGAAGACTACAGAAGAAGTTGAACAGGCTATCAAGGCTAACCTCTCTTCAATGCCAGACCAAGAGAAGGCTGAGTGCTACAACAAGCTCGCCCTTATGTATAATAAGGTGGTGACAGACCACGTCGCAAAGAACCAGGAAAACATGGTGATGCAGAAGCCACAGATTCCTGAAGACGAGACCTTCTACAACGCTGCTTACAACGCAATTATGGCTGGTATCGAGTGCTACAAGTACGACCAACTCCCTAACCTCAAGGGCAAGGTTGCTCCTAAGTTCAAGGAAATCGGTAAGGATCTCTTCCATAACCGTGGTCATGTGCTCAATGGTGGTATCTTCTTCAACGACAAGAGCGATTTCATAAACACTCTCAAGTACTTCCAGGCATTCGTTGACACCCGCAACGAGCCAATGTTTGACGTAGTACCTGCAGAAATGAAGGCTCCACTCGAGCAGAATCTTGGTCAGATTGCATACTACACTGCAGTTTACGGTTCTCAGCAGGACAAGGGCATGGACTTCGTAAACAAGTATGCTGACATCGCAATCTCTTCAAAGGACGAGAAAGCTGCCAAGGATGCTCAGACTTTCAAGAACAGCTACGCAGCAAAGGGTCTCAAGAACCACGAGGACTCTGTAGCTTATGCTGACAAGCTCGAAGCAATGTATATTGAGGATCCTACAAACATCCAGAACTTCCAGACACTCGCTATGATCCGTCTCGGTCTCAACGAAGCAGACAAGTTCTATGACATTTGCCAGAAGCGTATCGACGCTATGCCAGACGACCATATCGCTTACTACTTCCGCGGTCAGATCCGTTGCCTCATCCACGACTTCAACAACGCTCTCCCAGACCTTGAGAAGGCTAACGAACTCAAGCCAGACGACCCTGGTATCCTCGCATTCATCGGCCAGTGCTGGATGGGTCGCGCAGAAGAAGCTGAGGAACGTGCTGCTGGTAAGTCAGGCATCATCCCTGCTCCTGCAAAGACTCAGATCAAGCCAGTATGGGACAAGGCTCTCGGATTCCTCAAGAAGGCACAGGAACTTGACACTGACGGTGCTAACGAGCGCAACTACAAGTCAAAGATTTCACAGGTAGAATATCACCTTGAAAACGACTACAAGGGCATCAATTAATAACTGAATATCTGAATATCTTAATAACTGAATATCATAATAATTGAATAATTCAACTATTATCAATCTTACAATCCTTATAAAAGGCACGACTCTTCACTGAGCCGTGCCTTTTTCATATTACAATCGTAGTGGAAGGGGAGAGGCCTATTACTTCTCAATCCCTGCCTTCACTTGCTCTGCTATAGCCTTCATGCCCTTGATGGAAGGATGTCCAGCCTGCTTCTCGATGTCGTGGAGAGTGATTACGGGAACATTGTAAGCCTTGCAGAGAGTGTAGATAGACTCATTGATTTCCTCGCGGAGTTCACTGTTAAGGATGAAGTATAGCTGCGCCTTTGGGTAATACATCCTGATGTTCTGGAGCAGCTGTGCCATAGCCGGACGGAAATACCAGAGGTCTTGCTTTGTGAAGTTAGCTTGCTGATACTCACCCACTTCCGCACCAGCCCAACTATCGTTGGTAGCACCGAAGATAAGGATGATGTCAGGATTGCCGAGGTTCACGCAGCGAGTGTTGTAAGAGCGATAGCAATAGTCTTCAGGCTTGCCGTCACTGCCCTTGTAGCCATGGCACGAGATGGTAGCGCCACTGTAGGAATTGTTCTTCTCAAGCACATACTTGTCCTTGTTGTTATCGAGGAACACACGCCACCAGGTCTGCTCTACCGTACGAACATCGTTCAAATACTTGCCGTTCTTGTCCTTGTTGTTGAACGGATACCAAGGTTCGTTCACGTCAGGCTGGATGTAGCCCTTGAAAGTGGAATACGAGTCGCCGAGAATGGAAACTTTCTTCTGCGCAAAAGCCCCCTCCGACTCCCCCACAAGGGGAGAGCCCCAAAGGGCTGCGAAGATAATGAGTAGAATGGATAACTTTTTCATTGTATTGATAGGTTTTAAGTAATCTTAGCGTTGCAAAATTACTAATTTATAGTGATATATCTCGCAATTATTCTCCTTTTTTTGAACTAATGCCCGAAATAGCGCCAAATCTTTGTAAATTTGCACTCCCCAAGAAAGGGAAAACGAAAAAAAATGGAAAGTAAAAAGATGAAAAATAATACTGCATTAAGAATTACGAATTACGCATTGCTATTCGCAGCCCTTTGGATCTCTCCCCTTGTGGGGGAGTCGGAGGGGGTCTTTGCGCAAAACAACATAAGCGAAAAGACTCTTGATGAGGTGGTGGTCACAGGAACTACGAAATCCACCCAGACCATTGAGGAGCAGGGAGTGAGCTACACTCTTCTCGACAGTGCTTTCATTAAAAAAAATAATGTACGCGACCTTCAGGAACTTGCGCAGTATGTGCCAAGCCTTGAGATTCCACAATATGGTTCACGTCTTACATCTTCCATGTATATCCGTGGCATCGGTTCGCGCATAAACTCCCCTTCCGTTGGTGTCTATTACGAAGGCATTCCGCTGCTCTTCAAGGCTGGACTCAACCGCCACTTCCATGACATCAACAAGATGGCTGTGCTTCGCGGTCCGCAAGGCACGCTCTACGGTCTCAACTCCGAGGGTGGCATCATTGTCGTTGACGGACAGAATCCGCTTGAAGCCGTAAAGCACGGAGCACCTCGCTACACTGGTCACGCTGGCTTCGAAAACCACGGTGGCAGAACTTTCGAAGGCGGCTTCCTCTTCCCTATCGGCAAGAATGCGGCTGCTTCCGTCCAGGCTTTCTATCATGGCACCAACGGCTACCAGTGGAACTCATATCTCAACGAGCGTGCGGACGACCTTGAGGAAGGTGGCGCAAAGGTTCGCATAGCATGGAATCCAAGCGAGAGACTCCATCTGTCTTTCTTCGGCGACATACAGCGTGTTGAGCAAAGCGGCTTCGGCTATGGTCTTGCCACACCTGTTGACGGCAATGTATATGGCGACAGCATAGCTCGTCCAGGCACGAACATGACTGGCAAATACGCTCGCACCACAACCGACGCTGGCATAAACCTTATATACAACATGGGCGATTGGCGACTCCAGTCTTCCACTTCCTTCCAGTATCTCAACGACGACATGAGAATGGATCAGGACTATACCCCTCGCCAACTCATGCACCTCACCCAGCATCAGCGTGGAAAGGCTCTCACCGAGGAACTTAACCTGAAGGGAAGAATCACAGATAAATGGCTCGTTTCCAACGGTTTGTATGCTGCACAGCAATGGCTGACGGCAATCTCTCCTGTATATTTCGACCGCGATTTCACCAACAACCTTTCCAACACCATCAAGATGGGTATGCTCACTCCGATGGTCCAGGGCATGGTAGCCAAGCAGATTGCGGAAGCTACGGCGGGAATGTCACCAGAGATGGCGGCAGTCGTAGCACAGCAGATGAAGGAACAGCTCACTCCAGCCATGATGGCTACGATGTCTGCTGCAACCATCGTAAACACAAAGATGCAGAATCCTGGCGTCTATCGCACCCCTATGACAAACATCGGCGTCTTCCACGAGAGCCACTACGACTTCACGAAGGATTTCTCTGCCACTCTCGGTCTGCGCTACGACTTCAACCGTCAGGAGCTTCGCTTCAACACCTCTTCCATCACGAATGTGAACATCAACCTCATGGGCACGGAGATGGATCGCACCGTTACTTCCGAATTCAACAAGAAGTTCAGCAACACCTTCCACCAGATTCTCCCTAAGCTCACTCTCAAATACAAGGACTTCTATCTCTCTGCTGCCAAAGGCTATCGTGCCGGCGGCTACAACTTCCAGATGTTCTCAGACATTCTCCAGGGCGAGTTCCAGAATGGTCTTCAGCAGAACCTTGCAGCCCTTCGTGCCGGTGATGTCACTTTCGAGCATGACGACAAGGCTTACGCTGAGGTTGAGGACCGCATCGGCTACGACCCAGAGATTTCCTGGAACTATGAGTTTGGTGGAAAGAACTCGTTTGGCAATGCAGCAAACCGCGTGAACCTCCGCTATGCTGTGTTCTATTCAGAGGTAAAGGACCTTCAGCTCTCCGTCATGGCTACGGAATACGGCTACGGACGAATGATGAAGAACGTGGGCAACAGCACTTCTTGCGGTGCAGAGCTCAACCTCGACGGCGTTGTCTCTCTCTCCGGCAAGACTTACCGCTCTACCCTCCCCTCTTACTTCGACGCTCAGCTCGTATCTCCACGCCTCGTTTGGAATGCAAGCTACGCCTACACTCACACGAAATTCCTTGAGGACAAGCGAGTTCCATACATCCCTGCCCACACGGCAAACGCAAGCATCGGCTACGAATGGAACCGCTATTCTGTACAGCTCAACGCTTCCGCTCGCGGCAAGATCTATTGGGATGAGGAGAACACTCTCGCACAACCATTCTACACACAGCTTGGCGCTCGTGCAACAGCTGACTTCGGCATCGTCAAGGCTTCTCTCTGGGCACGCAACATCCTCAACTATCGCCCTTCCACATTCGCCTTCACAAGCGCAGCAGCCGGTCAGACAATGGTCTTCGCACAGAAAGGCGAACCGTTCATGATGGGCATAAACCTCGACTTCAAGTTTTAATTGTTCGTTTTCAGAAAACACAACTCCCACTCTAACGATATGTAAAGCTATGAGTTAGCAGTCGTTAGAGTGGGAGTTTTGTATCATAACTCTATCACTTATAAAATTTTTCGTATACAAACTCACTTCACTTTTGTATACAAAAAATTTTATAAAGCTTAGAGATATATGCCAGAAGTCATTATTTTCCAGTAAAAAACATCATACGTTAGATTATTTTTTGTCTATACTGAAGACATGTTTTTTTCGTTTTTCTTGCCGAATTATTTGGCAGATTGAAAAATATTGATTACTTTTGCAGCGAAAAGTCGCCCTGAAAAGTGTATGGTAAGCACAAAAAGTCACCCCGAAAAGTGTAAGTATTATCAGAAAAGTCGGGTGGAAAAATGTAATCAACGTGCATAATCCATTAAAAACCAGCAGAATGTACAAACGCAAGATAGAACAGTTGTTAGCAACATGGAAAGCAAACCGTAATCACAAACCACTTGTGATAAAAGGAGTGCGCCAATGTGGTAAGACCTCTTCTGTTAAGGCCTTTGCTAATGAGAACTACAAAAGTGTAGTGTATTTGGATTTCCATGAGCACAAGGAATACAAGTCATTCTTTGCAGGAGCATTGGATGTCAACACCATCACGATGAATATTTCCGCTGGCATTCTCGGAACAGAATTTGTGGAAGGGGACACTTGTATTATCTTTGATGAGATACAAAATTGTCCAAATGCTCGCAGTTCTTTGAAATTCTTCAAGTTGGACGGACGTTATGATGTTATATGTACAGGTTCTTTGCTTGGTGTCAACGGTTACAGAACAAAAGAAGAACAGCAAGAGGAAGCGCAAGCGTCCATTCCTGTTGGCTTTGAGCAGATAGTAAACATGTATCCTATGGATTTTGAGGAATGGCTGTGGGCTAACGGCATTCAACCCTTGCATTTTGATTATCTCAAGCAATGTTTGGAACGTGAAGAACCAATAAACGACGCTATCCACAATCGTATGCGTGAATTGCTGCTACGCTATGTCGTTGTAGGTGGAATGCCGGAAGCAGTTAGTACGTTCCTTGAAACTAACAATATGGGGAACGTGTTGGAAGTACAGCGGAATATCGTGGATACATACAAGAGTGATATGATCAAATATGCTCTTCCTGCATACAAGTCTCGTATCCGAGAATGTTTTGAGTCAATACCGGCACAGTTGGCACGTGAGAACAAGAAGTTCACTTACTCTATCATCAAGAAGGGGGCACGTTCAAGCAATTATGAAGGAAGCCTACAATGGATAGAGGATGCAGGTATTATCAGGCGTTGCCATAATCTGCAAATAACGGAACTGCCTCTTGACGGGAACTCCTTGCCAGACAGCTTCAAGGTTTATATGGCTGACACAGGTCTCTTTGTGTCCATGCTTGAAGAAGGCACAGGGTGGAGCATCTTGCAGGGAGATCTGCATGGATATAAAGGAGCTATCTACGAGAATTTGATAGCGGATATTCTTGGCAAGATGGGAAGAAAACTATATTATTACCATAAGGAAGGTGGCATAGAACTTGATTTCGTAATGCGGTACAAAGGCGAATGTGTGCCATTGGAATGCAAAGCACGAACAGGCAACGCAAAATCACTGAAGACGGTACTGAATCATCCTGAAAAGTATCATGTCAGAAATGCCATAAAGGCAGGAGATTATAACATTGGACGCGTCAACGGAATGTTGACCATCCCATTATACTTGACATTCTTGCTTACGGATGTTTGATTAAGCGGCAGCCCCCTGCCGCTTTTTT